>NZ_CALFSA010000108.1 GCF_937919355.1 uncultured Methanofollis sp. | reverse complement strand
CTTCGCCGTGGGGGGATCCGGGGGGTCTCCTCCCGGCGAGAGAGGGCAGGGTAAAGTTTCTCGTTCTTCTGTTAGGGGCGGCCCGTCTGATCGACATGCCTTCCCACACGCTCGCGCCGGGGGCGCTGCCCCCGTCAGCGAAAACCTTCGGTCCGTGGCACATCGAAGATGTGCACGCTCAGAGAATCTTTAATTCTCTGTGTTCTCGAACTCGCTTGCGCTCCTCGTTGCCCCCGGGATTGCGATAGGGGCGGGAAGGCGGCCGGGGATTGCTCAGAGAGGGTTCCCGTCCTCTGCCGATCCATCACGTAGAGGCAAGGGTGTGAGCACCCCTCATGTTCACTCCGGAAGAAGAATGCAACAGAGCCCGACGGCCCGAAAAAAAGAAGGTTTCAGGCGTCTTTCCGCCTGCGGATCCTGACAGAGTTTGCATGGGCGTGGAGGCCCTCGGCAGAGGCGAGGTTCTCCACGATCCCGCCGAGCCACTCAAGCCCCTCCCTGTTGATCATCTGGACAGACGAAGTCTTGCAGAAGTGGTGGATGTCGAGACCCGAGTAGACCTTCGCATAGCCTGCGGTCGGCAGGACGTGGTTTGTGCCTGAGGCGTAGTCCCCGAAGGCGACGGCGGTGTACGGCCCGACAAAGATCGACCCCGCGTTCCGCACCGAGGTGAGGGCCGCCATCGGGTCGGCGACCTGGATGGAGAGGTGCTCGGGGGCGATCTCGTCCATGGCCGTGACCGCCTCGTCGAGGTCGCGGACGACCATATACCCCGAGTGGTCGAGGGCCTTCTCGATGATGGCCCGCCTCTCCGCTGTGGCCATCTGCCTTTTGATCTCCTCGCCGACCTTCGCCGGCAGGGAGGGGTCGGTGGTGACAAGGATGCACCCCGCATGGGGGTCGTGCTCCGCCTGCGCCAGCACGTCGGCGGCGACGAAGGCGGGCTTCGCTGTCTCGTCGGCGAGGATTCCGATCTCCGACGGGCCTGCCGGGAAGTCGATCTCGGCCTCGTCGCGCAGCATCATCTTCGCCGCCGTTACAAAGACGTTCCCCGGCCCGACGATCTTCTGGACCGGGTCGATCGTCTCCGTGCCGAGGGCCATCGCCGCGATCGCCTGCGCACCGCCGACGCGGTAGCACTCGTCCACGCCGGCGATGTCGAGGGCCACCAGAGTGAGGGGATGGATCGGGGGCGGGGAGCAGACACAGACCTCCGCCACGCCGGCCACCTGCGCCGGGACCGTGGTCATCAGGGCGGTCGATGGATATGCCGCCCTGCCGCCCGGCACGTAGGCGCCGATGCGGTCGAGGGGCGTCGTCTTCACGCCCAGGATCACGCCGGGCTCCACCTCGTCGAGCCAGAGCGAATGGTTGCGCTGCATTTCATGGAAACGCCTGATGTGCGCCTCGGCCTCGGCAAGGCTCTCGACCAGGGCGTCGTCCACCTCCTCGTACGCACCCTCGAACTCCTCCGGGGCGACGGCCAGGTCCTCAAGGTCGATGTGGTCGAACTTCTTCGTGAGCGCATAGAGCGCCCCGTCCCCGTCCTTCCGTACCGCATCGATGATACCGGCGACGGCGTCCTTCGCCCCTGCAAGGTCGGACCGCCGCTGGTTCTTCCATTCCTCTATGTCCAGCGCCTTCCACATAGTATGGACAGGTTCGGCGCAGAGACGGTTAAGACTTGTCGTGCCCCTGCAGAGAGCCCGGATAATGGCATTTCATTAACCAGGCACAGATAAAAAGAGTTATCTTGAATTATATCGAGTTTATAACTCATGAATAGTAAAATTGTGGCTATTTCAACGGCACTGGTCCTCTGCGCCGCCATATTCCTCTGCGGCTGCACGACCACCCAGCAAATAGACAGCAACAACCAGACCCCTGCGGCGACGGCCACACCGGCCGAGACGACGACCGCAGCAGCACCGGCCGCCGGCCAGATCATCACCGTCTACCACGCAGGCAGCCTCACCGCTCCCTTCGAGGAGATCGAGAAGCAGTACGAAGCGGCGCACCAGGGCGTCGACGTCAGGCTCGTCCCCGGCGGATCGACCAAACTTGTCAAGGAGATCACCGACCTCAACAAGAGCGCCGACGTCTTTGCATCGGCCGACTACACCCTCATCCCGAAGATGATGATGCCGGGTTCGGCCGACTGGTACGTGACCTTCTCCAAGAGCCAGATCGTGCTCTGCTACACCAACCAGAGCAAGTACGCCGGTGAGGTCAACGCCGACACCTGGCACACCATCCTGGAGAAGCCCGACGTCCAGTGGGCCTGCTCCGACCCGAACCTCGACCCCTGCGGCTACCGCTCCCTGATGGCGATCCAGCTTGCCGAGCAGCACTACGGCAACGACACCATCTTCGACAGAGTCGTCTCCGAGCACTCGAACATCACGGTGACCGAGAAGAACGGCACCTACACGGTCCTGGCCACCTCGCCTGAACCGAAGGACACCTTCCAGATCAGGCCGAAGTCGGTCGAACTTGTCCAGATGCTCCAGAACGGCGGCATCGACTATGCATGGGAGTACCGCTCGGTCGCCGAACAGAACGGCCTTAACTTCGTCGAACTCCCCGAAGCAATCGACCTCTCCTCGGTGGACTACGCCGACGACTATGCAAAGGTGCAGATCGAGACTGCCGGTGGCCTCATGACCGCAAAGCCGATCGTCTACGGCGCCACTGTCCCGAAGAACGCCGAGAACCCTGAGGGCGGCGTCGCATTCATCGAGATGCTCATCGGCAGCGAAGGGCAGGCTATCATGGACGCACAGGGCCAGTCCCCGATCGTCCCGGCAGGCGGTTTCGGCGCTGTCCCGGAGAGTCTGAAGGCTCTCACCGCATCTCCCTGAACTCTCTCCTTTTTTGACAGATCATGGCCCGGACATCAGTACTTCGCGACCGCTGCCTGGTCTCCTTCTCACTCATCGGCGGCGTGATCCTCGGCCTCACCGTCCTCTCCCTCCTCTCGATGACGGTGAAGGAACTCTCCGACATCCCCCATCTCCTCAGGGTCGCCGCCGACGCGAAGGTGGTCGACTCCATCGTCCTGACGATGGGCGCGGGATTGAACGCCGTCCTGATCCTCATCGTCCTCGGTATCCCCCTGGCATATGTCCTCGCACGGACAGACTTCCGCGGGAAGGGAGTGGTGGAGAGCATCGTCGATATCCCCCTCATCCTCCCGCACACCGTGGCCGGCATCCTCGTCTACCTGCTTTTCATGCGTCGCGGTCTCATCGGCGCACCCCTCCAGGAGATCGGCATCACGTTCGAGGACGCCTATCCCGGCATCGTCGTCGCCATGGTCTTCGTCGCCTCGCCGTACTTCGTGAACGCCGTGCGCGAGGGGTTCGAGAAGGTGCCTGTCCACCTGGAGAATGTGGCCAGGACTCTCGGGGCCTCGCGGTTCACTGCCTTCTACCGGGTCACTCTCCCCCTTGCCGCCCGCGACATCTTCAACGGGAGCATCCTTGCATGGGGGAGAGCGATCGGGGAGTTCGCCGCGATCGTGATGATCGCCTACTACCCGATGGTCATCTCCACGCTCATCTACTACCGGTTCACGACGAGCGGGATCAAGGAGAGCAGCACTGTTGCCTTCGTCATGATCCTCGCCTGTTTCACTGTCTTCATCGTGCTGAGGACGGCAAGCCGTTTCATCGGGAGGAAATATGATAGAGTTTAAGCATGTCTCCCTCGCCCTTGGCGATTTTTCCCTGAAGGACGTCTCCCTCTCCATCGAGAAAGGTGACTACTACTTCATCATCGGGCCGTCGGGGGCGGGAAAGACCGTGGTCCTGGAAGCGATCGCGGGCCTCCACCTCCCGGACACCGGGCAGGTGCTCATCCGTGGTGAGGACGTCTCGGCCGTGCCGCCGGAGAAGCGGCGGATCGCCCTCGTCTACCAGGACTACTCCCTCTTCCCCCACATGACCGTGCGGGAGAACATCGCCTTCGGCCCGAAGATGCAGAGACTCCCGAAGGAGGAGGTCACCCGCCGGACGGAGAGGTTGCTTTCGTCCTTCGGGATCGAGCACCTCGCCGACCGTTATCCGGGGACGATGAGCGGAGGCGAACAGCAGAGGGTGGCGATCGCCCGCGCTCTTGCCGTGGAACCCGAGATCCTCCTCCTCGACGAACCCTTCTCGGCCCTCGACCCGCTGACGCGGGAACGGTTGATGACAGATATGGCGCGTATCCACCGGGAGAGGGGCCTCACCATCGTGCAGGTGACCCATGCACGGGAGGAGGCCCTCCGCCTCGCCACGCGGGCGGCGGTGGTCATCGACGGCAGACTGGCGCAGGAGGGGCCGGTGCGGGAGGTCTTCGAGGACCCGCAGTCTGTCAGGGTGGCCCGCTTCGTCGGCATGGAGAACATCCTCAACGGGACCGTGACCGAAAACACGGACGGTCTTGTCACGGTGCAGGTCGGCAACGCCAGCATTGCGGCCATCTCCGACGCCTCTGTCGGGGAGAGGGTGGCGGCGGTGATCGGGGCAGCTGACGTCGCGATCGCCCGCCGGGGCGAGAGCACCGGCATGGCCAGGAACAGGTTCGAGGCAGAGGTCACCGGCATCGTCCCCCTCGGCGGGGCGCTCGTGCGCCTCCACCTCGACTGCGGTTTCCCACTCACGGCGCTCGTCACCAGGCGTTCTGCCGATGAAGAAGGCCTGGCTGCGGGCATGACGGTCATCGCCTCCTTCAAGGCAAGCGCAGTCCGCACCCTGCCGGTTGACTGACCGGCACCTCCATAAACTCTTTTTTCCATACTACCCCTCATGCAGGAGAGCGAAAGCCCCCTTGCCGGGAGAACGGGCAGACTGCGTGTGCATGCCATTGCCCGCGGCCGGGTGCAGGGCGTCGGCTACAGGAGTTATGTCAGCGGGTGCGCGGCCAGGACAGGGGTCGCGGGATATGTCCGGAACCTCCCCGACGGCACGGTCGAGATGGTCGCCGAGGGCGACGCCGCCGACCTTGTGGCCTTTCTCGAAGAGGTTCGGGCGCGGGGCGAACCGGTGGTCGCGGTCGAGGGCCTCTCCGTCGAGGTCTCAGAACCCACGGGCGAGTTCACCGGCTTCGAGGCGCGTTTCGGCGACAGAAAGGAGGAACTCTTCAAGAGGAGCATGCTCGCCCTCGACCTCATGAAGGCGGTCCTGAAGACTGAGCAGGAGATCCTCGCCGAGCAGAAGAGGACGAACACGCTCCTCGAAGAATGCGTCAGGGCCGGCAGGAAATAATCTACTCCTCCGGCCAAAACCAGAGGATGTGACCGCAGTGCTCGCAGATGTAATTGACAGCGTTTCTGTTCGCCCAGTCGAGGCCAAAGAGGGTCGCCCCTGTCGTGTTCATCTGGGTTTTGCGCGTCCAGAAGAGGTCCCTGCCGCAGATCGGGCAGATCAGGGGGATGCCCTTCACTTCATATTTTCGTGACGCGTGGGTGGCCATAGATCCTCCGCAGAGAAGAGATCCGGACATGCCTCGATAGATGTATCCCGGACTGCCATCCCGATCACGGCGACCATGACGACGGGCGCCCCTCTGGGCACCGTACACGAACCCGATGACAGGAGCGGTGACGGGGCGACGGGATGTCCCGTATGCAGATCGCCGCGTTTATATGCTGATCAGCAGAGAAAAATGCACGTATGATCGTGATTGTGCGACTGGTCAACGGGAAGCTTGAAGAGCGCGAGTACCCGGACACGATGTTCTTTGAAATCGGTGACATCCTGCCCGACGGGGCGGAGGTAGTCGAACTCCCGTATCCGGACGACATCGACGAGAACCTCATCGCCACCGGCACCTATGACGAGGACGACATCGACTGAGCGCCACCCTCTCACCCAACGATTCGCAGGGTGTGATCTGTGATCAGGGCGACCTGATCTTCACCGCAAGGATGCAGAGCAGAAGGACCGCCGTGACCGCGTTCGCAATTATGATCGCGGGGTCGTCCCTGACCACGCCGTAGACGAACCAGAGGATGAGACCTGCGAGGAAGCAGACGAGCATCGCATAGGAGAAGTCGTGCGCCGACCGCGTCCGCAGGGTCTGCGCCACCTGCGGGATGAAGGAGAGGGTCGTGAGCGAACCAGCCGCAAGGCCGAGGAGGTGTATCGGGTCCATGGGGATCAGATATTCCCGGTGTGACCGCCGCCCGGATATACCTTTAGCCCCGCCGGGACTGACCGAAAGAAGAGAACAGGACTTTCCTATGTACCGTTTTTCCAGCTTTGAAGGAAACCGTCGTCGTCAGGTCGACCTCTCCCCCCTGACCGCCCGAAACGTCGCCTCGTGAGCGGACAAACAGAGTCCACTTTCGATCACAACAGGAAAAAGAGGCTGGTGCGCCCCGCAGAAAAAAAAGGGAAAAGAAGGATTTACTCCGTCTTGAAGATGTTGAAGATCTGGTCGCTGCCGGTACCGGCAAGACGGGCCCGCTCTTCGTTCTCTTCGACCAGTGCAAGCACCGGCAGGGTCATGTCGACGCCCGGCACAAAGCCGAACATCTCCTGGAGGTCGACCTGGAGAGCGTGCATGAACAGGGAGTTCGGGATATCCATCGCGCAGAGTTCCTGGCACTGCCCGCAGTTGATGCAGGAGTCGGAGATGTGCGCGAACCTGATCAGGTGAAACATGAAGTTCGGCGGCACCTCACCTGGCTTGACCAGGTACGGCTTCTTCGTGGAGCACTCGACACAGTAGCAGATCGGGCAGTTCTCGATGCACTGGTAGCACTTGATGCACCGGGAGGTCTCTTCCACGATCTTCTTCAGGCGGGCGCTGCCCTCGCCGAGGCTTGCGAAGTCCTTCGCACGCCAGGAGTCGCCGAGCTTGAGCATGGCGCTCTCGACCTTGCCGCGGATCTCGATACCCTTCGGGTTCGGCGCCTCGGTGGCAAGCTTGCCGGCCTTCGTGGCGGCGTCGAGGAGTGCCGCACCCTTCTCGGAGCAGACTTCGACAAAGGTTGCCTTCCCGGCCTTGTCGCCGATGACGCCCCAGTTACCGCAGGCGAGGTCTGCCTGGCGGGGGACCTTCATCTTGCACCGGCGGCAGTTAGACCTGCGGCCGTAGCCCTCTTCCTCGAGCTCGTCCATCTTGATGCCCTTGTGGCCTTCGGCAGTCTCGATGATGAACTGGCCCTTGTCGATCTCTTCCTTGATGACAGTGTCGGGGTCGACGCCGAACTTCTCGGCGATCATCTTCCGTGCGGAGACCGGGCTCACAGACCCGCCGCAGTTCAGACCGATCATGTAGACGTTGTCGAGGTTGATCTGCTGCCTCTTGGCAAGCTCGTACATGCCCATGACATCGCAGCCCTTGAGGGTGACCGCGATCTTCATGTCCCTGGCGCCATTGAGGTACTTCTTGAAGAGTTTGGAGAGGAGGAGCGTCCCGCAGTGGAGGGAGCCCGCAGTCTGCGCGATCTCTTCAGGGTTGGTGATGAGGGTCGGGACGGCATCGTAGATATCCGCACCCTTCTTGACAGCGAGGACCGCGTCGACCATCTTGCTCTCAAGGGCAAACTTGAGGAGCGAGGAGACGGCACCGCCGCACTCGCCCTTTGCAAGGAGGTCAGCATCGGTAGACCACGCGTAATACATATCGCCTTTTGCTGACATTTTCAGGCCTCCTGGATCTTCTCAACCTTCACAGCACATGCCTTGAACTCCGGGATCTTGGCGACCGGGTCGAGGGCATTGTTGGTCAGGACGTTTGCTGCGCACTCGGCGAAGTGGAACGGCATGAAGGTGACGCCCTTCATAATGTCCTTCGTGACCTTCGCCGGGACATTGATGGTACCGCGGCGTGAGGTCGCCTTGACCATCTCACCGTCAACGATGCCGAGGGCCTTGGCGTCCTCGGGGTTGATCTCGATCCAGCCGGTCGGGACCTCGGCGTTGAGGTGCTCGGAACGGCGGGTCATGGAACCGGTATGCCAGTGGAAGAGGCACCTGCCGGTGGTGAGGATGAGCGGGTACTCCGCGTCCGGGACCTCCGCTGGCGGCTTCCACTCAATGGGGAAGAAGACACCGAAACCATCGGGGTGCGAGAACTTGCCGATGTGGAGGATCGGGGTGCCGGGGTGTTCGGCGGTCGGGCAGGGCCAGTGGAGACCCTCGGGCTTCTCGAGCCTGGCGTAGCTCATGCCGTGGTACGACGGGGTGACCGCGGCGATCTCGTCGAAGATCTCCTCGGAGGACTTGTAGGCGAACTGTGCCCCGTAGCCCATCTTGGCGGCGAGTTCGGAGATGATCTGCCAGTCGAGCTTGGCCTGGCCGGGTGCCTCCTGAGCCTTGTGCCACATCTGGACGCGGCGCTCGGTCGAGGTCTGGGTGCCGGTCTTCTCTGCGTAGCAGGTGGCCGGGAGCACGACGTCGGCGAGGGCGGCGGTCTCGGTCATGAAGATGTCCTGCACGACCAGGAACTCGAGGCTCTTGAGAGCGTGCTCGACGTGGGTGAGGTCGGGGTCGGAGAGCATCGGGTTCTCGCCCATGATGTACATCGCCTTGAGTTCACCGGGCTTGTCGGTGAGGACGTCCATCATGACGGTGACTTCGTAGCCGTTCTTCGGCTCGCAGATGCCGTCGGGGAAGCCCCATGCATCGACGAACTTCTTGTAGGCCGCCGGGTCGGTGACCTTCTGGTAGCCAGTGAAGGAGACCGGGAGCGCACCCATGTCGCAGGCGCCCTGCACGTTGTTCTGGCCACGGAGAGCGTTCACACCGGCGCCGGGCTTGCCGAGGTTGCCGGTGAGCATCTGGATGTTGGCGACGGACTTGACGTTGTCCACGCCGGTGGTGTGCTGGGTGATGCCCATCGAGTAGAGGATGGCGGAAGCCTCGGACTTGGCGAACCACTCGGTCGCCTGCTTCAGCTGCTCGACCGGGATGCCCGAGATCTTCGAGACGTTCTCGAAGTTGTACTCGGGCTTCATCACAACTGCCTTCAGCTTTTCGTAGTCCTTCGTCCGCTTCTCGATGAACTCCTTGTCTTCCCAGCCGTTCTGGATGATGTACTGCATCATGCCGTTGAGGATGGCGACATCGGAGCCGGAGCGGAACTGCATGTACAGGTCGGCCTGCTTGCCGGTGGCGGTGAAACGCGGGTCGGCGTAGATGATCTTCGCACCGTTCATCTTTGCCTGGGCGATCTTCCTGCCGATGAGCGGGTGCTGCTCAAAGGTGTTGGACCCCAGGATAAAGAGGCACTTGGACTGGGCGATGTCCAGGATGGAGTTGGTCATCGCGCCGGAGCCGAAGGAGGCGGCAAGCCCTGCAACGGTCGAAGCGTGGCAGAGACGGGCGCAGTGGTCGATGTGGCGGGTCTTGAGGACGCCGCGGGCGAACTTCATCAGCGCGTAGTTGTCCTCGTTGGAGGTACGGGCTGATGAAAGGCAGGCCATCTCGTCAGGCTTGTAGGACTTGAACTTCTGGGCGATGAGGTCGTAGGCCTCGTCCCAGGTCGCCTCGACGAACTTGCCGTCCTTCTTGATCAGGGGCGTGGTGAGGCGGTCCTCACGGTTCACGAACTCCCATGCATAGGTGCCCTTGGGGCATACCTTCCCTTCGTTGACCGGAGAGCGGTGGTACGGCTGGACGCCGCAGACCTTTCCGTCCTTGACAACGAGGTTGAAGGAACACCCGGTACCGCAGTACGGGCATGTCGTACGGACATACTTCATTTCCATGGATAAACCTCGGATGCAAAGAAGGTCGGATTCGGATTATATAAGTATAGTGCCGGATTGGATGATTTTTGATGAATAGTGGTGGAAGAGAAGACCTGCGCCATCATTTTGATCGAGAGCGACTGTTTAACTGACAACAGTACTATTTTACCTCGCGAGCCGGCTATCCTCAAATAGGGGGGGCGCGCAGGTCTTCACATGCATGTGCGTCTCCCCCCGATGCTCGCCGACCTGGTCGTCACCGCGATCTCGGCTGTCGACGGCGCCGAATTCGTAAAACCCGTCCGTTGCCCGGTCTGCGGCGGGGAGGTCAGGGCCCATGACATGAAAAAACGCCATTTTGCCAGATTGAGGAGCAGGAAAGGAGAGAAAGAAGTTAAAATCTGGGTGAAACGTTTCCGGTGCGGTGCATGCGGTGCCCTCTGCACTGCCGACGCACCCTTCTACCCGGAGACGCGGGTCGGGTCACCGGTCGTCGACCTCTGCCTCGTCCTCACCGACGACCTCCCTGCCAACCGCGCCGCCCGTGTCCTCAACGAGATGGGGATCGTCCTTGACCGCGGCTCGGTGCGGAACTATGCCGCCCGCCGCGCCCGCCCGGTGCCGTCGACACCCCTCTACGGCCTGCGCCTGCCGAACTCGCTCCTCTCACTCATCCCGATTGCCGTCGGCAGGGACGAGGCGGGACCCATCCCAGGGGCAGAAGTCCTCGCGGCCTGTGGTTTCCCATCCGCAGACAGGACACCTCTTCACCCGCTGCGGAGACAGGAAGGGGATGAGCGGCACGAAGAGAAAGAGAAAGAAAAACGGGAGACCGAGGAAGAAGCAGACCACGGTCACGAGGACGGAACCCGCAAGGAGGAGGAGGCTCAGGGTGAGCCTGTGCGTGACGCCACCTCCCGGACCGCATAGGCGGGCAGGGCGTCTGCCATCCCGCCGAGTTCCCTGTTCAGGTCGACCCCGCCGAGGATCTTCGCAAAGAGTGCCGCACCTATCCCCCCACAGAGGACGGCGCCGGTGCCGGCTGTCGACGCACACTCGGAGACGGCCCTGAGGATCATCCCGGACTGCGCCGCCCAGAACTGCCGGGCGATGCCGTATATCGCCTCGTCCCCGATCTCCTCGGGGTCGGCGCAGACGACCCGCGCCAGTCTCCGCATCGCCGCAGGGACGGTCACCTCTCCGCCGTCGGGTGTCGCCGAGGTGTACATCTCCGGGGTGATCTGGCCGAGGACGAGATGGGCGTCGCCGCTGCACGCAAAGTATTCTGTCGAGACAGGGGTGAAGACGCCGCTGACCTCGACAGCGTGGACGAGCGTCGCCACATTTGTCCTGAGCATGCCGGTGTAGACGAGGTAGCCCTTCTGGAGGCGGAGGAGGTCGGTGAGGCCGCGGAGGTCGTCGAAACGCCCGAGGGGTATGATATCGGCGGTGGTGCTCCCGACGTCGAGGAGGACGGCGCCGGGGTACCTCCCCCGCAGGTAGTCGGCCGAGGCAAGCCAGTTTGCGGCGGCAAGTTCGGGGACAGCGCCGTCGTGGAACTCACCGTCGGTGCCGTAGAAGACGGCGTCGGGGAAACTCTCCTTCACCGCATCGACGATGAACCTGATCCCCCCGGTCTTCCCCTCGAAACTGTCGGCAAGTTCGCCGCTCATGACGACGGCGGCGTTCTCCCCCCCTCCGGCATACCCGCGGAGCATCTCCGCAAGGGGCGCCTCCTTCCAGAGGGGGCAGTAGTGGATATGGGCGCCGTCCCTGTCGACGACCTTCAGGTTCGCGCCGCCGACGTCAATCCCGATCATAATAACCTCTCCACCTTCCCGTTGCGGTCGAAGCGGACGCGGCCGGTGAGGCTGACGCTCTCGGGCGCCATGCCGCGGGAGGCGTCGACGAGGACCTGCGCGATCTCCTCCTTCATGCAGGCGGCGATGCCGACGAGGCTTGTCGTCGGCCTGGGATTGACCTCCAGCACATAGGGCCTGTCGGTGACGACGAGGTCGACGCCGGCATAGCCCTGGCAGCCGATGACAGACGCCGCCTTCACGGCGGTCTCGATAATCTCCTCCTTCATCGGGTGGTCGATGGGAGTCTCCCCGCCCATGTAGGTAAAGACACCATCTTCCAGGGGGATGTGCTGCCTGTTGAGGGAGAGGACGAGGGGTGGCCGTCCCGTATAGAAGAGGCAGGCCTCGCCGACATAGCGGTTGACGACCAGGCTGACAGACATGGATTCGCCCCCGATATACTCCTGGCCCATCTCGCCCTCCCCGGGGGCATCTTCAGTGAGACGGGTGTTCGCGGTGTCGCAGGAGTACACCGGCTTGACCACTTTCAACCCCTCGGTCTGTTCCGCAGGAACCGGGATGCCGTGGGCGGCGAGGACCTTCAGGGACTGCTTTTTGTTCGCACACAGGGCGACGTTCAGGGAGTTGCACCCGAGGTTCTCGGTGCAGTCCTCGACCTTCTTCGTGAGGGGGGCGAGGAGACTGTCAGGGGCGATCACGAGGCCGACGTCGCAGTCAGGGGCGAGGGTCTCGATCTCGGCCATCAGGTCGCCGCTGCGGGGGGTGACCACCTCGTAGCCGCACCGCGAGAAACTCCCGCTGAGTACCGCCATCATGGCCTTCCCCTCGGTCGCCAGGGCCGGGTCGTGGAAGACCGTGTATTCTGCAAGAAATGCCCTCATTCTCTAAAGGATTGTCGCCGGCCGCTTTTGTAGATATTGATCGCAAACGACTATCAGGGATAGGGCCCCATTCTTTCCTCTAACGATGCGACCAAAAATCCTCCTCACCAATGATGACGGCGTCTACTCCAACGGCATATGGGCGGCGTACAGGGCCCTCGCCGAGATCGCCGACG
>NZ_CALFSA010000107.1 GCF_937919355.1 uncultured Methanofollis sp. | reverse complement strand
GAGGTCAGGGAGATCGCTGAGTCCTTCGACGGCATCTCGATCGACTCGTTCTGAGAGAAACATATGCCAAAGCTCTCCTTTTCTTCTCCTCTCCCGCATGTGGAACTCTGGAGAAAATATCATGATCGGGTTGATGCCTCTCTTGATTCCATGACGAGTAGTGTGGATCCACCGCCTTCCCCTCAATCTGTGCCGGGGGACTTCCTCGAAAGTCTTCGACTTTCTTGACCTCACTTCGTTCGGTCCTCGAAGACCTTCGGTCCGTGGCGCATCGTAGATGTGCACGCACAGGAAAATCTTCGATTTTCCGTCTTCTCGTTGCCCCCCAGACCCCTGGAAATAGGATAGGCCCTGGGAAGACAGAGCAGAGATCCTGACGAGTGAGACTGCCCTCCACCTTCTATCCTAATGGCAGGGTGCGAACGAAGTGAGCATGAGAAAACCGGAGGTTTTCGAGGGACCGGGGGGCGGCAGCCCCCCGGTGGAGGGTTTTGGGAAGACAGGGGATCCCTGTGTCCTGCCATTTAGATCGGTGATATTACGCAATACCCGGACAATCCGGAGGATCAATCCGGGCCGCACCGCGACCCCACAAAAAAGAAGCCCCCTCAACCGCTCATAAATTCAACTGCTTCGCATAGGACGCGAGTACCTGGAGGGGGAAGCCCCGGTGCTCGTCGAGTGCCTGCTCGTCGTCGGGGGACGAGACGAACCCGGCCGCGTAGATGAGGAGGAGGGCGTTGTCAAGGGTGTACGAGACCTCGTCCTCGACCTGGTCGGCCGGGAGGTCCATTGCGAGGAGGGGTCTGTCCTCCGCGGAGAACGCCGGCATCCCCTCGGAGACGACAACCTTTGCCTGGAGGTCGGCGGCCCTCTTCCTCAGGATGCCGAGCGCCGTGGCGACGGCCGCCGGCGCTCCCCTCTTCGCAAGCCTCTGCAGTGCCGCATCTGCCCGCGTCACCGCGTTCCCGTACAGCCCGAACTTGAAACTGAGAAGGGCCGAGGCGATAGCGTGTCCGGTCGTCTCGTCAAGGTTTGCAAACTGCGGCCTGACCCTCTCGATATATGCCTCCAGGTACCTTTCTGCCCGTCCCATAGTCCTCTCCTGCCTTTCTCCCATGATATTTATTTCTCGACCCTCATTGCAAGGAAGGTGATCGTGGCGGCGAAGAGCACCTGCATCATCGGCCCTGTGGAGAAGTCGCCGATGACAAAGATGATAATCGCAAAGAGCGGCGCCATCAGGGAGACAAGGTCTTTTCTCTCTGTGGAATAGGCGATCGCCCCGAGGATAAAGGCGGCGACGATGCACGCCACCCGCCCGACCGTCCAGAAGGGGTGGGTTACAAGAAGTATCGGGTCACCGACGGCGACGATAGCGATAGCCGATACCAGTATCCCGCCGAAAGAGACCAGGGGCACGACACGCCACGCCCTGCTGTCAAACCCATGCCACGACATATATTCCCATCAGATCTATGCGCCGCACATTTAAAAGGGAGGTGGGGGAGATCACTGGTGTGGCGGTCCTTGTCTTTTCCGATGTCCATGCCGACGCGGAGGCCCTCTCCCGCGTCGTCGCCCTGCGAGAGAAACCGGGATTCACGCGGATCTTTGGCCGGGTCGACACCGTCGTGAACCTCGGCGACCTCCTCGGTCGCGGCTATGCCCCTGTCGAGACCCTCAGTCTTGTGGAGCACCTCGCGGAGGAGGTCACCTTCGTTTCCCTCCTCGGCAACCACGACCACGCCTGCATCCATGGCATACCGGTGAGTGGAAGCGATGCAAGGAGCGAGGCGGCCCACCGCCGTCTGGTAGGGTCACCCCTCCTCGCCGCCCTCTCTCATCTCCCTGTCGAGGCGGTGCTCGACGCCACCCTCTTCGTCCACGGCGGCCCCCTGCGGGTGGGGGACGGTCTCACGGAGCGACCCTTCTGGCAGCGCCTCTCGCGTGTGCCCGGCCCGGACTATGCAGGCTACCGCTACACGCCGCAGATGGCCTTTGCCGAACTGGAACGCCGGGGCCTCTCCCACCTCTGCTGCGGCCACCAGCACGCCCCCCTCTGCTGCCAGAAAAGGGACGGCCGGGTCGTCTCCGTCCCCCTGAACCTCGAACCCCTTCCCGGCCTCCCTCTCATCGGGACCTGCACCGACCTCTCTGTACCGTCGATCACGCGGCTCGGTGCTTGCACCGGACAGAACCCGGAGTTTGCCGTCACCGACTTCCGCCGCTTCTGGTATCTCAGGTTATGGTGACAGGCCGGCCCGCCACAGCGGCGAGGGCCTCCTCCAACCGGCGGATGCGGTCGGCCTTCCCGTCTGCAAGGGCCTTCTTCCTCTCCTCCGCCGCCGCGAGCGCCTGGATGTCTCTCTCCTTCTCTGCCTCGGCCCCCGCGATCTCCCCTTCCAGACCCCGCGCCTCCTCGAGGGCGGTGCAGGCCCGCACCCGCTCATACGCCGCGGCGACCCTCTCCCGCACCCCGGCAAGGGCGTCGATCAGCGCCTCCATCTCCTTTGCGGCCGCTCCCTCCTCCGCAAAGAGTGCAAGATCGTCTTTTCCTTTCAGAACCAGATCGCCCCCTGCGATCTGTCTCTGCACGACCATGGCCGCGGATGCAAGGAGGGGGAGGATCTCTTCGCGGCCTGCGTCGAGAGGCCTGTCCAGGAGGGCGGTGCAACTTTCGAGGGTGCGGAGGTCCTGCTCTGCACCGGCGCGCCCCGCGACCCGTACCGCCTTCCTCATCACCCGCGCTGCCTGTCCCGCCGTGTTTGTAAGGCCCTGTACGGCCTCCTGCTCCTCCCGCTGCAGCCCGGCAAGATTTTCCTGCTCGGCTGTGCAGGCGGTATAGGCAGGCCCGGCCCGGAGAGCCCTGAGCCTCTCCCCTGTGCTGGCGACCGTCCTTTCTGCCTCTTCTCGCTTCTCCCCGAGCGTTTTGATCTCCGCGTCGAGCCTCTCAGCCTCGACCCCCGCGTCCGTGACCGCGGCAAGGCCTGCACGTGCGGCGTTGATCCGCGCCCCCGTCTCCCTCGCCTCCTTTACGTGGCCCGTGAGTGCGTTGATCTCCCGGCCGATTTCCCTAGTGATCGCCCTGACGTCCTTCATCTCCTCCGGGAAGACGCCGGAGAGGTATCTCCCCTGCCCTTTCTGGATCTTCAGGAGACTGGTGAGGAGATCCGCGGCTGCGGCATAGAAACTGTCCGGGTCGTCAGGGAGGGGGCGGGTGACCTGCTGTTCCATCGCAGCGATGAAGGCCGGGAGAGAACGGTCTGTCACACTCTTCAGTTTTGGGTGGATGTCCTCCCGTCCTTCAGCCTCCTTCAGCGTTGTGAGGAGACGGCCGAGGTCCTCCAGGGAGGCCGAGACGGTCGTCCTGCACTTCCCTGTCGCATCCTCCAGGCCGGTTTCGACCTCCTCCTCCCGTGCGTCCAGCCACGCCCCCACCCCGTCAAAGGCGAGCGTGAGGCTCTCTT
>NZ_CALFSA010000106.1 GCF_937919355.1 uncultured Methanofollis sp. | reverse complement strand
AGGACGGCGTGATCGGGTGCATGGCCGGGATCGGGCTTGCCTCCACAGGCTACGACGGGAGGTTCCTCCAGATCGGCGGGGTCAGGAAGATCACAGGCCCCGCAGAGGTCGACGCTCTCCTCGGCGCTGGCATCGACGCGGTCTGCACCCTCGACGGCAGACCGGTCGACGGCGGGACCATCTGGTGCAAGGAAGGCAAGTCAGTCAAGCCATGCCCTGTCGGCGGCAGGGCCGTCCTCTATGTCGAAGAGAAAGAGGGAAATCTCTGGGCGGTAAAGAGAGATTGAAATGGAGTTCAGGACGCGGGTCATCGCCGGTTTCGCCGTCCTGGCAGCGATCGCCGCCCTTGCTATCGCCGTCCAGATCATGGCAGAGTCCCTCTGCATGACCGATGACGAGACACCGCTCCCGATACTCTCGTCCGAGATGACCTTCACGCGGTCAGACTTCCTGTACGGCCCGGCAGAATACAGGCCGTACGCCAGACCCCTCTCCCTGAACACCCACACAGACAACCCCGACGGCAGGTGGTACCTCATGTGTGTCATGCTGAACGAGACACCGCAGGGGGGCAACCCCTTCCTCTTCAAAGTGCAATCTGTCGCCGTCGACTACAATTTCACCGACCTCGCCGGCACGGCCGCCTTCTCCGTCTACGGTGCGCGGCCCTTCGGCGGGGCGGCATGGACGAACAGGCAGGAGGGCTATGGCTCATGCGGGTATTTCGTTCAGGGCACGGCCGACGCGGGCGAGGGCATGCCCGGGACCGTCCCCCTGAAGACAGGCAACCCGGCCACGGTCCGCCTCGCCAACACCCACGGCCTCGGCCCCGACGAGATCCCGACAGGCACCGTCACCTTCTGGTTCGAGAAGGACGGGAGCGGCCTCGACGCCCTCCATATCACGACCGACCCGGCGCAGAGAAAGGGCGGGGTCACACGTGACGCCCCGGAGACCGGACGGTTCTACATCACCCACACGGGCGGGAGCGCCGTCGGGTCGGTCTACCTCCTCATCGCGGTGGACCGCCCCCAGCCCGAGACCTTCTCCCTGGAACTCACGACACAGTACGCGGAGGCGGCATGATGGCGGGGAAAGGCCCGTACTTCTCCCTCTACGAAACCGCCGTCCTCTCCCTCTGCGGGGCGTTCGTCTTCGTCGCCAAGACCGTGGTCAAGATCCCCCTCCACTTCCCCGGCCACTCCGGGATCTTCATCGCGATCCCCTTCATCATCGGTGCAGGGCTCGTCAAAAAGCCCGGGGCGGCCACATATATCGGGCTGATCGCGGGCCTCCTTTTCTCCTTCTTCGGCCTTGAGCCACTCCACCTCTTCGACGTCTTCAAGTACGTGGCGATGGGCCTCGTCGTCGACGCCGTCTCCGTCCTCTTCGCCTTCCGCATGGAAAACCTGGCCATCGGCTTCATCGCCGGGGCGGCCGGCAACATCGCGAAGATGGCGGTGAACTACAGCGTCCACATCCTCCTCGGTGTCCCGGCCACCTTCATCATCCTCGGCATCGGCATCTCCTCGGTGACCTTCCTGGTCTGCGGGGGGATCGGCGGGGCAATCGGCGCCCTTGTCATAGGCCGCCTCCTCAGGGCCGGAGTGATCGGAGGCCATGATACCTGACGCCATCCACATCGAAGGACTCTCTGTCTCCTATCCGCCTGACCGGTCGGGGAAGAAGAGGCAGGCCCTGAGGGACATATCCCTCTCCATCAGGGAGGGGGAGTTCGTCCTCCTTGCCGGCCCCTCGGGCTCGGGCAAGTCCACTCTCCTGCGGTGCATCAACGGCCTCATCCCGCACTCGCACCGCGGGACGGCAGAGGGACGGGTCGTCGTCCGCGGCCACGAGGTGAGGGACTGCCCGGTCTGCCGCCTTGCCCGCGAGGTCGGGACCGTCTTCCAGGACCCCGACCACCAGCTCTTCTCCAATGACGTCGAGGCCGAACTCGCCTTCGGGCTCGAACAGATGGGCCTCGCACGTCCGGAGATGGAGGCACGGATCACCCGCACCGCCGGGACGATGGGGATCGGCCACCTCCTGAAGAGGGATGTGGACGCCCTCTCCTGGGGGGAGAAGCAGAGAGTGGCGATCGCGGCGGTCCTCGCCATGGAGCCCGGCATCCTCCTCCTCGACGAACCCACCTCCGGGCTCGATGCCGACGCTACTGCGGCTCTTCTCTCCCTTCTCTCCCGCCTGAACAGGGAGAAGGGTCTGACCATCGTCGTTGCGGAGCACCGCACCGCCCCCTTCCTGCAGGTCTGCACCCGCGTCGTCGGGATCAGGGACGGGGCTGTCGTCTCCGACGGCCCGCCCGGAAAATATGCCCGACCACGGGCTGAGGCGTCCTCCGCCGGCACCGCACCCGGCACCGGAAATCCCCTCCTCGCCTTCGAAAGGGTGACCTATACCTATCCCGGTCAGGACCGCCCGGCCCTCGACAACGTCACCTTCGAGGCCGGTGCCGGCGAGATAGTCCTCCTCACCGGGCCGAACGGTTCGGGGAAGAGCACGCTCCTGCGGCATGCAAACGGACTCCTCAGACCTGACCGGGGGAAGGTCGTCGTGAACGGCCGGGAGACCGCTACCCTCACCGTGGCCGAGGCCGCCCGCTCGGTCGGCCTCCTCGCCCAGCACGCCGACACCCAACTCTTTGCGGAGACGGTCAGGGACGAGATCGTCTTCGCACCGGAGAACCTCGGGTATTCCCGGGAAAAAATCGGGTACTGCGTGGACGGCGCACTGAAGATCCTCGGACTCGAAGTGCTCGGGACGGAGACGCCGCCCCTCAACCTCTCGGTCGGGGAGAAGCAGCGTGTCGCCATCGC
>NZ_CALFSA010000105.1 GCF_937919355.1 uncultured Methanofollis sp. | reverse complement strand
GTCGTCGAATCGTACCGCGACGGAAAAAAGACGAAGTACCTCCTCACCCCCGCCGCCGCGGAGGCACTCGGAACCGCGAGCAGGGAGGCGGATCACAGGACGACACCGGAGTCCGGGCCCGTCCCCGGCTAACGACTCACTCTTCAGGCACGCAGAGGTTTGCGATCATCGCAAAGAGCATCAGGGAAAGTTCCTCCGGCCGCATCGAGAGGATCTCCTCCGGGAGTTCGCGGACCGCCCTCTCCACGTTCTCCTTCCCGAGGGATGCCCGCGCCCCGCGAAGACCATTCCGCACCGTCTTTCGCCGGTGGGAGAAAAGTTCCCGCACCACGTCCGCATACACCCCGCGGTCCGCAATAAAGTACGGCGGATCGTGCGGCGTGAGGCGGACCACCGTCGAAGCGACCTTCGGCGGCGGGGAGAAAGCCCCCGGCCGGAGGTTGAAACAGAGTTCCACGTCGGCGTAGGTCTGGACCATCACCGAGAGACGCCCGCACTCCGGCGTCCCGACCCTCGCCGCCATCCTCTCCGCAAACTCACGCTGGTACATCAGCACCGCAGACTCGAAACCCGCCTCAAGGAGACGGAACGTGATCGGCGACGACGCAGAATAGGGAAGATTCGCAACGACAATATCGAAAGAAGGATACGGCACCTTCACAGCGTCGCCATGGACCAGTTCAAACCGGCCCGACGCCATCTCCGGGGCAAAACGAGAGGACAGATCCTCGACCAGAGCGCCGTCGAGTTCTATTGCAACGACCCTCGCCCCCGCCGAAAGAAGTTCGGCAGTCAGCACCCCCTCGCCAGGCCCGATCTCGAGCACCCGCCGTCCTGAAACAGGGGCGAGAGCGACGATCCGCCTGACAGCCCGCGGGTCGGTGAGGAAATGCTGGTCGTGCCGTGCCTTCATTTTGCCGTAAACAGACGGTACTTCACCTCAGGGTCCTCGAGTTCCTCGAGCACCCGTCCGACGATCAGTTTCACCGGGTTCGGCAGGGACTTGATCCGCAGAGAAATGTCCTCGAAACTCTCGAAAGGCTTCTTCTCCCTCTCCTGGATCAGTTCCCACATCAACTTCTTCCCGACGCCCGGCAGCAGGTGGAACATGTGGAGCTTCGGCGTGATGGGGACGGCCGTATTGAAGAACGCAACGAAGCGGACCTCGTTCGCCTTCACGATCGACTCGATGGCAAAGGGAAGTTCAAGCCTCCCTGTGTTCGTCAGATCATTGTATCCGACCCGACGCTTCACCCGCTCGACCTTATCCCGCGCCTCGTCCCCGATATAGACCGTATCATGGATCTGGATATCGGCGTCCTTTTTCGGGATCAGTTCAAGGAGTTTGAACTGGTCTGTCCCGACCGCCTGCACGATCGGTTCGCGCTTGAAGACAGGTTTCGGGTCGTCAGCACGTCCCTGAAGAAGTACGTCCACAACTACCGCGTAGATCTCCTTTTTCTCAGCCTTCATAGAAAACCCTCAGAGGTGGGTGATCACCATCTCTAAAATAGCATCAAGTTCCTCGCCGGAGAGCGTGTAGCGCTCCTTGGCGTAGATCGCCCGCAACTCGTCCCTGGACTGGGGCATGATGCTGGCGATACGGTAGGCGATGTCGGGTTTCATTTTCTCAAGGGTGAGAAGGGAGTCCACCAGGGCATGGGACTGTTCCACTGTCGTCTTGGAAAGGTGATTGGCATGTTCAATGCTCTGGCGGAGTTCATAGGACATCTCCTGCCCGGCCTCACGGCGCTGTGCTTCCACCTGAGCGAGTTGATCCCTCATCTCAGGGAGCGTAATCCGCTCTTCGCTGATAACTCCTTTTACCTTCATGCCAATCACTCGTGCAGATTTATAGCCTCTGAGGCTTTAGATGTTGTGGTCTCGAAATTACAATCTTCGTCGCGTTTCCATCCGGGATCTCGACAAGCCACGCACGGCCACGCTGACCGACGACGGTGCCGGTCTTCCCGTGGAACCTGCGGTGAGGCATCCCTTTCTGGACGCTCGGTTCGCAGACGATATGGACCTTCTGCCCGATCTCGAACTTCTGGATCACTGCCGTGAGAGGGACCAGACCACGGCGCCTGAGATCCTTCTTAAACTTATACCGTGTCTTCTTCCTTGGACCGTTATGATGTGCCATTGCATTCACCACTCTCTGGTTCTTCCACCAGCACTACATCGAGGCTGGTGACATGAGCGTCTTTGCCCAGGATCCCGGCAAGACTCGGATTCGTCCGGCCATTGTCGCCCGAGACCAGTTCTTTGATATAGAGTCCGGCCTCGCCGACAACCTCGATAACGAATTTGTCGTCCTGCATCCCGGGTGACTGGATATCGATCACCTGGCGATCCCGGATCCGGTCGGCTCTCCGGTGTGCAACCCTTTGTGGGGTGCGCTGGTGGACCACTGCCCCTTTCAGCCGGGCAAGTGCGGATCTGAGTTCGTCGATGGAGATCTCTCCACTGACCTCAACGAGAATCCTGTATTTTTTATGCGCTTTGTTCGATTTAAGGGTTTCCACTTCGGAGTGAGAACTCCACCCGGTAAGTTTCACTCCGACGCGTCCTTCGGCATACTGATTGATCGTGGCTTCGAGGTCGGCGAGGTCCACGTCCCTCTTCTTCGGGTTCATCATTTCCATCACGAAAGGCCGACCGCTCCCGATCATGCGGGCGTCGATGTCTTCCCGCCCGGCACCGTGGAGGACAGCGTTCTCGGCGTCGAAAGCCTCAACCGCTTTCTTCCCGATGAGTTCCTCGACAGAGTCGGCGTACATCTTCCCGGTGAAGTGGCACCTCTCGCACCCCTTGCCGCCGCAGACCCGGCAGTCCCAGTGCGTCTGCGGGATACCCCGCTCGTACTTGAAGTACCGCCCCCGGAAGTAGACCGGGTTGATCTCGACCTCCACCCTGTCCTCCGCAAGGTTCAGGATGGCGACGACGTCGGGGCGCTTGAAGTCCACGACTTTCCCGTTCAGTGCAGAGACCGCCTTGCCGACCTCGCGGTTCGCCTCTGACTTCAGGGGTTCGGGGTCGGCGAGGGAGAGGTCGCTCCAGACCATCTCCTCGCTCTCGGCCATGAGAGGGGGCACACGCGTCCCCACAAGGAAGGTCGTGTGCTCGATCCCCCCCACGGCCTCCGCAGCCCGTCCGGCCCAGAGGTCGACGTTGTCGAAAAGCCTTCCGCAGACCCAGCACTCGTCGGGTTCACCGGTAAAAGGCTCGTTCTTCTCCAGGGCATATGCCGTCCGCAGGGCACGCCCCCGTTCATCATTGGACAACCCGAACGAGCGTTTCCCGAAGAAACGCCCGAGGCAGTGGTCACAGATCGGGCCATACTCAAGGATCGCCCCGACCGTCTCGATCAGATCCATCCGCTCTCTCTCCTGTCCTGTTCGTTCTGCAGGACCACAATCGCCTGGTCAGCATGGAGGACGGCGGGGCCGAGGGAGTAGGCCGGCAACCCCGCGATCGCCTCCTGTTCGTCGTCGGTAAAGTTCAGGTGGTCGGAGAGGAGAACAGTGTCCGGAAGGGCCGACACCTTCCGCACGTCCTCCCCGTGCTCGTCGAGCACCGCGCACCCGCACCCGGCAAGCACTTCGGCAAGTCCCCCCTTCCGCACCGAGACCCCCGGACTCGACTCCCTGAAGACCGTGCCGCAGGGGAGGGCGAGGGCCTTTTTCACGAGTCCGGCGATGTTTCTCTCGTCGGGGCTGAGGTTTCTCATGCCGTCGCCCGAGAACCTGACCGTCTTTGGTGCCTTCGGTCCGCCGAGGAGGAGAAGCCAGCACTCGGCGTCCTTCCTCATCCCGTGGGAGAGGCAGAGAGACGCCGCAACGCACCGGCAGAGTTCGTCCATCCTCCCGGCGCCCGGCAGGTCGTTCAGGGAAAAGTCAGGGTCGGTGCTCGCAAGGTGACCGACCACCACAAAGCGTCTCATCTACTGCATCTTCCCGAAGCGCTTCATCATGCGCTGCATGGAGAACTTGCTCCCCCGCATCCCCTTCAGCGCCCTCTGCATGGTCCGGTAATATTTCAGGAGTTCACGGACATCGTCGGGCGAGACGCCGGCGCCGCGGGAGATCCGCTGCACGTGCGACCCCGAGATAACCTGGGGGTCGTCGAGTTCGGCGTTCGTCATGGAGTCCATGATCACCTTGTACCGATCCATCTTGGTCGAGGTGACGTCGTAGGCGTCGTCCGGGATCTGGAGGCCGCCGAGAGGGAGCATGGACATCACCTGCTTGAGGGGCCCCATCTTGTTCACCGCCTCAAGTTGTTTGTACATGTCCCGCAGGGTGAACTTGCCCCGCATGATGGCGTTGACGTCCATATCGCCGTCGGCTATCACTTCCTCGGCCTTTTCGGCGAGGGCCTTCAGGTCGCCCATGCCGAGGAGACGGGAGATGAAACCATCGGGCTCGAAACGTTCAAGGTCTTCGATCGTCTCGCCGGCGCCGACGAAGACGATGCCGCTCTTCGTCTCCGAGACCGCGGAGAGGGCGCCGCCGCCTTTGGCCGTGCCGTCCATCTTCGTGAGCAGGACGCCGTCGATCCCGATCGCATCGTTGAAACGGCGCGCCTGCTCGGACGCCTGCTGCCCGAGGGCGGCGTCGATGACGAGCCAGCGGTGGTCGGGCCGCGCGATCTCGTTGATGTTGACGATCTCCTCGATCAGTTCGTCTTCAAGGGCGTGGCGCCCCTGGGTGTCGATGATCCGGACCTGCGCCCCGGCAAAGTGCTTCATGCCCTCGCGGACGATCTTCAGGGCGTCCTTCTCGTTCGGGTCGCCGAAGATCGGGACATTGATCTTCTTCGCAAGGGTGGCGAGCTGGCTGTAGGCGCCCGGCCTGAAAGTGTCGGCGCAGATGAGCCCGACCTTCAGGCCCTTCCTCTGGAAGTAGCGAGCGAGTTTCGCGGTCGTCGTGGTCTTGCCGCTCCCCTGCAAGCCGGCCATCAGGATCGTCTGCGGCGCGAGTTCCACCTTCCCGGCCCCGCCCATCAGCCCGACCAGTTCCTGGTAGACGATCCGCAGGACGTGCTCGCGCACGTTCATCCCTTTCGGCGGCTCTTCTTCGAGGGCACGCCTCTTGATCGACTGGGAGAGTTGCATCACGAGTTTGACGTTGACGTCGGCCTGCAACAGGGCGCGCTGGAGACTGCGCACCAGCTCCTCCACTGCCGCACGGTCGACGACTGTCTTGCCCGCGATCTTCTTCAACGCGTCTTTCAGGGATGAACTGAGCGAGTCTAACATTATTTTTCCACTCCAAGGAGTTCGTCCACGACGGCCTCGGGCCTGAAGGGCACGATGTCATCGTAGGCCTGACCGGTGCCCAGGAAGAGGATCGGTTTCCCGATCGTCTGGGCGATCGAGATCGCCGCACCGCCCCGCGGGTCCATGTCGGCCTTCGTGAGCATCACGGCGTCGGTCCCGACAAGGTCGTTGAAGTCCTTCGCCCGGACGACGGCGTCGTTCCCGGCGACCGCCTCATCAACGTAGACGACGAGGTCGGGCTTCACCACCCGGCGGATCTTGTCGAGCTGGTTCATCAGGTTCTTCCTGTTGTGGAACCGGCCGGCGGTGTCGGCAAGGACCACGTCGATACCGTGGGCCTTTGCGTAGTCCACCGTATCGAAGAGGACGGCCGCAGGGTCTGAACCTTCCTGGTGGTGGATCACCTTGACGTCCAGCCTCCGGCCGTGCTCCTCGATCTGCTCGATCGCACCGGCCCTGAAGGTGTCGCCGGCACCGAGGACGACGGAATAGCCCTGGCCCATCAGGTAATGGGCCATCTTGGCGATCGACGTCGTCTTGCCGGTGCCGTTCACGCCGGTCACCAGGATCTTCACCGGTCTCTCGTGGCTGTCGATGTAGGCAGGGAGGTCGAAACCGTCGCCGAGCACCTTGAGGAGCGCCCCACGCAGGGCCGTACTGACGATATCGTCCACGGAGGAACCGATCTTCCGGTGTTTCCCGACGAGGTCCTCGCGCATATACGCCAGGATCGCGTCCGAGACCTCGAGGGCGACGTCGTTCTCAAGGAGCACCATCTCAAGGTCGGTCAGGGGTTCCTCGATGTCCTTCTCGGAGATGACGAGTTCGCGCTCGATCACAAAGGACCTGACACGCGAGAAGATCCCTTCCGGTTTCTTCGGCTCGACCGGAACAGTCTTGACAGGGGCAGGGACAACCCTTTCAGGCTCGGCCGGGGCGACTTTCGGCGCTTCCGGCAAAACAGGCGCGGATACGGTTTCGGGCTGCGGCGCCGGGGACGGTGCTTCGACCGGCTTTTCCACTTCCCGCACGTCAGAACCGGCCGCATCCCTGATGGAGGTCCCGAACTTCTCCCTGATACTCTGTAGCTTGTTCCTGAGGCCCTCAAACATGGGGATTACCTGCCCGGAGCCGTTTGCTGCTGCTGGCGGTAGGCGGCGTCAAGGCGGGCGGCGATCTCGTTCATCTGTGCCCGGACCTTTTCGATCGTCTCGGAAAGTTTCTTTTCAGAGGCTTCGAGTTCGCGGGCCCGGTCTTCGAGATAGGATACGGCCTCGGCGGCACTCCGCCCGACCGTCACCCCTGCCCCGATGGCGACGAGCACGTTCTCCGGGTCAGGTACCTGCACCCTGACGCTGACACCGCCGCCAAGAGGGAGAAGAACCGTACCGTCTTCTGCACTGCTCAGGGACTGGAGGGTCTCGACCGCTGCGAGGGACTCGAGTCTCTGCTGGTCCAGCACCTGCAGCTGGTGGGCAAAGACCTCTGCCTGCTGTCCGTACTCGTTTAGGTAATACTGGAGCGACTGCAGCTCCCGCGGGTCGGCCTCATCCATATTTTTACTCACCTACTACCGTAACGCCCTTGATTGAGATATAATTTCTCTTCAGGTGGTGTCTGCTCCCGATCTCGGCATAAATGTATTTCCGGGCAACATCCTCATTCGGGGCCGAGACCACCTTCGTGAAGGGCTGCCAGGAGTCGCCGATCTGGCAGGCACCTGTGACTTCAAACTTCTGCATAGCCATAACAATCACTCCAGAAAGCCAAAAACTTCCTCTATTCTTCCAAGCTCGAAACCGGTGGTCTCAAGACCGGCGATATACCCCTTGCTGTTCGCAAGGACACCGGTCCCCACGAGGCCCCCGCCCATGTTGACGGTCCCGGCCCCGATCTGGAGCCCTTCCGCACATTCGGCAAGACGGGCGACCTCTGCATCGCTGCTCCGCGGATGGATGAGAACACCTTTGTTCGTGGCAACTGCCGCCATCCCGACGGTCTTGATCCCGCCGAAGGTAAGACGTCTGACAGGCACGCCGAGGAACGTCCCGACCGCCTCAGCCACCTCGATCGGCATCTCGGGGTGCACCGCCGCAAACTGGTCGTTCGCGAGGATAACGTTCCCGGCTGCATTCATCGAGGTACCGAGGGTCATGACCTCACCGTACTCTTTCAGGACGGCGAGTTCGTCCTCGGTCGCAAGCCCGCTGACAACCATGCCATTCGAGTTGCCGGCAAGGAGTGAACCGATGATCGAGGACCCCTGGATGGTTGTCCTGACCACCTCGACGTCGAGCGCCTCGGCGACCGCCGCCACGAAGGCGTCGGGTGCGGTCGGCGAGACGACGGCGAACTCCTCAAAGGCCCGCGCAAAGACACCGATATGGGGATCTGCGGCAAAGGCGATCGTTCTCTGCATTTCACTCCTCAGCAGCGAGTTCAGCCTGGACCTGGCCGTCCTCGAACTTCATGGCACGGATACGGATCTGTACCGGAGGCTTCTGGCTGCCGTGCTCCCAGATCTTCTCGTTGATGCTGCTGTCAAGCTTGACGTTCTCGCTCTTCATGTGACGGGCCAGGTACGCCCTGATGTCCTTCACCGCGGCATTGCAGCGTCTCCACCGGGGAGCGCGCCTGGTGTTGCGGAGAGGGATAACATAGACCTGTTCCTTTAAGACTTCGACCATGACTCTACACCTTCAGCGTGCTTCTTCTCCACATGCGCCTCTTCGGGTGAGTTGTCACCTGGCGCTTCGTCCGAACCATTACCCATGCAGGAACCCTCCGGTTCTGCATGCACGCCTTAGCCAGCCGGATCTTCCGGCCCTTTGTTACCTTGCTCATGGTATTTTCACCATCTCTCAGGTGCCGGTCGCACCAACGACAAGGGACTGACCATGGTGCGGAGGGAAGAGCCCTTCACAGTGGTGTCCCATGCGCTCGATGGCGGCCCTGATCTCGTACTCGTAGTCCCCGTTTCCGAGGGTGCCCGTCTCGCCGTTCGCAAAGATAAGGTATCGCCCGGCAAGGCGCTGCACCTCGGCCTTCCCATATCCGAGGAGGGGTCGGACATAAGAACATCCGTACCGGTCTGCGATGCGGAGCACATCGCTCTTCGTCAGCATCGGCACACGGTCGTTGAGCCGCGTGCCGTCTCCGACCACCTCGTACTCCTGTGCCAGGGCCTCGACGGCCCGCCGGTGCACGGCGGTGATGGCGTCGTTCGGGTAGCCCGAGGCGAGCACCATATGCGCCGCCTCGTCGAGATATTCGAGACCGAACGACCTTTTGTGCCAGGGAAGACCGAGCGCACGGGCCGCAGCCTCGACCGACGGCAGCTCACGCTCGGGGTCGAAGACAAAGGTATTGAGTTCGACCTCGTAGTCCCGTGCAAGCATCAGAGCTGCAAGGGAACTGTCCTTTCCTCCGCTGAAGAGAAGACCGGCTTTCATCTATTTTCGTGTGATGCGAAACTCTTTTTTCGGCGGGGCGACCTGCATCAGCAGCGCCTTGAGTTGCTCGTCCGTGATCTTCTGCCTGATCCGGCCGCTCTGGGCGAGCATCACAAGTTGCTGCTCCACAGCACGGGCAAACTCGGGTTTCGTGAGTTTGATCGTGTTCAGCCGTTCCCGTGCCTCGGGTTCCAGGATCTGCATGAGCGCAAGCTGCATCTCTGATTCAGCTCTCTTCTGCCGCTCCAGATCCTCCTGCATGGCCTGCTGTTCGGTGGCCTGCCGCTGGAGCTGCTCCATTCTCTTGCGTCTGATCTCAGAGAGTTCATCGTCACCCATCAGTATCCCTCACCGCATCAGTAGTGCGCCAGTTCAGGCGCAGCTTCAGTCGCTGCAGCGCGGAGACCGTGCGCAGCGCCGTCCATAAAGGCGCGGCCCTTTGCCGACACCTGCCGGCCGCCGGCGACCTTCTCAACAAAGCCAGCCGCTTCGAGCTGCTGGATTGCCTTTCTCAGGATAGAACCGCTGCCCTTCCGGAAATGGTTCGGGTTCGAGCCAAGGTTCTTTTTCCCACCATATGCGCTTCTCAGTCTCTCAACGCCGACCGGACCGTCGATGTAGATCCGGCGAAGAACAGATGCGGTCCTCGCGTACCACCATTCGGTGTCCTCGGGAGGCATCTCCTTGTGGACCCCGGTCTTGACGACTGCCGCCCACTCGGGTGGCTGGATGGCAGGGAGCTCCTTAAGATCGCGAGCAACCTGCGTGATGAGCATCTCAGCCGGGATGTCATATACAGTTGTCATTGGTTAACCTCACTGTAACGATCGATGTTACCAGTCTTTATCTATTTGCCATGGATGTTTTTATATATTTCGAGCAGGAAATCCCCGGAGTTTCCCGGTAATCAGACCGAAAACCAGGGAGAAGAGGGGGGACCGGATCAGCGTCCCTGACTCCCGCCGCGGCCCCGTTCTGCAAGCACCATCGTCCGCCCGCGCACGCCCACGAGGTCGGCCTTCGCAAGGCGTGCGATCTCCTCGGGGTCCACGTCGGTGCTGCGGAGCCACTTGATCTTGACGTACTTCCGCACCTTCACCTGGAGCCTGATCTCCTCGATGAGGGTCTCTGAATACCCGCTCTTGCCGATCCAGACGGTCGGCTTGAGGTCCTGGAACAATTCATTCTTGTCGATGTCTCTTCACCACCGGATATCTTTTCTGATGGCCGCACACGAGGCAGGTGACGATCACCTTCCCATGCTGCACCCGCACCCTCGCATTGGCGCCGGGGACGAGGTACGAGCAGCAACGCCTGCAGAAGCGGTGCCGCAGGTCACGCGGGACCGGGATGCGCTGGCGCATGGCGATCTGGCGGGCGAGTGCCACGTATCGGTCTGCACGGGCGGGGTCGGCGCCGAAGGCTTCGCCGGCAAGGGCGAAGAGGCGGGCGATCCGTTCCTCTGCAATCCGTTTCGTGCCGGGGGTATGGGATTTCCAGCGCATGGCCATCGTATAAAATCAGATTGATCGCCCAGACTCAAAGAGCCTTGGGCGGGGGCAGGATTCTCACGTGTCGTCCTTCGACCTGGAGACGGTCATCACAGAAGAGAGCGACGGCGCGGGGGAGAATGCGGTGTTCTTCGGTCAGGATACGGTCGGCCAGGGTGTCCTCGTCGTCACCGTCGACGACGGGGACGCAGGCCTGAACGATGATCGGACCGCTGTCAAGCCCGGTATCGACGAAGTGGACGGTGCACCCGGAGACTTTCACGCCGTACTCGATCGCCTGTCTCTGCGCGTGGAGGCCGGTGAAACTGGGGAGGAGGGCCGGGTGGATGTTGATCATCCGACCGGCAAAGGCCTCCACGATGGCGTCGCCGACGATGCGCATATACCCGGCAAGCACGAAGAGGTCGGCGCGGCAGTCCCGCATCGCCGCAAGGAGGTCGGCCTCGTAGGCCTGTTTCGAGGGGTACGAGGCGTAGTCGAGGACTGTTACCGGGATGCCGACCTGTTCTGCGCGGGTGATCGCGTAGGCGCCGGGTTTGTCGGTGATCAACCTGACGCACCTGGCCCTGATCGTACCGGCACTGACCGCGTCGATGACGGCCTGGAAGTTGGAGCCTCTTCCAGATGCCAGCACTGCAATGCGCTTCATGCTCACATGTCGGCGTGGGGAGGTATTAACTTGTGGGAGCGGGAGTTGGTGGACCGGGAAGACAGGCAGGCAATCCCGGGAAGGGAAATAACCATGCCGTCCCTGTCCTGAGCGGGGAAGGGGTAGTCCCCCTTCACTCACCGTGCCTCTTCGTCCTCCTTTACAGGAGGCGGGAGGATCAGTTTGACCTTCACGATCCGGCGTCCCCGCATCTGCATCACCGCAAGGGTGATCCCGCCCTCCAGTTTCACGACCTCGCCGCGGAGGGGGATGTGGCCGAGGATGGTGAAGAGGAGGCCGCCGACGGTCTCATAGCCCTCGCCGGTTGGGAGTTTTGTGCCGAGTTCCTCGTTGAGGTGTTCGACCCAGACCTGCGCGTCCACCATATAAACGCCCTCGCCGAGTTTCTGGACAGAGGGTTCCTCTTCGTCGAACTCGTCCAGGATCTCGCCGACAAGTTCCTCCAGGATGTCCTCGATAGTGACGACGCCGGCAAAGCCGCCGTATTCGTCCAGGACAATGGCCATGTGGACCTTCTTGACCTGCATCTCCTTGAGGAGTTCGTCGATCATCTTGCTCTCCGGGACGAAGTGGGCCTCGTGCATCAGTTCCCTGATCGTAACGATTTCCTTTTTGGAGAACTCGGCGGCGAAGACGTCCTTGATGTTGAGGATGCCGACGACGTTGTCGACCTTGTCGTGGTACACCGGGAGACGGGAGAGGCCGGTCTCGTTGAAGAGGGTGATCGCGTTGTCGAGCGTACTGGTGTCCTCGATCATCACGACGTCCAGGCGGGGGGTCATGATCTCGCGAGCGGTCGTGTCTCCGAACTTGAAGACGGAGTAGAGCATCTGCCTCTCCTCCTCCTCGATCATCCCCTCTTCCTCGCCGACGTCGATCCATTCCTTGATCTCCTCCTCGGTGACAGACGGTTCGGCGAGGCCCGCACCAGGGGAGATGCGCGCGGTCAACGTGTCGTAGAACCAGAGGACAGGGTAGAGGAGTTTCACAAGGACAAGGATAATCGGAGCGGAAAAGAGGGCCAGTCTCTCGGTGTACCTCGTCGCATAGGTCTTCGGCCCGATCTCGCCGAAGATGAGCGTGAGGATGACGACGACGCCGGTGGCGATGCCGACGCCGGCGTTCCCGAAGTGGTCGATGGCAAAAGCCGTCGCAAGGGAGGCGGCGGCAATGTTGACGACGTTGTTACCGATGAGGATGGTGACCAGGATGTGGTCGGGGTATTCCTTCAGGCGTGCGAGTGCGTCGGAGCCTTTTTTACCCTCGTTAACGAGGGTGCGGACCTTTGCCCGCGTGATCGATATCAGGGCGACTTCAGAACTGGAGAAAAAACCCGAGAGGACGAGACATGCGATGAATAAGCCGATCAAGAGAATTTCATCGGGTGTCATCGCTGCCACGCCGGTGTACGGCTCATTATCCAACTATCGTTCATAAATGTAGTACAATAGTGCACTATGTACTGTGAGGTCTTAAAACCAGCGTTCAGGGGAGACAGTCTTCAAGGAACTCCCTCTCCTGCCGCAAAACAGTGATCTTCTCCTCGATGGAGAGAGGATGCAAAAAATTCCTGTCTTCGATCTCGAGGGTGAGAGAACCGTCGTAACCGGCGGCGGCAAGCGCCCGGACGACCTCACTCGCGTACCTGTTCCCGGTGACGGGGAGGTGCATCTTTCCGCCGTCGAAAATGCTCAGGTGGACGTTGGCGATCCGGTCCGCGCAGAGGTCGATGTACTGCCCGACGTCGCCGGGCGAGGCGGCCATGGCGTGGGAGACGTCGAGGGTGAAGGAGAGCCAGGGGTTGGCGTCGAGGACCTCACGCACCGCGGCGGGGGTGCTGAGGAGAGAGTTGACGGTCAGTTCCATGTTCTCAACGGCGACCCTCACGCCGGTCCTTTCTGCGGCGTCCCGCAGGAGCGCAAGGTAGGTCCTGAAGTGTTCGTAGTCGTAGGCGCTCGGGCGCCTCTTTGCGGTCCTGCGACCGGGGTGGACGGTGACCACCTCCGCGCCGACGGCGGCGGCGAGGTCGACGGCTTCGACGGCATACTGCCGGGAGGCGGCGGCAACACGGGGGTTGATGGAGCAGGGGTTGAGGTCGAGGACAGGGGCGTGGAAGGTGATGGGGGCGAGGGCCGGGTGTGCCCTGACAGCGGCGTCGAGGTCGGCGAAGGGGAGGCCGCGCAGCCAGAAGTGCGGGGTCTCGACCCAGAACTCGATGCCGCCGAGGCCTGCCTCCTCGACCGAGGCGAAGATCTCGTCGAGGGGGTATTCGTGAAAGAACATGCTTGATGTGGCGAGACGTGCCATGGCAGGTTCTTATAGGTCGTCGGCCCACGATAAAAACAATGGATCCTGGGCTTGACGGGGTGCGGGGCGTCCTGGAGGTCACGGCGATCATCAGGGACGCCCTCGATCTCCCGGCACTGGCAGGGTGCTGGGTGCGGGGCGAGGTGACGAACTACACCCATGCCTCCTCGGGCCACCGCTATTTTTCGCTCTCCGAGGCGAGAGGGGGGAGGAGTGCGGTCATCAACGCGGTGATGTTCCGGGGGAGTGCGCGGGCGCTCGCCTTCGAACCGGGGAACGGGATGGACGTCATCGCCTACGGGCACGTGGGACTGTACGAGCCGCAGGGGAAGTACCAGTTCTATGTCGAGGACATGCGCCTCGCGGGAGAGGGCGAGAAGCACCTCCTTGTCGAGCGCTGGAAGAGGGACCTGGCGGCCGAAGGTCTCTTTGCGGCGGGGCGGAAGAGGGGAGTCCCGCCCTTTCCCCGGCGGGTCGCCGTCGTCACCTCGCCGTCGGGCGCGGTCCTCCACGATATCGAGAATGTCCTCTCCCGGCGGTACCCGGTGGAAATTCTCCTCTCGCCGACGGCGGTGCAGGGGGAGACGGCCCACCTCGAGATCGCGGAGGCGATCAGGCGTGCCGACGGTCTGGCCGACGTGCTCATCGTGGCACGGGGCGGGGGGAGTTTCGAGGACCTCTTCCCCTTCAACAGGCCGGAGGTGGTACGGGCGATCGCGGCGTGCACGACGCCGGTGATCAGTGCGGTGGGCCACGAGGTGGACGTGACTCTTGCCGACCTCGCGGCCGACCTGCGGGCACCGACGCCCTCGGCCGCCGCAGAACTGGCGGTGCCCGACCGCGCCGACCTCCGTGCCGGTCTGGAGGGGGAGAGGCGGAGGTTGCAGGACGCCGTCCTCGGCAGGGTCGAGAGGTGCCGGGGCGACCTCGACGCCCTCTCCTTCCGGTTCAGGCCGGAGAGGGTCGGGCGGCGGGTCGAAGAGGAGAGGCAGCGCCTCGCCGACCTCGAGGAGAGGATGAGGCGGGGCTATGGGGGGAGGACAGCACAAGAGCGCCTCGCCCTTGCCGGACTTGCGGCCCGTCTCGCGGCGTCAGACCCTCTTGCGCCGGTGCGCCGGGGTTATGTGCTGGTGAGGAGGGGCGGGGAGGTGGTGCGCTCGGCGGGGTCTATTGCAGCGGGCGACCGCCTCGACCTGCGGTTTGCCGACGGTGAATGCACGGTTGTTGCGGAGCGTGTGAGACATGACAGAGACATATGAAGAACTCCTGAACGAACTGAAAGAGACGATAAAAAAGATCGAGGACACCTCGACGGGTCTCGAGGAGAGCATCGCCCTGTACGAGCGCGGGGAGGATTTGATCCGCCGCTGCGAGCGCCTCCTCGAGGAGGCCGAGATGAAGATCACGGAAGTGACGCAGGGGTAGAGGGTATCCCTTGGAGTGTAACGAGAAATCGACGCTGAAAATATCCTTTTCTAGTGTGCTTGGGCCTGGAGGCAGGATCTCCTGTTCGCTCTTCCCGGGACCAATCGCAAGTGGGGGACGACCGGAGGGAGTTAGAGAAGATCTTTGATCTTCGATAGATCCCCCGGCGGACATCATGGGGAAGGCAGTGGATCGGCATTCTCCTCCGGGGGACTACCAGCGAAGACCTAACAGTCTTCTCGAACTCGCTACGCTTGTTCCCCCCGGACCCCCGCTCAGGATTGAATCTCAAGCGGGTAAACTCTGTGTTTGGAGAGGATGCTGCCATCCCTCCTATCCTCTGATAGCAGAACAGATAGAGTTCGGTATCAGTTGTTCTCCGTCGCCCTACTCCGGGACGGACGCCTCGATCTCAACGATGAGGTCGGCGCCGTCGGCAAGTGCGGCGACGAGGCGCCGGTCGATCGTCCTGGCCACGGTGTCCGACCCGACAGTCACGGTCCTCCCGCAGGCAAAGGTGCTCCGCCGCCAGACAAGGTCGGTCGGGTGGTTGAGGGTGAGGGCGGCGCTGCCGTGCGACCTGACGACGACCTCGATACCGCCGGCACGGAGGCGGGTGGTCACCTCGGCGCGGTCGTCGGCGAGAAGGGTCTTCAGGGCGGGGTCGAGGTCTGCGGCGCCCTTGTCTGCCGAGACGCCGATGATACAGTCGCCGGCCGGCGAAAGGTCGGCCTCCTTCGTCACCTCGAAGGTGGTGCGGTGGAGGGCCTGCACATTGGCATGCCCAAAACAGTGGATTGTGTCCTGCGCCTTCATCTTTTAATAATGGTGTGCCCTCATTCTATTGAAATGTACATCACCACCCATTGTCCGCAGTGCGAGGACGAGACCGATCACGACCTCCTCAAGGAGGCGGGCGACCTCCTGGTGCGCTGCACCATCTGCGGGGCCGTCCATCATGTTCCGAAACCAACAGAGACGATCATCCCGGTGAAGGCGATCGTGAGCCGCGAGAAGGAGTCAGAGGTCGGCACCGTCGAACTCCTCGAAGAGGACGTCTGTTCTGTTGGCGACTATCTTGTCGCCGAGTGCGGCGACGAAGGTGTCTCGGTCGAAGTGACGGCGATCGAGGTGGGCCCGAAGAGAGTCGTAACGGCGAAGGCGCCGGAGATCACCGCCCTCTGGACGCGTGTGATCGAGGAGGTGGTGGTCAGGGTGTCAGTCCACGACAGGGCAAAGACCCTCCCCCTCTACAAAAAGTGCGACGGCGAGGAGTTCTTCGCCGTCAACGAGGTCTACACCATCGGCAAGGTGACCTTCCGCGTCTCCCACATTAAACTCCGCGACGGCCCTATCCTCAGAAAGGAAGGCTGGAAGACGGTTGCAAAAAAGATCAAGCGTATCTATGCGTACAGGGTGTGAAGACCCCCGCACCCATCACGTCTTTTTTCCCCGGAAAAAATGGGGGCGGGGCCCCGCCCTCACCGGTATTTCTCGATCGCCGCACCGAGGGTCTCGGTGTGGGCGACCCCCTCGAAACGCTCTTTGACCTCGCCGTCCACGAGGACGAGGACGGTGGGGGTCACGGTCAGGGCGTATCTCCGGATATCCTCGGGATGTTTCATGGCGTCGCGTTCCTCGACCGTCACCCCGAAGGTCCGCTCGACCTCGCGGTTGATCGGTTCCTGCTCCATGCACCCCATGCACCCCTCCTGGAAATAGCAGAGGATCCTCAGCGTCATGGGCAGAAAAAGAGAGTGTGGGTATAAATACCCACCGGGATCACGCCGAGGTGATCGACCTGACGGTCACGTCGGCAGTGCCGTAGGTGAAGTCAACAGTCAGATTTTCACTGTTTTTCTGGGTGACCTTCCCGATCCGGAAGTATGAGATCGAGGAGGCCGGGTCGGTGAAGACCGTTGCGTTCTTCGTGATCGTCATCTGCCTGATGAAACGGTCGCCGACATTGACCTGGGTGAAGTTCAGGCCCAGGCGATCCGACTCGTCCGCCCCGACGGTGATGGCCGAGACTTCAGTGTTGAGCGGGACCTTCTTCGTCTCCATCTCACGCATGCCGAGGACGCCATCGGTGAGGGCGGTCATCTCCCAGGGGAGGAGGCCGAAGTCGCCCTGCACCGAGTTGTAAATGCTCGCCTGCACCGGGTGGATGAAGGTGTCGTCCGAGGACTCAGCACCGGCGATCAGGCTCATCGAGGGGGTCCAGAAAACGGCCCGATTCTTCGCATACTCGTCGGCCTGGATCTGCTGGCTCGTCGTGAGGACCGGAATGCCCGCGTCATCGCGGATGGTGACGTCGACCAGGACAGAGTCACCGGGCTTTACGCTCTTGAACGCGCTCATTGCCGGCACGGCATACGAAGCCACCATGAGGAAGGCAAAGAGCACACCGAAGACCAGCATCGCGATCTGCGTCTTCGTTCTCTTCCCGGAACCTTTCTCTTCCGGGGTGCGCGTCTTTGGTTTGCTGACCATTATGTACTCAATCGCATCACCAGCCCATAAAGGACGCTGTCCGTGCATTGGGCAACACGTATATAGTATGAGCGCTTACAAAAGGTTAGCACCATGCGCAGGGTGTAAGGAGAAGAAAAATATGGCACCAAGACGTGGAGTTTATTCATTCTGGAGAGATTTCGACGAGATGATGAACGAGATGCGGGCCGAGATGGAGGGCCGCTTCCAGTCCCTCCTCGCCGAGTCGGCACCGGGTCGCACCTTCCCCATGCTCAGGGGAGAAGGGCCGAGAGTGGACGTCTATGCGCATGACGACGAGGTCATCGTCGTCGCAGACCTGCCGGGCGCCGATAAGGATAACATCTCGCTGCGGCTCATCAACCCGAAGCTCCTCGAGATCTCAGCAGTCCAGAAAGAAGAGAGAGAGGGCGGGAAGGAAGGATATGCCATGCGGGAACGCTACTACGGGACTATGAAGAGAGTGATCTCTCTCCCGGCCGAGGTCAAAGAAGAGGGAGCGAGCGCCACCTTCAAGAACGGCGTCCTCGAGGTCCACTTCAAAAAAGAGGAGATCGAGAGGGGTACGCTCATCCCGATCGAGTAACCGCCGATTCTCACCTTTTTTTCCACAAACGCTATATATCACCGAATCCTTGATGTAGCCTTGGTTACAAGAGATGTTAATGGATAAGAAGCGGGTCAAGGACTACATGACCTACGATGTCGTCACTGTCGGCGCCAACGAAACGGCCAAGGACGTCATCGACAAGATCCAGAAGACCAGACACGACGGTTTCCCGGTCGTCAACGATAAAAAAGAGGTCGTGGGCTATATCTCCGCACGCGACCTCCTGACGATCCACCCCGGAACGCCGGTCGAGCGGGTCATGAGTCGTCACCTCATCGTTGCCGACCCGGAGATGAGTGTCAACGACGCCGCCCGCGTGATCTTCAGGTCAGGGATCCAGAAACTCCCGGTGGTGGACGAGAACAACCACCTCATCGGGATCATCTCGAATGCCGACGTGGTCAGGTCACAGATCGAGCACGTCTCCCCGGAGAAAGTCTACAATTTTATGGACACGCTCAGGCGTCTCCACAGCATCGAACCCACTCTCTCGCGGGGTTTCGTGCCCATCGACCAGTTGCTCCCCACCCAGGCGAAGATCTACGAGGACGAACTGGAGGGGAGGATCTACGAGATCAAGAAGGGACTGGCCGAACCCCTGATCGTGGTGAAGAGGCCGGGGCGCTACATCCTCGTCGACGGCCACCACCGTGCAATCGCCGCAAAGAGGCTTGGATACAAGACCCTTGACGCCTATATCATCAATGTCGCCGAGAATTTTGAACTCGGGATGGAGAGGACCGCCCACGCCCAGAACCTCAGGAACCTCGACGACATCAAGGTCATGGACTACGCCCGCCACCCCCTCGTCGCCGTCACCCACCGCCTGGTCAGGCAGAGTTAGAGGGGCGTCCGGATAGGACCCGCGGAATTCTTTTTTTCAGGTTCTGGAGAAACCCTCATTCTCGGGTCGACAGATCCTCCTTGACCCCATAACCTCCATCGGGGACACCGATCAGCCGCCTTTCCCTCAAAACAGGATTTTCATCAGGTGGAGGGAATCAGATCCTGCAAAACTCTTATGACTGCCCCGGGGGTTTCACCCCCGGACCCCCTGCCATCAGGATAGGGTAGGGGATGGGAGAGCGCGGGAAACCAATCCACTGCCTTCTCCTATAGTCTCAACCAAAGGACTGCCGCCCGCAGCCCTAAAAAAGTGAGGTCCTTACGACCCCTCGTAACGCACATCGTATTTGTCGTTGAGGACGTGCTCCTTGACGACCGTCCCGTCGGGGACGATCACCTCGGGCCAGAGGCGGGTCCCTGAGTGGATGGTCACCCTGTTCTGGATGACGACCCGCGGGCCGATGACCGTATCGTTCTCGATGGAGCACCCGTCACCGATGATCGTGTCGTTGTCGATGATCGCACCGGAAACGGTCGTGCCCGTGCCGATGACCACCTGGTTGTAGATGGAGGCAGAGAAGATCTTTGCGTTGCTCTTGATCACGCAGTCCTCCCCGATGCTCGTGTACGGGCCGATGAGGACATTGCTCTCGATGGTCGTCCCCCGCCCGATCGAGACCGGTCCGATGATCTGGGAGTTGTTCCCGAGAGAGAGGGACCCGCCGAGGGAGACAGGGCCGACGATCTTCGCACCCTTCACATGGAGGTCGCCGGAGATGTTCGTCGTCGTGATCTCCTGCAACTTCCAGCGTTCGGCCTGCCGCAGGGACCGTGGACTGCCCACGTCGCTCCAGTTGCCGCGGGCGAGCCAGGCGCGGATGGTCTTCCCTTCGTCGAGGAGGCGGGGGAAGACGTTCCGTGCGAAGTCCACCTTCTCGCCCGCCGGGATATAGTCGAAGATCTCCGGGCTGCAGACGTACATCCCTGTCGAGGCGAGGTTTGAGAAGATCTCGCCGGGGCCGGGCTTCTCCTTGAAGCGCTTGATGCAGTAGTTCACGTCGATCTCGGCGATGCCGTACTCCGAGGGGTCGTCGATGGAGATGAGGCCGATAGTGGCGACGGCGTCGCGTCTCAGGTGCTCCCGGTAGAACTCCAGCAGGTTGAGGTCTGCCACATGGTCGCCGCCGACCACCAGGAAGGGGGCGCCGTCCAGGAACTGCTGGGCGTTCTTGACGCTCCCGGCCGTCCCGAGTTTGATGTCCTCGTGGACATAGGTGATCTCGGCGCCGAAGAGCGAACCGTCTCCGAGGGCCTCTTCGATGTCGTCCCCCTTGTATCCCAGGGTGAGGACCATCTCGGTGAAACCGAGGTCGGCGAGGTGGGTGACGAGATGGGTGATCGAGGGTCGGTTCACGATCGGAATGCAGGGTTTGGGCCGCTCAAAGGTGAGCGGGCGGAGGCGGGTCCCTTCGCCCCCGCACATGATGCAGACCTTCATAGTGAAGAAGGATGGCGCGAAAAACCATTTGAACTTACTGGAATGGAAAATGATATCGGCCGTCGGGAAGAGTATGAGGTATGAGAGAAGCGCCCTTCGCCTGCACCCTCTGCGGCAGGTGCTGCATGGGTTTCGGCCGCTCTGTAAAGGTCCAGCGGCAGACAGGGCCGCAGGAGTTCAGGTGCACCGTCACGGTCACCGGCGAGGCATTCACGGCGAAGGTAGAGGACCGCTACCTCCCGGCCTTCAGGCGCCCGTCGGTCCAGTGGACCAAAACCGCCGCCTGCCCCTTCCTGCGGGCGGAGAAGGGGACATACGTCTGCACGGTCCACGCCTCACGCCCGTCATTCTGCCGGAACTTCGCCTGCTGCAGGATGCGGGTGCTCGCCCACGGCGAAGTCGTCGGCGAACTGAAGGGGAGACTCGACCTCAGGACAGACGATCCCGTTCTGAAGGCCCTCTGGGAGAGAGAGGTCGTCCCCCGTGCAGGCGGTGAGGGGGACGACTGGCACGCCGACGCCGACCGGACCCTCGCTGACGCCGGTTACACGGCCGTGTGGTACCGGGAGGAGTGAAATGCGGGTTCTGAAGGTCGGGAAAGGGGGGGCGGTCCCCTGCCAGGCAGGGGCGGCGCGGATCCTGGACAACTGCCGGTTCTGCGTCCATTCAGTCCGCTTCTGCGAGGGCGGGCGGTGGGTGACCTCCCCGGCCCGCGCCTACTGCATGCTGAAGAGGGCGACCGACGGGGTGAGACTGGAACGGGTGAGCGCCGTGGAGTGCGACGACGGCGGCGGCGAAGGCTTTCGGAGCATCACGACGGTCATCAGTTAATCTTTTTTTCTCATCAGGTAGTCCCAGATGTTCCTCGTCTGGTACGGGACGCCGCGGGCCTCCTTGCTGTAGTCGACCTCGAGGGTGTGGTGGATCAACCGCAGTTCGTCGCGCATATTCTGGACGAGTTCCTTGAGTTCGTCGATCTCGCGCCTGATCAGGGCGTATTCCTCGAATGCCCGCTGTTTCTTGATCTCGATCTCTTTGCCGCTCTCAAGGCCTGCAAACCCCGTCTCGATCAGTTCGAGGATCGCCTCGTTCCGCTCGATCGACTGCTTTTTCGCAAAGGCGTCGATGCTGTCGAGCATCTCCGGGTCAAGGGTAAAGGAACACCGCATCACCATGCTCTCTCACTCCACAGATCTTTTCCCGACACAGGTACGCACCCTCCCGACATAAATCATCGCACCCTCCCGAGAGCAAGGCCGACAATCGCCTCCATGTTCAGGTGCTCTTCGAGGAGTGCGGCGAGTTCGTCGTACGGGTCCCTGAAGGCGCCCATACCCGCAGGGTCGAGCCCTTTTCTTTCGGCAAGATAGGAGAGGAGTGCGACGGCGGCCGCCGGACGGGTGAAGATGCCGTGGAGGTAGGTCCCGAATACGAGGCCGTCGTCGCTCACCGCACCGTCGCCGTCGAAGGCCTCCCTGCACCCACCCCTCAGGCTTTCGCCCATGTGGATCTCGTAGCCTTCCACCTCACCGAACCGGGAGAGGATCGGCGGGACCGGGGCGGCACGGGTCCGCACCTGGCGGGTCGTCTTCCTGTAAGCGGTGAAGGTGGTCGCAAGGTCGAGGAGGCCGAGGCCCTCGGCCTCGACAGGTTTGCCCGACTCATAACCGGCATCGACGAGGTCTGTCCCGAGCATCTGGTAGCCGCCGCAGATCCCGATGACAGGCACGCCCGCCTCCCGCATGCGGCAGATCTCGTCGGCCGTCCCCGATACACGGAGGGCGGCAAGGTCGTCGATGGTGTTCTTGGTGCCGGGGAGGATGATGCAGTCGTAGCCCGCAAGGGGGTCGCCGGGCTTTACGTAGGTGACCGCAGCATGGCGTTCGAGGAGTTCAAAGTCGGTGAAGTTCGAGATGTGGGGGAGCCTGATGACGGCGATCCTGATGGGACTCTCCCGTGCCTGCTTGTCCCCGATGGAGAGGGAGTCCTCGGAGGCAATGCCCGTCTCGGCGTACGGAACGACGCCGAGGACCGGGACACCGCAGAGGTCTTCCAGCGCCTTCACCCCGCTGTCGAAGAGCGAGAGGTCTCCCCTGAACTTGTTGACGATGACCCCGGCGACGAGGGGCCTGACGTCCTCGGGGAGGAGTGAGATGGTGCCGAAGGCCTGGGCAAAGACCCCGCCCCTCTCGATGTCGGCGACGAGGAGGATAGGGAGGCGGAGGGCCCGGGCGAGGCGTATATTGGCGATGTCGCGGTCGTAGAGGTTCACCTCGGCCGCACCACCCGCACCCTCGACGACGACGGTGCCGTAACGCTCTTCCAGCCTCCTGAACGCACCGACCGCTCTCTCCAGCAGGTCGTCGGTCTCCTGGTAGTACTCCCCGATCCGCACGTCCTTATACGGTTGCCCGAAGAGGACGACCTGCGAGACCATGTCCCCCTTCGGCTTGAGGAGGACGGGGTTCATATCCGCCGTGGGTTCGACACCCGCCGCCCGCGCCTGCTCGGCCTGGGCGATCCCGATCTCGGCGCCGTCGGCCGTCACCCAGGAGTTGAGGCTCATGTTCTGGGACTTGAAGGGAGCGTTCGTGATCTGGCGGTTCCTGAAAGCCCGGCAGAGCCCGGAGACGATCGTGCTCTTGCCGACATGGGAGGCGGTCCCGAGGACCATCAAGGACATTGATCTCTGGTTTGCTGTCGGAGTGGATAACGGGTGCGATCAGGAGGTGGCGGAGAGAGGGAATAGTCACCCTCAAAATACATATTCGGTGGATGGAAAGGATATTCATGCCAAGGAATATATAACGAGAACTTGAAGGTATAACTAATGAATGGTGGGATATGTCCCAAATGCGGACTACCAAAGGAACTGTGTATCTGTGAGGAGGTCGCAAAGGAACAGCAGAGGATTCAGGTCAAGATCAATAAACGTCGATACGGGAAAGAAGTCACCATCATTGAGGGGCTCGATCCCTACGACATCGACCTTGCAGACCTCACCAAATTCCTCAAAGCTAAACTTGCCTGCGGCGGGACTGTCAAGGACACGTCCATCGAGCTTCAGGGTAACCACAAGGAAAGGGTCAAGGAATTGCTGGCCAAGAAGGGGTATAAATTGGAACAGATCAATTAACCCCTGGCCTTTTATATACTTTTTTTCGGTGTACTTACAATTCCCCGGTCTTCCCGTCCCACCCTTGGGGGAGCAGACAAACGACGTCCCCCGTCCATTCACGCTTCTGAAGAACCGCACAGTGTGAGGCCAATGGAGTCCGCCCGGCGAGTGGCAGGCAAGGTCGCGCGAAAAAAATGAAGCGGTCTTCAGACCGCGAACCTGAAGAGGGCCCAGGCGATGATGAGCATGATGGCGGAGAACTTGAGACCCGCCGTCGCCCGTCCCTCACCCATCTGCCCGGCGACGAGGCCGGAGAAGAACCCCATGACCATCGCCGAGTGGGAGAAGATCCTCTTGTAGAGGTCCATATCGACATTGCCCATGAACTGGCTCCCGGCACCGGACGCCGACGCAGCGGCGCCGGCCTCGGCCATTGTCGAGAGGAAGGTGGACTCCAGGACCACGATGACGAAGAGGAAGACAAAGAAGGCGATAAGGATGATCACCTCGTAGATGATCATGTTGCTCGCCCGCTCCGTCTTCAGGTTGATGAACTCGTAACTGTCCCGTGCCGCCGCCCGCAACACCTCGGAGATGTCGCCGCCTGCCTTGCTCGCCTTTGCGATCAGGTCGACGGAACGCTCGGCAAGGGGCGTGCCGAGCCGCTGGCCGAAGTTATAGATTGCCTCGACGAAGGGGATGTTCCAGGACATGTCCACGTCAAGTTTCCTGATGTACGGCGTGAGGGCACCATACTCGCCTGCGGAGACGATGTGGATGGCGTTCGGCAGGGTCATACCTGCGTCGTTCATGCCGGCAACGTCCCGGAAAAAGTTCGGGAGCGCCTCTTCAAGGTTCTTCACCCGCTTCCCGTCCCTGAAGTCCAGGACGGCAAGCGGGACCACCGGGATCAGGACGGAAAAGACGATGACGTCGTCGATGAGAGTGGTGTTGAAGAGGGCCGACCACCCGTAGTTGACGATGATCAGGGAGAACCCGACGATAAAGAAGAGGAAAGAGAGGGGTACCGTCGCGATGAGACTGTTGAGCGGTGTCTCGGTGAGCACCTGCACAGGGTGCTTCATGAACCGCCCGAAGCCCACCCGCATCTTCCTCTGGTACTCGATCTTCTCGACGATCTCCATACTCTGGCCCTCGTACGTCTCCAGGTCCGACGCCTTCGCTCCGGGATTGCTGGCGCCCCCGCGGTTGAAGATATCGTCAAAGAGTGTTTTGAATCCCATTTTCACACCTCCGGGGTCATGGAACTGATCAGGATGATGAACATGATACTCCCGAACGGCACCATGAGATAGATGATGATCATCAGGAAGATCGGGTTCGAGTCGCCGCCGATGATCGACATGATCGACTGGAGGATGATCAGGAAGAGGGTGCCGGCGACCATGGCCGTCACGTAACTCTCGGCGATGAGGCCGAGGGTCTCAAGGAATGTCTTCTGTTGCAGGTGGTTCTCGTTGCTGTACTGGACGGCCTTGTTCCTGAAGTACTCGGTGAGGTTCGCACCCGAGGCGATCGTCGCCATCGCACCCTGGAAAAATTCCTTCATCCTCAGACTCGGCGTGAAGGTCGAGGCAATCCGCATCGCCTCGATGAGGTCTTTGCCGAACATGTCGATCTCACGGGAGATATACCGCGCCTCGACGGCGGTCTCCCCGTAGATCGGGCTCTGGCCCAGGAGACGGAAGACCTCGGCCGGTGTGATGCCGGCCGTGGACATTGCCGTCACGTAGTTGATCGCATAGGGGAGAGTGGCGTCGATGTTCCGCCGCCTGTTCCCGGCCACGACCTTCGGGTAGAGCATGAAGGCGAAGTAGGTGAACCCGCCGAAGATGAGGAGGGAGAGGACGACGACGACCATCGTCCCGATGAAGAGACGGTAGTCTGAAAATTCGTAGAAGAAGGAGGGCAACGCCCCCTTGTAGGTGATCATCGAAGGGATGTTCAGGAAGAAGGTGATCGCACCAAGGAGCACCGCCATCCCGAGACCCGCCGCAATCGACGCCACATAAGCCGTCGAGAGGTAGGCCTCGAACGGCGTCATGAGGCGCGCCTGCATCAGGTCGCTCCTCAACTCTACATACTCTCCCCGTTTCTCCTTCATCCGCTGTCCGAGCAGGTTGAAACTAAAGCGTTCAAAACCATTCATTGCGATGCACCTTCTCCGTAGAGGTCGTGCCTGACGATCTCCATGACCGCGTCAGGGTCACGGAAATACGAGATAAGCATCTTCGAGACGTCCCTGAAGTGCCGGATCTTCTGTCTCCGCATCCATTCCAGGATCTCCTGACGTCTCTTGAGTTCCTCGCGCATCCGCGCCTCGCTCCACCCCCGGGTTTCCATGATCGTCTCAAGGACGTACGACTTGCCCGAGTACCTGATCTCGTCAGTCGCCTGGTGCCAGGAGAAGACTTCGTTCGTGATCAGTTCGTTTGTCCTCGGGTCGATGTCCAGGATCTCGATGATCTGTTTGTTCCGGCGGATACGCTGCCCGCCGACCCTGGCCTGCACCTGGATGCAGACGAGGTTCAGGGCGTTGAGCATGTTCCGCGGGACGTCCAGGGGCGGGTTTTCAAGACGGTGGACGACGCTTGCCACCGAGTCGGCGTGCATGGTCGCATAGGTGACGTGGCCGGTGGACATTGCCTGGAAGAGCGTCTGGGCTTCCTTGCCACGGACCTCGCCGACACAGATGTACTCGGGCCGCTGCCGCAGCGCCGCACGCAGGAGTTCGTACATGTCGATCGCACCCTTGCCGCCGGTGTCGAAGGAATCGCGGGTCACAGACGGGATCCAGTTGGGGTGCGGGAGTTTCAGTTCACGCGTATCTTCCAGGGAGACGATCTTCGCCAGGGGTGGGATGAAGAGGGAGATGGCGTTGAGGGCGGTGGTCTTCCCCGACGCCGTGCCGCCTGCAAAGATCGCCGAGTTCCCGGCCTCGACCGCAAGCCAGAGGAAGGCGACGGAGAGGGGCGAGAATGTGCCCCACTCGATGAGGTCGGTCGGGGTGATGGGTTCGTCCTTGAACTTCCTGATGGTGAAGGTCGACCCGTGGGCCGTGACCTCCTTGCCGAGGGTCATCTGGATACGGGAACCATCGGTCATCGTCGCATCAAGCATGGGTTCGGCGATGGAGATGTATTTCCCGGCCCTCTGGGCAAGTTTGGTGACGAAGGAGTCGAGTTCGACGGCGTCGGTGTACATCATGTTCGTCTTGATCGACTCGTAGCCGCCGTGGAAGACGAAGATCGGGTTGTCCAGGCCGTCGCACGAGATATCCTCGATGAACTTGTCGTGCATGATGGCGTCGATCAGGCCGTCGCCCAGGAAGTCGCGTTCGATGTGGTAGAAGATCTTCTCGCGGGTGACAGGCGTCAGGTTGATGCCGTAGTCCAGAATGATCGTGTCGGAGAGGTCGCGGAGGACCTTCCTCGCACCTTCCCGGGAGATGTCCTTCGTGTTGACGTCGAGTTGTTCGAAGAGACGGCCCTTGATCTCGCGGAGGAGTTCCTGCTCGGCGCTGGAGAGGACAGGTTCGAGGACCTCGTAGGTGTATTCATGCGAGGTGTTGTCGTAGATGATCCTGATGTAGGCGTAGGGTTCGTTGACCGGGTAGAGTTCGATCTCCTCGACGCCAGGTTCGGGAGTGAAGGCGAGGTCGACGAGAGGACCGTGGACGCGGGGGTTGTACTCCTCCACTTTCCGGGTCAGTTTGTTGGTAAAGAGGTTGATCTTCCCGAAGATACCACCTTTTTTCTCCGTGTCCTTCCCGATCACCACACTCCGCGCCTCTTCCGTGATCGTCGGGAACGCCTCCTTCCAGAGGGTGTCGATCTCGGGGGGGAGAGACCCCATGCCAAGGGGGGCATCGTGGGAGGCCTGATCGAGCGTGAGTTCTTCGACATCGAAAGTCGCGGCCTTCGGGAGGATCAGTTCTGAAAGGGCATCGATATCCTCGGCATCGGTGATCCCGGCAGCGACGGCGGTGTCGTCCCCCCCTACCTCGGGAATGGCACCTTCCGACCACCTTGTCTTCTTCGGGGCGGCGGGACCGGCGGACGGGACGGGTTGGGGGGCGGGATCAGGGGACGGGACGGAACCGGCGACCGGGGTTGCCGCGGGTGACGCCGCAGCGACCTCCTTATCGAAGATGGAATCGAGCATGTCCTGGAGTTTATCGAGGTCGACAGCAGTATCATCGGCCGCAGGCGCCGGACTGTTGTCCTCGGGTGCCGGTGCGATCTCCTCCGCAGGAACAGGAGGGGCAGCGGGGATGTCTTCCGCAGGAGCGTACTTCGCCGCAGGTGGTGTCTGGACGTGGGTTTCTTCCGGGATTTCACCCGACACCTCCCGCATACTCCTGACATCGCGGATCATGGAATGGATGTCCAGGTCTTTCTTCCCCTCCACCATCGACCTGAGAGAGGTGAGAGTCTCGTCTTCGACATTCTTTTCCTCTTCCCCTGCAGGATGAACGGCGTCGGTATCGGTTTTCATTCCCCGGATACGTTCCATAATATCATGCAGGCGGTGCTGTGCGTTTTTGCCTTTATCCATCCATCATCCCCTCCAGTTCTATGACCAGTTCGCTGCGGGACCCGTGAAAGTCCACCATGAAGGTGTAGGCCTCCTGTGCCCTATCGATGACAACAATATCATATCGCCCGTTGAGGAGGCGGAATGAGGCCCTGCCGTCACCGGTTGTCGTGTCGGTCAGCAACACGTGCCGGCCTTTCCGGATCGAGACACGCATCCCCGACTGGGGGCAACTCTCTCTCTCGACCACGATCGAGAGGATGCCGGGAGTCCTGCGCACGCCCCCAATCTCGGGGAGGTCGGCCGTGAGCTGGCACGGGAAGTAACTCCTGTTAAATACCCGGCACCGTGCCACGATCATATCGACAACATTTTTCTCCGTGGCATACAGGTCATATTCACCCATGTCCTGGATCTTCAGCGCGGCGGCGTCTCCGTAGAGCGCCCCAGCCTCGTCCTCATAGATCGCCCCTGTGGGTTCGCCGCAGGAAAAAAAGACAACAGAGTTCAGGGAACCATCTACAAAGACACCCATGGCCCCTTCCTCCGATTTGGCCGTCTGGACCATCTCACAGTACGGAAATGATCCCAGATAGCGTGAGTGACCGAGGATCTCGTTGATGATGTCCATGATCTTCATCGGTCGTCCCCCCGCAGTGGTGCCGGGTCCTGTGTTTTTCTTCTCGCCAGCGGCATGTCAGTGTCCGGACCTGAACCTCTCACACAAAGTGATGAGATGTTACTGTGCCCCCCCGAAGAGAGTGTGGGCCAGGCGGTCGATGAAGTGCTGTTTGCTCTCCTCGGTCTCCTCCTCATAGTGGACGCCGGCGATATCGGCGGCGATCCTCCTGAAAGCGCGGGAAGCCTCGGAGGCCGGGTACTTGATCACGACCGGCGTCTTGTACGCCGCCGACCTGCGGACATTCGGGTCTTCGGGGATCATGTCGATGACCCGGACACCGAGCACGTCCTCGACCGAGTGCCTCCTGATCTCTGTATTCTCCATTCCCGACCGGTTGATGATCGCCCCGTAGACCTCGCCGCCCACCATCTCGGTGAGGATCTTCGTCTTGAGGGCGTCGGCCATGGAGGAGAGTTCGGGGTTCACCACAAGGATGACCTCGTCAGAGATGGCGAGGGCGACAACGCCGTCCTTGCTGATGCCAGCGGCGGCATCGACAAGGAGATAGTCACAACGGTCGACAAGGTCCCTCATCACGTCACGCAGGCGGTCGGGGTCGGCGTTCTGGAAGCCCTGGAGGGATATCCCGCTCGGCACAACCTTGACACCGTTCGGTCCTTCATAGATCGCGTCATCGACCTTCGCCTTCCCGGCCAGCACCTCGTGGAGGGTGACAGGGGCGTCTTCAAGCCCGAGCACAAGGCCCAGGTTTGCCATACCGATATCAGCATCAAGAATGTAGGTCTCTTTCCCGAGCTGGGCAAGAGAGGTGCCGAGGTTGACGGTTACCGTTGTCTTCCCCGTCCCTCCTTTCCCTGATGCAATCGTAAATGCCCTGATCAATCCGACACCTTCTACTCCAAAGATTGTGAAAGATGGTAATTAAATATACCGAATTTGTCGCGTGGTCATAGCGACGTTTAAATTGTCAAATAAGGATACATTCAGGATAACTCGGATCCGTCACCGTTCCGAGCGTTTTTCAGGCCTGACAATGAGGTGCTCCATATGCATCTCTTTGAGAAGATCGGATGCGTCTGTCATGAAACTCTTCTGCATCTTTTTCAAAGCCTTCACCGACTCAGGGTTGAGGACATTCTTCTTCTCCCCGGCGGTCGGTACGGGGGGCGAAACCGGGGCATCGCCACCGGTCTCCACAGTCCTGACCACCTTTACCACAGCCGGCCGGCTCCTCTGGCCGACCCTGACCGCATGGATCGTGGTGGTCGCCGGCCGGCCTTCGCACGGCCCGGTCGTCACCTTCGATGCGTCGTTGAACAGGAGAGCGACCTCGACCTCCCCCCCGGAGTAGAGAGAGATCTCCGCGGTGACGACGTCCCCCACCTTCTCCATCTCCTCCAGCGCCCGGACGCCCGTGACCCTGCCATACTCTGCACAGACAGGCACACCGTCCCTGAAGAGGAGAGAAGCCGGCGAGCCGCGCAGCATACAGGTGACGGCACCGGTGAAGTTCTCCGTCCGGCACCCGGTGATGAGGGCCCCGAGGGGCAGGGCACGGGTGACAGAGGGAGACCCCGAGCGCGGCAGACGCATGGTCTTATCCCCTCCACCTGATGCTCCGCAGGGCGACCCGCACAAGGCCCAGGTTGGCATTGGCGGCGGTGAGGACGCAGAGGGAGAGGTCACCGAAGGGGGCGATGATCAGTTTTCCGCCCGGCGTCTCCAGGATGATCTCTTCAAGGCCACCCATATCCATATCACTTGCGATCTTCAGGCCGGCCCTGAGGAGGTCCTCGGAGATGGCGGCGATACGTTCGAAGTCGGTCGCACCGACAGACTGGACGGCAAAACCCTCGTAGAACGCCGATACGGCGACGACCCCCGGCTGGGAATGGATAAGCTGGAGGGACTCCTCTGTCAGTTCTGGCACCGCAGGCTCTGCAGGAGCAGGGGCCGCGGGTTCGGAGTACGTACTCGCGGGGGCCGCCTCCTCCCTGTCAGGGCTCTCCCATCCGGTAAGGTATCCCGCATCCCGGCACCTTTCCAGAGCGAGGGCATACTCTTCATCCCCGTACCTGCTGAGATTGCACGGGAGAGACGCTTCGGCAAGGAGGCGGGCGAGAGCAAACTCGCCCCTCAATTCCTTCGTCCCATCCCGCCACCAGGCAGCGACCGCTCTTCCCTTATCCGAGAGGACGAAGCCCTCGCCGTTGTCTGTGCGTACCCGCACAATGGCGTAGAACGCTTCGGTGAATGGCAGCACCTCGGTGAGGGGGGCCGACATGCTCCCGAAGGTCTTCCCATCAGGCAACATCATGATACGTACTCTACAGTGCTGCGACGATCCGTTCCTTATTCTTCTTCAGTTCGTAGCGGATCCTGCCGATGTTGGCACCGCCACCGGCGACGATGGCGATGAGTTCGTCATCGGAGAGAGGCGAGAGGAGGATGGGGCCGTTCTCCAGTTCGACAAGCATCTGGTTGAGGTTTCCCTTCCCGAGTTCGGAACCCATCGCCTCAGAGGTACCCATGCCCGTCGATGCCATGGCACCGAGGGCATCGGTGTCGATATCCCCCGAGATCGCGTCTTCGATCACAAACCCGTCCCTGCCGACGACGACAGCCGCAGTCACACCGTCAAGCCTGAGAAACTCCGTCAAGATCTGTTTGAGCATCTCCATTTCAATTCACTTCCTTCTCCTGAATGATCTCCTGGCCACTGCCCGACCTCCGCACCACCCTGATACGCATCGGCATCCGGCCTATAGCATGAGTTGCACAGGAGATGCATGGATCATAGGCACGGATGACGGTTTCGATCCTGTTCGATGCCGCTTCGGTCAGTTCACCGTTGACGATCACCTTGCGTGCAGCGTCCTCGATGCCCCGGTCCATCGCGTAGTTGTTCTGGCAGGTGGCGACGATGAGGTTACACTTCTCGATCATGCCCTGGTCGTCCACGGTGTAGTCGTGGATGAGGGTGCCGCGCGGGGCCTCGACGATCCCGACGCCCCGCTTCGCCGCAACGCCGGTGACCGGCGTCCTGACGTCGGTGCCGGTGATGGCGCGGTCTTCGAGGAGGGCGACGGCCTTCTCGCAGGCGCCGAGGAACTCGACGTAGCGCGCGATGTTGTAGGCAAGGGTCGTCTGGGTGCAGGCGCCGAAGGTCTCACGGAACTGGGCCAGGGCGGCGTCGGCCTTCGGCGTGCCCATGGACTGCACGATGTTCAGCCTCGCAAGGGGGCCGACCCGGTAGGGGTCGCCGTTCGCAAGGCGGCAGAACTTCAGGTACGACCAGTCCTCCGAGTACTCCTGGATCTGCCGGGCGTAGTCCGCACCGGTGAACGATCCCGCGGGGGAACCATCTCTCCCGATGACCCTGACCTCGCCCCCGATAACGCTGTGGACGCCGTTATCAGAGAGGCCCATGAAAGCCGTCTCGACTGCACCGAGGGAGAGGTCGACGCCGTCCATGATCCCCCGGGCTGTCTCCCACCCCTCTTCGGCGACGGCAAGGCCAGCCTTCGCAGAGGTAAGGAGTGTCTGGCGCTGGTCTTCGGAGAGGGGGCGGGACATGCCGCCGGGGATCGCATTGCTCGGGTGGATCGGTTTGCCGCCGACGGCTTCCGTGATCCTCTGGCCGAGTTTTCTCACCTCGATCGCCTTCTTTGCGATCTCCGGCGCCTTCTTCGCAAGCCCGATGACGTTCCTCTCCTCTGCCGGGGCGTCGCCGAGGAGGAAGTCGGGGGCGGCGAGCATGAAGAAGTGGAGGGCATGCGAGTGGATGTACTGCCCGGCCATCAGGAGTTCCCTGAGTTTTTTCGCGGTGGCAGGCAGTTCGGCGCCGAAGATCTGGTCGGTTGCCATCGCCGCCGCCAAGTGGTGGGAGGTGGGGCAGATGCCGCAGATCCGCGGGGTGATACGAGGGGCCTCCTCGACGGCCGCACCGATCAGGAACTTCTCGAAGCCGCGGAGTTCGACGACGTTGAAGTGGGCGTTCTGGACCTCGCCCTTCTCGTCGAGTTCGATCCGCACCTCAGCGTGTCCTTCGACCCTGGTCACCGGGGATATTGTCAGGCGCGTCAATTCCCTGCCCCCTTCACGAGGTCGCGAATCTTTGAGATCTCTTTGTCTTCCATGATCAGGCTCCCGATGGTGAAGGGGTACATGGTGTGGGCCACGTCGTAGATCTCCTTCTCCACCTCCTTCTCCGGGAGGTCGGTGAGGTCGACGATCCTCTTCACCATCATATTGTAGATGTCACGGCATGGTTCCCTGAGTATGTCGAGGGAGGGGCCGTTGCAGCCGTGACAGGGGACGTTGTTGTGCGGGCAGGAGGCGTGGCACCGGCCGAAGGTGACCGATCCGAGGCAGAGGTAACCCTGGGTGAGGAGGCAGTGCTCGCGGTCGGGAGTACCTTCATAGCGCCTCTTCAGGTGCCAGTCCTTGACGTCGCCCATCTTCCGGTCGCACTCGGAGCAGACCGATTTCTTGGAGAGGGCGATCTTGTTCCCGGTCACGAGGGCCGGCAGGATCTCTCTCAGGAACGCCTCCTTCGGCGGACACCCGGTGATATAGTAGTCCACCTTCACAAGGTCGCCGACGGCGAAGGCCCGGTACAGGAAGGGCGGGACATCGGTGGGGACGACGTTCCCCGCGGCCGCGGTCTCGACGCCGTGGTAGACGCACTCAAAAAGGTCTTCCTGTTTGCCAAGCATGGAGAGGCCTGAGACCCCGCCGTAGCAGGCGCAGGTGCCGAAGGCGACGAGGGTCTTTGCCCGCTTTCTGAGGAGTCTCAGGCGCGCCTCGTTCTCCTCGTTTCTCACCGCCCCGGTGACGAAGGCGATGTCGATGCCTTCAGGGGGCTCCTTTGCGTCCATGATCACGGGGGAATAGACGATGTCGGCCTGAGCGACGAGGTCGAGGAGGGCCTCGTGGAGGTCGAGGACGGAGATGGTGCAGCCCGAGCACCCGGCCAGTTCTTCGATTGCTATCTTCATAACCATCATCACTTCAGGATCAGTTTCTTCAGGCAGGCGTTCGGACCGGTGTGGACGATCTCAAGTTTCGCCCGCTTCCCGGTGATCTCCTCGATCGCACCGACGACATAGCCGTACAGGGTCTGGCAGAGGGGGCCGCCCTGGTCCATGCCGTTGCGGCGGAGGGTCTGCCTGACGATGCAGTCGTGGAAGACCAGGAAGATGAAGGTCTCGCCGTTCTCGGTGACAACGTAGTCCTCCTTGTCCTCGGGTTTCCAGAGTTCGAAGGTATACTGTCCGTGGAGGATGTACGAGAGTTCGCGCAGGGCCTCCTCGACGTCATCGATCTTCCTGAAGTACTTCGCTGTCTCGTGGCCGAACTTCTTGCCGGCGCGGTAGGTGACGGCATTCGCACCGCGGCCCGCGATCTCTTCGAGGGACTTGATGATCATGCCGTTCATGTGCATGACGCCGTGGAGGGTCGGCTCGAGTTCCTTCGGGTTCGGCGAGCAGGGGAGAGGGACGTCCTCGGCCCTGAAGACCGCACCTGCCTGGAACTGTTTGTTCATCTCATTCGCAGTGGTATCGACCATCAGATCACCCGGTTGAGCATCTCGCAGACACGGATATCGACGTAGTGGCGTTTCGAGGGGTAGACACCCCGGTGTTCCAGCGCCTGGGCAGGGCAGATCTCATGGCAGGAGAGACAGCCCATACAGTTTTCAGGACGGATAGGTACACTTTTTCCGTCCTTGAGTTCGTAGACCCGCATCGGGCAGTCCTTCACACAAAGACCGCATCCTTTGCAGGCCGTTGAATCGACAGTTATCTCTATCACACACACCACCGGATTCAAACGGAGAATGATACAATTCTCCTATCTCACAGTATTAAAATGTATTGAAAATAGTTATCCTTAAAAAGGGATGAAAATATAAGAAATAGGTGTCATGATTCTTCCTCTGGTCATCGCATCTCTTGCAGTGGGTGCAACGCTCTTCTATGCGTCTGTTCTCGACCACCGTGAGCGGCGGGTACCCTTCCGCACATGGTACCCGATGCTTGTGGTGGCAGGGCCCTGTGCCGCCATATTTTATGCCGGTCTCGTCACCGGCGGTCTTGCCGGCACGGCGCTGTACTTCTTCGCGCTCTCCCTGGTCTTCGCCGCCGTCTTCTACACCTTCGGCATGCTCCACCTCTTCGGCGGCGCCGACGCCTGGGCCCTGATCTTTCTCTGCCTCTGCATCCCGGCCTTCCCTGTCGAACCCATCCTCGGCGTCCCGCCCATGGGTTTCTTCCCCTTCTCGGTGATCACGGACGCACTCCTCCTCAACCTCGTGGCGCCCCTCGCCCTCTGCGTGTACAATATTGTCCGGGGGAACAGGGCGCCCTTCCCGTACATGTTCTTCGGGTATCCGGTGGAGGGTGCGGAGATCAGGAAACACTTCGGATTCGTGATGGAGGAGATCACGGAAGAGGAGGACGGGACGGTCACACGCCGCTTCCTCAAACTCCGCGAGTCCCTGAAAAGGACTGTGCGGGGCGGCGAGAGGCGGATGTACACAAAAGACCTCCGCGAACACCCTGAGAGATACGCGCGGGAACTCGCCCTGTACAGGAAGGCGGGGAAGGTCTGGATCAGTTATGCGGTCCCCTTCATTATCCCGATCACCGCCGGTTTCGTCACGGCACTTTTTATCGGCGACCTGCTCTTTATGATCATACGGGTACTTGCAGGAGTCTGATGATGGAACTGAGCTACACAAACGGCCTTGTCCCGGTCGTCGTGCAGGACGTCGAGACGCACGAGGTGCTGATGCTCGCCTGGGCAAATGAGGAGGCGGTGAGGCTGACAGGAGAGACGGGGTTTGCCCACTACTGGTCGCGCAGCAGGCAGAAGATCTGGAAGAAGGGGGAGGAGAGCGGGAACGTGCAGGAGGTCGTGGAGGTGCGGGTCGACTGCGACGCCGATACTCTCCTGTACCTCGTGCGGCAGAAGGGTGCCGCCTGCCATACCGGGCACTATTCCTGCTTTTACCGCACGATCGAGGGGAGGGAGATCACCGCACCGCTCTTCGATCCTGCAGATGTATATGCTAATAAAGGATAAAGACACGTAGAATATGGTGAATTTTTTATGAAAATAGTACCTGATACGAGTGTCGTCATAGACGGACGCATCACCCAGATGATAAAAACTGGTGAATATAGGGGATCGACAATAATCGTTCCGGAAGCGGTCGTAGCAGAACTCGAGGCCCAGGCAAACCAGGGCCGCGAGATCGGTTTCTCCGGACTGACTGAACTGCAGAACCTCTCCAGGATGGCAGGCGAGGGGACTATAGAACTCCGATATGTTGGCGAACGCCCGAGCCTCAACCAGGTCAAACTCGCAAGCGGCGGTGAGATCGATGCCCTGATCAGGAACGTCGCCATTGAATATGACGCCAGGTTTGTCACGAGCGACGTTGTCCAGTCAGAGGTCGCAAAGGCAAAGGGGATCGACGTCCAGTACATGAAGCCTCAGGTCGGGGAGTGTACCCCTCTCATGCTCGACCAGTACTTCGACGAGGAGACGATCGCCGTCCACCTCAAAGAACGCGTCCCGCCGGTGGCGAAGAAGGGGACGATGCAGAAGATGCGGCTGGTGCAGCTCCGCGAGAACCCCATGACGGAGTATGAACTCCGTACGATGGCGCAGGAGGTTCTGGAACGGGCGAAGCGCGACCCGGACGGCTTCATCGAGATCGAGAGGCGCGGTATCACCGTCGTGCAGATCGGGTCGATCAGGATCGCGATCGCCCGCAGGCCTTTCGCCGACGGGATGGAGATCACGGCGGTCAGGCCGATCAGGGACGTGGCTCTCGAGAGGTACGCCATGGCCGACCTGATTAAGGAGCGGATCACAGACGTCCGCCAGGGTGTTCTCATTGCCGGTCCGCCCGGTGCCGGGAAGAGCACACTCGCCCAGAGCATCGCTACGTTCCTCGCGGAGAACGATTTCATCGTCAAAACAATGGAGGCACCGCGCGATCTCCAGGTGCCGGACAACATCACCCAGTACACCGCTCTCGAAGGGAGCATGGAGAACACTGCCGAAGTGCTCCTGCTCGTGCGGCCTGACTACGTGATCTTTGACGAACTGCGGAAGAACGAGGACTTCCGTGTCTTTGCGGACATGCGTCTCGCCGGCGTCGGGATGGTCGGCGTGATCCATGCAATGGAAGTGAAAGACGCGGTCCAGCGTTTCTTCGAGAGGATCGAATCGAGTATCCTGCCCCAGATCATAAAGACGATCATCTACGTGGACAAAGGCGAGATCAAAAAAGTTTACGACGTCGATTTCTCGATCAAGGTCCCTGAAGGCATGGACCCCGGTCTGCACATCAGGCCGGTGACGACGGTGCGCGACGCGGTGACCGGCAGGACCGCCTTCGAGATCTTCAAGTACGAGGGCGAGACGATCGTGATGCCGATCGAGGCCGTCGCCGAAGAGAGGGCGCCGGTGAAGGAGGTCGAGGAGAAAAAGGCTCCGGAGCCTGTTGTCGAAGAGACGGTCCCCGAGGTCGAGGAGAAAGAGACGGCCTGGGAGGTCACCGAAAAGGAGGTCCAGCGTGAACTCGGCCGTTTCACCGCAGGACCGGTCGACGTCTTCATGAAGAGCGACACGAAGGCGGTCGCCTATATCGAGGACAAGGACGTCCCCGCCGCAATCGGGAGGGGCGGCAAGAACATCGCCGGGATCGTGAACAAGATCGGGATCGGGATCGATATCAGACCGCGTTCTGAACTCCCGCCTACCGAGGTGAAGGAGACGGTCGAGGAGATGCCCGCAAGCGAGGGCCTGCGCCTCCGCGTCGAGAAGAAGCACCTGACCCTGATCGCCCCGGAGTTCAGGGAGGCCATCGTTGATGTTTTTGCCGGGAAAGAGTACCTCTTTACTGCAACTGTGAACGAGAAGGGCGAGATCGATCTCGCAAAGAGCAGCAGCATTGCACAGGAACTGATCCGCAGGTACAACGACCGTGAGGCCATCAGACTGAGACCTGTATAAGACAGAGTAACGTGGGAGTGACATACGTGGCTGAATGGGATATTCAGAAACTGGAAGAGAAGTACCGGGACGTGTGGCCGGCAACATTCGAGGCCAACCCGGATGACAAGGAAAAGTTCTACCTGAACGTCGCCTTCCCGTACCCGAGCGGCGCCATGCACGTGGGGCACGGGCGGACGTATATCGTGCCCGACGTGGTCGCACGCTTCTGGAGGATGCAGGGCAAAAATGTCCTCTTCCCGATGGGCTTCCATGTCACGGGCACGCCGGTGATCGGGATCTCGCGCCGGATCGCGAAAGGCGACCCCTCGACTGTCAGGATCTACCGCGACCTCTACCGGGTGCCGCAGGACGTCCTCGACCACTTCGACGACCCCATGACGATCGTCCGGTATTTCGCCGGGGAATACGAGAGGCTGATGCGCCGGTGCGGTCTGTCCATTGACTGGCGCCGCCGGTTCATCACGGTGGACCCGCAGTACTCGAAGTACATCGAGTGGCAGTACAAGCACCTCCGTGAGGGGGAGCATGTGGTGAAGGGTGTCCACCCGGTGAAGTACTGCCCGTCGTGCGACAACCCGGTCGGCGACCACGACCTCCTGGAGGGCGACAAGGCCGAGATCATGAAGTTCACCCTTGTCGTCTTCGAGTGGCAGGGCGCGAAGATCCCGTGCGCAACCCTGCGGCCTGAGACGGTCTATGGCGTGACGAACCTCTGGGCAAACCCGGGGGTCACCTATGTGCGGGCGACGGTGGACGGCGAGGCGTGGGTGCTCTCCCGCGAGGCGGCCTACAAACTCGAACTCCAGGACCACACTGTCGAGATCACCGGCGAGGTGAAGGGGACAGAGATCGTCGGGACGAAGGCGTCGCACCCGCTCTGCGGGGCGGTGCCGGTGCTTCCGGCGGACTTCGTGGACCCGGACATGGGTTCTGGTCTCGTGATGTCTGTGCCGGCCCACGCTCCTTTCGACTATATCGCGCTGCGCGACCTCCAGGAGGAGGGGCGCTTTACCGAGATCACGCCGGTGGCGATCATCAGGACCGAGGGGTACGGCAAACTTCCGGCAAAGGACGCCATCGAGAAGGCCGGGATCAGGCACCAGCTCGACCCGCGGATGGACGAGGTGACCCGCGAGGTCTACTCCGCCGAGGTGCTCCGCGGTACTCTCCTCGCAAACTGCGGTGACCAGGCGGGCAAGCCGGTGAAGCAGGCCCGCGACGATGTGGCCGCGATCATGGTCGATCAGTTCGGCTCGAAGGAGATGTTCGACTTCGATACCCGCCAGGTGATCTGCCGGTGCGGCGGCCGGGTGTACGTGAAGATCCTCCACGACCAGTGGTTCCTCCAGTACTCCGACCCGGCCTGGAAGGCCGAGGTGCACGAGCAGCTTGACGAGATGAAGATCGTGCCCGACGAGGTCCGCGCCGAGTTCCACCGGACGGTGGACTGGCTGAAGGACTGGGCCTGCACGCGGCGGGTCGGTCTCGGCACGAAACTCCCGTGGGACAGGAACTGGATCATCGAGCCTCTTTCCGACTCGACGATCTACATGGCTTTCTACACCATTGCCCACCACGTGAAGAAGATCGAGCCGGAGAAGCTCACGCCCGAGGTCTTCGAGTATATCGTCTACGGCACGGGCAACCCGACGACGGTGCCGAAGGAGACGCTCGACGCGATCAGGGCAGAGTTCCTGTACTGGTACCCGTATGACTACCGGTTCTCGGCAAAGGACCTCATATCGAACCACCTCACCTTCCAGCTCTTCCACCACCGTGCGGTGATGCCGGCGGACAAACAGCCGCAGGGCATGGTCATCTTCGGCATGGGCCTGCTGAACGGGGCGAAGATGTCCTCGTCAAAGGGGAACGTCGTCCTGCTGGAGGACGCCCTGAACGAGTTCGGGCCTGACACGGTGCGGATGTTCCTGATCGGTTCGGCCGAGCCGTGGCAGGACTTCGACTGGCGGAACGAACTGGTGATCGGCGCAAAGAAGCAGATCGAGCGGTTCTGGAACACGGTCTCCGAGGGTATCGCGGTCGAGGAGAATGACGGCCGCGAGATCGACGGCTGGCTCATGTCCAGGCTGCAGCACAGGATCGAGAACACCACCACGGCAATGCTGAACTTCCAGACGCGGCAGGCCCTCCAGGAGGCGTTCTTCGGGATCGAGGCAGACCTGAAGTGGTACCGCAGGCGCCTGCCGACGATCGCACCGGGTTCCGCGGCAATGAAGGAACTCTGCTCGGTCTGGGTGCGGTTGCTCGCCCCGATCGTGCCGTACACCTGCGAGGAACTCTGGCACGTCATGGGCAACGAGGGCGCGGTGGCCTTCGCACCCTGGCCGGTGGCGGACCCGGCGAAGGTCGATGAGAAGGCCGAACTTGCCGAGGAACTCCTCGCACGGACTGTCGAGGACGTGGAGTCGATCACGAAGTTGATCCAGATCCAGCCGAAGGCGATCAACCTCTATGTCGCCCCGGCCTGGAAGGAGAAGATCTTTTCAATGGTCGCCGCGGCCGATGACAGGACGGACGCGGTGAAGATCGTGATGGCCGACGCGGGCCTCCGGGCCCACGGCAAGGAGGCGGTGAACACGGCGAAGCAGGTGACGAAGTTCATCCACCGCGTCCCGCCCGAACTGGTCCGGAGCATTGCACAGACCGGTATCGACGAGATGACGGTCTTCACGTCGGCGAAGGAGTTCCTGGAGAGGGAGTTCGGCGTGCCGGTGCAGATCCTCGCCGCAGAGGGTAGCGGCGAGGCGAAGGCCGACGCCGCCCTCCCCTTCAAGCCGGCGATTGTGATCGAATAATCTTTTTCTCTTTTTTTTCTGCGGTGCGGGACTGGTGCTATCACTCTTTGTCCCGGCAGCGAAGGCTTCGTTTCATGGCAGATCAAAGATGTGCTTCTCAGGAAATCTCCTGTGTCTCGAACTCCTATCGCTCGCACAGCGAAATCTTCAGTTTCGAGGGAGGCATGCAGCAGGACATCAGAACAGGATTCAGGATTTTTCCGGTGTAAAGGCAATCGAATCCTGCACCACTCTCATGACCGCCATCCCCTGATCTGAACCCGGGGGGCAGGGCCCCCCGGACCCCAAAATCAGGATAGGCCCTGGGATGGGAGACCATAACTCATGGGGTATGCCTGAGTCCCTTTGATCGTGCACCTCTATGACGTGCCACAGGCCACACGCAGTTTGTCGAGGGACGACCGAAGGGAGTTCGAGAAGACGAAGTCTTCGAGGGGAGGGGGAGGCATGGCCCTCGACCGTCCACCCGCGTCTATCGCCACAGACTCACCAGTTCTTCTTCATCGCCCCGGTCTTCAGGCCCTTTGGCATCAGTTCGATCGCGTACCGCAGCGCCGTCCGGGGCATTGCCTTCTTATTGCGCATGACGTACGCGAAGACCTCGTCGGTGTGCTGCCTGCTCGCCTCCTTGAGGAGCCAGCCGTACCCTTTCTGCACCAGGTCGTCCTGGTCCGTGAGGAGGAGGTCGGCGATCTCGAGGGCGTCGTCGAGGAACCTGCCGCGTTTCGCGGGGATGATCAGGGAGACGGCCGCGGCCCTCCGCATCCACCTGTTCCCTGACTGCGTCCAGAGTTTGAGTTCCCTGACGTGCTCTGGATAGAGGTCGATGAACGTGCCCACCGTGTGGTTGCAGAAGCCGTCGCACGCCGCCCAGCTGGAGATGTAGGTCTCGATCCAGTGCCTGAAGACGGCGATGTCCTCGCGCTCGTACCGGTCTTTCAGGAGGGGCGTCCACGCCGAGACGATGAATGCCTCCTCCATATACCCGGAGCGATAGAGTTCCTCGCAGAGGGCGAAGATTTCCTGTTTGTCCCGGCCTTTGACCTCTCGCCAGTACTTTTTTGCGAGGGCGATGACGGCCGCGGTCTTCATGCCGTAGCAGACGATCTCTTCCTTGAAGAACCGCCGGGAGGTCTTCTGGATATCAGGGTCTGCATGGGCCTGCAACTCTGTGCGGATGGAGGCGATGACGGGGTCCATGGGGAGAGGTGGCAGGGGGGAAAGATAAGGGTACGGATGGGGGCTGTGGCGGACTTTTCTCCCCGGTTCACGCCGGGGGGCATGGTAAGGGCCGCCGTTTTGCCTGCGCATCCACAATACCCCTCCATTACGCAGGACATGTCGATTTTCGCCCGTATATCTTATTGATAGCAGGATGTTTCCCGGATCTTCCGTCGCGGGTGTGACTTTCCTGGAGAATAATCCCGCATAAGCGCCTGAAACCCTTTTTTACCCCATATCATCACCCCCAGGAACGACCGACCATTAATACAGACAGTTTAACATAATTAATCGATCAATCAAAAGAGATTTATAAAGCGGCCAGAGAGGGAATATTTGCAGAAAAAAAGGATGAGAGCGGATGAAAATACCAAACAATCAGCATTACGAATCATTTTTCCCTTTTATTCCGGAAACACGGATGAAATGGGCGGCGGTCGCATGCATCGCGCTGCTCCTCCTCGGCCTCCTGGTGGCGCCGGTCTCGGCCGGGAAACAGACGACCGAAGTGACGGTTGTCAAACTGGCCGCGGACGGGATGACGGTCCTTGACGAGAGGACGGTGGACTACCGCTGGATGGAGGCGAACCTCCCGGTGGTCGGGGACGGCGTGACGCATTATTATATGCAGGGAATAACGTCTGACCTGAACAATCTCTGGGACCCTGAAGAAAAGGAGAACATCGTGGACTACCATGCCATGCGTGGCACCGACGTCCGCGACCTCTGCGACCTTGTCGGCGGGATGGGGCCTGATGATATCATCTGCGTCTACCCGAACGACAACTACGGAGAGGCGAACTACACGTACAAGAATGTCTATTACACCGACACCGCTCACGGCGGCAACCCTGAACAGGGGCCTCTGGTCCTGACCTGGTGGCGGCCGGACAAAGGTTATGTCCCCGACTACGACACAGGGATGCGCACTTTCTTCTTTGCAACCACCCCGAACGCAGATGGGCAGTACGTCTTCGGGAACGACGATATGCGCCGCTTCATAGACGAGGAGTACTGGACCTTTTATGAGGAATTTCCGTGCTCGAAGTCACAGTGCCAGAAGTACGTGAAGAAAATCGAGATCAGGAGCCATGAGCCCGCACCCCTCTTCCCGGTCACCATCGCGGCGAACCAGACCTCCGGCTATCTTCCCCTGACAGTGCAGTTCACCGGGGCGACGACGGCCTCCTCGCCGACGGCCTGGCACTGGGACTTCGGCGACAACGCGACCGCGGACGTGCAGAACCCGACCCACACCTACACGAAGGCCGGGTTCTTCGACGTGAGCCTGACCGTGACCGCCGCGGACGGCACGGCGACGGCGACGCGGCATATGTTCATCATGACGCAGGAGCGCCCTGTGGCGACGATCCTGGAGGTCCTCCCGCCCGTGGCGACGGTGACCCTCGACGGGACGCAGGTCTTCACGGCCCTTGTCCGCGACCAGAATGGGCGTGAGATGAAGGATCTCGCGGTCTCCTGGTCGAGTTCCAACACCACTGTCGGGACGATCGCCGACGGCGTCTTCACGCCCCTGGCCGAGGGGACGACGACCATCACCGCCTCTGCCGGCGGGGTCCGCGGGACGGCCACGGCGAGCGTGGTCCCGCTCCCGCCCGAGCCGAAGACGTGGTACGTGGACGACGACGGCACCGCGGACTTCACCTCCGTCCAGGCGGCCGTCTATGCCTGCAACCCGGGCGACACGGTCGTGGTGAGGGACGGGACGTACACCGAGAACGTGCTGGTGGACCGGAGGATCGTGCTCAGGTCCGAGAACGGGGCCGCGACGACGGTCGTTGCCACGCCCGATAGCAAGAGAGCGCCGGTGACGGTGACCGCGGAGAACGTGACTGTCGAAGGACTGACGGTGAAGGGAGGGATCATCGAGGGCACGGCAGGGATTGTGGTGGACCATGCCGACGGCTGCACCTTCCAGGGGGTCAGGGCGACGGAGAACTACAACGGCGTCTTCCTGAACGCCTCGGCCGGCACCTCTCTCGCCGGAGTCACGGTGGACGCAAACCACAGGACGGGGATCACGGGCACGGCGTCGGCCGGGACTGTCATCAAGGGGTGCACGGTAGAGAGGAATGCATGGCAGGAGATTGTTCTCTCCGCCTCAGAGGGCCCGGTGATCCGGGACTGTACCATCACGACAGATGGCGCCTACGGCATCGTCCTGAGCGGCGCGGACAATGCGAGAATCGTGCAGAACACCCTGAAGAACGTGAAGAGAGCCTACCAGGGCCTCACCATCTCCTCGTCCCAGAACGTCACCATCGAGAAGAACACAGTCTCGTCCTACTCAGGCACCGGGATCAGTGTCGGGATCCGGAACTCGACCGTCTCCGGGAACACGGTCTCCGGAGGGTACGCTGCCATATCTCTTTCCGGCGAGCACAACCTGCTCCGCGACAACATTGTATCGGACGCCTACCTCGGGATGGCGATCACCACGACGAACAGCACCATCACCAACAACACCTGCGTGCGCACCGACTCCTGGGGCATAAAGACAGGTTCCGGCGGGAACGCCTTCTACCTCAACGACCTGCTGGAGAAGAGCGGAAAGCCTGGAGTGAAGTATAAAAGCTGGGAGAGCACGGAGTCGGCGAAGAACACCGTCCGCACGCCTGAGGAGGTCGACTACATCTACAACGGCACCACCCACACCGGCTACCTCGGCAACTACTACTTCGACTACACGGGCGTCGATGCGGACGGCGACGGCGTCGGCGACACCCCCTACGACGCCTCGGCCGATGACCACGACTTCTATCCCCTGATCGCACCGCTCGAAAACTACGAAGTCCTCCCGCCGATGCAGGAGATCGTCCACGGGCCGTACATCACCGGCACCACCGGGACAGGGACGACGATCAGCTGGAAGACGGACGTGCCGACGACAGGCAGGGTGGAGTATGCCCCGGAGACGGCGTACGCGGAGGGGACCTACACCCTGAGCGCCGACGACGACCGGGAGACCTCTCTCCACCATGTCGCCCTCACCGGCCTCGAACCGGGGACGACCTACCACTACAGGGTGACGGCCGGGCGGAACATGACGCAGGACTTCACCTTCCAGACCTTCCCCGCGGCGGGAGAGCCCTTCACCTTCATCGTGTACGGCGACTCGCAGGAGCAGGTCCCGTATTACACGCAGCTGGAGAGGCACAAACTTGTTGCCGACCGGATCGCGGAGGAGGAGGGCGACGCCGTCTTCATCCTCCACACAGGCGACACGGTCAGTCAGGCGCAGGACGCCACCGAGTGGGACAGGTTCTTCGCCTCGGCGCGGACGATGCTTGCGAACACCACGCTGTACACGGCTCTCGGCAACCACGAGGAGAAGTACAAGGACCTCGCCCGCGAGGTCTTCGCCCTGCCACCGTGGTACTCCTTCGACTGCGGCGACCTCCATGTGGTGGTGCTGGACTCCACGAGCATGAAGGGCAGCGAGATGGCCGGGCAGACGGCCTGGCTCAGGGACGACCTGGCGGCAGACGACGCACGCTGGACGGTCGCGGCCTTCCACCACCCGCCGTACAACTCGGGCGGCCACCACACGGGCGCCTGGGCCGACGCAGGCTGGCGCGAGGCCTTTGAGGCGAAGGGGACGGACGTGATCTTCAGCGGCCACGTCCACTCGTACCAGCGTCACATGGCCAACGGCACGCAGTACATCATCGCGGCGACAGGCGGCGGCCTGCAGTACCCCCTGGAGGAGGAGAAGGACCCCTGCTACCAGGTGGGCAGGGAGTATGTCCTTGGCTACGAGAGGGTGCATGTGGACCCGGCGAACGCGACGGTGACGCTGGAGTTCGTGCCTGTGGCCGATGTCTCCAAGAACAACAGGGAGGTCGTAAAGGTCTACCAGCCCGGCGAGGTCTTCGACCCCGTGGTGATCGGCGGGGCGGGCGGGCCCGACCTTGTGCCCCGGACGATCAGGTTTGAAAGCCCGGCGGTGGCGGGAGATAACGCCACGGTGATGGTGACGGTCGCAAACATAGGCGGGACTGATGCCGGGGCCTTTGCGGTGAACCTCACCGCGGACGGCGCCGCGATCGGGAAGCAGGCGGCCGCGGGTCTTCCTGCCGCAGAGACGGCGACCTTCGCCTTCACCTGGAAGGCGGCGACGGCCGGGATGCACACTTTCGAGGCCGTGGTCGAGGGCCCGTCCGGTGAGAGGGAACGCGAGAACAACGTGATGAAGAAGCAGCTCTACGTCCTCTCGGCAGGCGAGGGCCCGGCCTTCAGGGAGGGCGTGATCGAACTCGCACCCGGCTGGAACTTTGTCTCTGTCCCGAAGAGGCTTGCGCCGGGGAATGACACGGCCCTGATCTTCGCGGGCGTGAACTCGGCCGGTCACTCCCTCTACATCTTCGACGGGACGACGCAGCTCTGGCGGCCCATGAGTGCGGCCGACCGTATCGATCCCCTCACCGGCGTGCTCGTCTATGCGGCGGAGGCGACGGCCGTGCCCCTCGCCTTCGACACCAATCCCCTCCATGCCCCGCCGGCGAAGGTGCTCTCGAAGGGCTGGAACATCGTCGGGTTCGCGGACACGGAGGCGACGCCCGCGGGCCTCGCCCTCGTCTCGGCCTCAGGGCAGTGGGAGACGTGCGCCGGCTACGACGCCCTGCGGCAGGCGTACGAGCCCGCTGTCGCGGCCGATCACGCCCTCTTCCCAGGCCGGGGCTACTGGCTCCAGATGAAGGGGAACGGCACCCTTGCGGGGACCGCAGCCTGAGGATGGGCAGCGCAGAATACAAATTCGATTATTTTTCTCTTTTTTCGCTACAAACGCAATGAAAACGTGAAAACGACCCTATTGAACCTCAAATTAATGAAATTTTCACTATATAGAGAGATAGCATGACGATATCCCGCATACGCCGGATATTTCCCGGTATTTCCCCGGCAAAAACCGGGCAGGCATGTCAACGGGATCAACAT
>NZ_CALFSA010000104.1 GCF_937919355.1 uncultured Methanofollis sp. | reverse complement strand
GGACCGCAACGGCTATCCCTGATGACACCCAACAACCCGATCGCCTCCGGGCACACGAGGGGTCGGGCGCCGTGTGCAGAACGAACAGCTCGACCTCTCGTGGGACACCTTTTCAGGCATCCACGACCCAGAATATCTCTATCGTTATATATATCTGTTCTGTGCAGATCGTCTACGCGTCGGGGGAAACGTACGTCCCGCACACCCCTGCCGTCACACAAAAGGGGCCTCCCCCCGCAAAAAAAAGAAAAAATCTGATCCTTACCTCTTCCCCCACGTCTCCAGCGCCCGCGCCAGTTCGTAGTGGTCCTTCGCGTACTCCTCCGCCGACACCCCGGCCATGAAGGCGTCGACCGCCTGGCGCATCGCCCGGGCGCCGGCCTCGGTGCCGTCAGGGTGGCCGTGGATGCCGCCGCCCGCCTGGAGGACGATGTTCGTGCCCAGGTTCTTCAACTCGGCCGCCACCTTGCCCGGGTGGAGGCCGCCGCTCGCCACCGGGAAGGTCGGCTTCAGGCCGAAGTACGGGTCTGTCAGGGCTGCGTTGTCCCCCTTCAGTTCGGAGACGTCGTGGCTCATCTTCCCGGAGACCGTGCCGGTGTGGAGCTGGTCGCCGCCGAGCATCCGGACGATCCGTGCGATCGGCCGCATCGCGATCCCGTGCTCGGGGTTCCGCGTGATCGCACCGTGCATCGTCCGGTGGACGTGGACCGGCACCTTCACCGACGGCGCCTCGCCCAGGGCCTGGAGGGCGGTGAAGCCGCAGGTGATCACGTCGATCATCACCATGTTCGCCCCGAGGTCGATCGCGTGCTCGGCCCTCTCCACGATCTCGTCGGCACGGGCGGAGATGTTCACCGCATACAAAACCTGCCGTCCGGTCTCGCTCTTCGCATCGTCCAGGCGTGCCATCACCGCCTGGATCCTCTCGTCCATCGGGCAGAATCTCTGGTCTGTCAGGGTCTCGTCGTCCTTGATCAGGTCCACGCCGCCGATCGCCGCGTGGTAGGCCACCTCCGCGGTGTCCTTCGGGTTCAGGCCCACCTTCGGCTTGATGATCGTGCCGACATGGGGGCGGTCGGTCGTCCCGATCAACCGCCGCACCCCTTCCATCCCGAACTTCGGGCCCCTGAAGGGGACGAGTTCGTCCGGGAAATCGACGTCGAGGAGGCGGACCGCCTCCAGGCGTCCGAGGCCGAAGAGGTTGCCGGCCACGACAGAGAGGTACTGCGGGATGTTCCCCGCCTCGAAGATCTCGGCCGGGTAGCGCACCCGCGTCACGTAGCCCTTCCCCGAAGGTTCGACAGAGAGCACCTCGCCGTCCAGGCGGCGGACATACCCGGTCGTCGTCGTGATCTCGGTCCAGGTGCCGGTCGTCTCCTCCTCGACAAGCGCCTTTGCCGCCGCTTCGGGCGTCGTGTCGGCCCGCGGGCGGAAATAATAGGTTGCCGTAACGTCTGTCATCTTCTCACTCCTGGTTTCTGTAGAATCCCTCATGAAACGAAGTTTCAGACGGTTCTTTGAAAACTACCTCTGGTGGTATTCATGATAATTCCTTTTCTGGAGTACCTGCGCCGGGGGACTACGCCCCCGGACCCCCGCTCAGGATTGGGGTGGGATGGATTCTCCCGTCAAGATCTCCCGTACTGTTCTATCCTGTTTTATCCCGTCACCATCAAAATGCCTTCTGGAAATCCGCGATGTCCCATCCCAGATGGTCCCTGATGATGCAATAGGCCATCTGCGGCGGGATCGCCCCCACCTCGGTCACGATCAGGTCCACGTACTTCGCCGGCGTCACGTCGAAGGCCGGGTTCCGCACCCGCACATTCGGGAGAGACGCCGCCGTCGCCGGGTCGAGCACCTCGGCGGCGTCCCTCTCCTCGATCGCGATCCTCTCCCCGAGGATCGTGCGGGGTGCGAACTTGTAGGTCTCCGCCGCCACCACAAGGTTCGTCCGCGCCTCGTGGGCGGCCAGGGCGATCTGGGCCGTGCCGATCTTGTTCACCACCGCCCCGTTCACCGTCACCGCATCGGCCCCGGTGACGACCAGGTCGACGTCGTTGATGAAAGAGCGGACCGCCGAGTCCACGATGAAGTTTGTTCTGATCCCGGCGTCGTTCAGGGTCCTGACCGTGAGGAGACCCTGGTTCCGCGGCCGCACCTCGGTGGCGAAGACCTCGATCTCCTTCCCCTCGCGGTGGGCGGCGAGGATGCAGGCGAGCGCCGCCTCTGAGTTGCAGTGGGTGAGGACCACGTCGCCGTCGGCGATGTGGCGGGCGCCTATCTCCCCGATCCTCTCGACCGCGTGCTCCGACGAGAGTACGAATGAGTCAGCCGCCTTTCTCACCCCTTCCCTCGCCTCCCGCACCGTCGCCGCCCCGGCCGTGCCCCGCATCACGGACCTCACCGCATTCGGCAAGGAGACCGCCGTCGGCCTCGTCGAGACGAGCGTCTCCGCCGCCTTCTCCATCTCATGCCTGAAAATATCGAGGTCCTCCGTCTCCAGACGGCCGGCACGGTCCTTCAGGGCCTCCGCCGCCGCCCTCGCGATCCGGCCCGCCCCCCTGATCTCCATGGACCGGATTTTCTCTGCGGTCTGATTCAGCAACATACTTTAATGGAGTAAATGAATACTCCATCACATAAGCATTACCGGTGAGTATCCATGAGCATTGCAGTAGTATTCGACAGTGCAGGCACACTTCTGCGGAGTTACCGGACGGCACGGGACGTCGTCACCGGCGAACTCCTCTCCGACGTCGAGACGACGGTACTCACCTGCCTGGACAGTTCTCGGGTGCTCATCGCCCTCAACGCCCACTCCCGGGACGTCATCGCCGCACCCCCCGACCAGCTCCTCTCCACCTACCTCTGCGACCGGGAGATCGGTTTCGGCGTCTCCTGCCTCAGGCAGGTCGTCCCGCAGGAACACCTCGCCCGCATCCTCTACCAGGACGAGACCGCCAGGGTCGAGGACCTCCAGACCTGCATCAGGGACGTCTGGCGGACTCTGAAGGAGGAGTCCCTTGTCGTGATGGACTCCGGCGCCATCCTCAACCTCTCCCGCCCCGGCATCGAGTTCACGGTGACCGCCGGGGGCAGACCCTTTGAGGGGGCGAAGGAGGCGATGGCAGACCTCCATGCCATGGGCGTCGCCACCTACATCGCCTCCGGCGACCGTGCGGCCAAACTCGAAAAGATCGCCGACCACCTGGGCATCCCCCGGGACCAGGTCCACGGCATCGCCACGCCCTCGATCAAGGCCCAGATCGTCGACGACCTCAAGCACTGCTACGACACCGTCGTCATGGTCGGCGACGGCATCAACGACCTCCAGGCCTTCACGAAGGCAGATGTGGCCATCCTTTCCGAGCAGCAGTCGCGGCAGAAACCGAAAAAACTCTGTGATGCGGCCGACTACATCATCGGTAACGTGAGCGATGTCGTGCCCATTGTCAGAGACCTCTGCGGGGACGGAATTGTCTCGATATAAAGGATAATATGATCTGACCTCCTCAGTACCCCTGAGATATCAAAGGAGTAAGGTATGACCGCATTGATCACAATCGAGAACCTCTGCATGGATTTCAACGGCAAGAGGGCACTCAACAATATCAATTTTGAAGTTGCGGAGGGTGAGATCGTCGGCATCATCGGCCGCAGCGGGGCCGGGAAGACGGTCCTCCTCCACCTGATCCGGGGTGTCGACCAGCCCCCCACGAGCGGAAAGGTGATCTACCATGTCGCCGCCTGCGACAGTTGCGACTGGGTGGACGTACCGAGTGCCGCGGGGAAGACCTGTCCGAAGTGCGGCCATACGCTCAGGGCCGCCGACGTTGACCTCTGGGACCCGGCAAGCGAGACGATGAAACGCCGGGTCATGGCGAGAACGGCGATCATGTTCCAGCGGACCTTCGCCCTGTACGGGAACGACCGTGTCATCGAGAACGTCCTCCACGCCCTCGAAGATATCGGCTACCCCTCGACGAAGGCTGTCACCAGGGCGGCCGACCTCCTGGACGAGGTCCGTCTCTCCCACAGGATGATGCACATCGCCCGCGACCTCTCGGGCGGCGAGAAACAGCGTGTCGTCCTTGCGAGGCAACTGGCAAAGGAGCCCTTCCTCCTCTTCGCCGACGAACCGACAGGCACCCTCGACCCCGGCACCGCGACCCTGGTCCACGAGATGCTCAAGTCGGCCGCGGAGACGAACGACATGGGCATGATGGTCACCTCCCACTTCTCGCAGGTGATCGAGGACGTCGCCGACCGTGCGATCATGCTGAAGGACGGTGAGATAGACCTCATCGGTTCTCCTGAAGAGGTGATCCACCACTTCATGGAGGGCTACGCCGACACCGAGGTCTACGAGAAGGCCGAACTCGGCGAGGACATCCTCCAGGCGCGTGACGTGATCAAGCGTTACCTCTCCGTGGACAGGGGCATGGTCAAGGCGGTCGACGGCGTCTCCTTCGACGTGAAGGAGAAGGAGATCTTCGGGATCATCGGGAAGAGCGGCGCCGGCAAGACGACTCTCTCCCGCATGATCTCCGGGATCATCGAACCGACGAGCGGCGAGATGAACATCAGGATCGGTGAGGAGTGGGTGGACATGACCAAAGCCGGCATCGAGCACCGCGGCCGTGCGAAGGGCTACATCGGCCTCCTCCACCAGGAATACGACCTCTACCCGCACCGTTCCGTCCTCGACAACCTCACCGACGCTATCGGCCTCGAGTTCCCGAAGGAACTGGCGATCAGGAAGGCGGTCATCACCCTGAAGATGGCCGGTTTCCCCGAGGAGAAGAGCCGCGAGATCCTCAACCGCAAACCGAGCGAACTTTCCGAAGGCGAGAGACACCGCGTCGCCCTTGCGCAGGTGCTCATCAGGGAGCCGCGGATCGTCATCCTGGACGAACCGACGGGTACTATGGACCCGATCACGAAGATCGACGTGAAGCACTCGATCATGCACGCCCGCGAGCAGATGGACGAGACTTTTATCGTCGTCTCCCATGACATGGCCTTCGTGCGCGATATCTGCGACCGTATCGCCCTGATGCGGGGCGGGAAGATCATCGCTCTCGGCGAACCTGAAGAGGTCCTTGCGCGGCTGACCGACGAAGAGCGTGAGATCATGGGGAAGGCCCGGGACTAGGTGGGGTCATGCACGTCCTCCTTGACGGGAGACCGGTGGAGGTCGCGGCCGGCGCGACGCTCGGCGGCCTCCTCCCCGACCTGGACGGGTCTTACGTGGTGGCGGTGATCCGTCCGCAGGCGCTGGAGGCGGCGCAGACGGGCCACATCCGCCTTGCGACGACGGCGGGCGAGGTCGTCGTCGAGGTCACCCCTCTCTTCTCGACATATTTCGGCGACGAAAAAATTCCGGGTTCTCTTTCCCTCCGCTGGAGCGACCGGTACGCCGCCGCCTTCGGGCCCTTCCCCTCAAGCGTCTCGCCCGACAGGACGCCGCACCGCTATGCCCGCGGCGACGTCGTCCTCGGGTGTGCGGGCTATGACCCGGCACGTTCTGTCCTGCTCTTCTCCCGCGCCGACCACCGCGCCGACTTCGGCGCCGGTGCTGACGGCGGGGTCGTCGGAACGGTCGTCAGCGGCCGGGGCGTCATCGACCGCTGGAAAGAGGGCGACGCGGTCACCGCTGTCGAGAGGGTTGTCTCCTGGGCAGACCGTTCCACCTCGTTCACGACCGCCGACCCGGCGACGCTTCTTGAAGAGGGGTGCGAGGTCGTCACCCGCGTCGAGGTGACGGCAGAGGGCTACGGTGGCGAGGTCGTCGGCACGAAGACCGCACGGAGCGTCGAGCACCTCCTCCTCGCCATGGAGGGGGGTTTCTTCTCCGTCGGCAGGGCCGCCTCCACCTTCATCAGGGACGAGTCCATGGTCCCGATGGACGTCTCGATGGACCTCAAAAAGCCGCGGCTGGAGGGTGCGGTAACCGTCAGGGCGGTCGGGGGTTCTCGCGGCGGGGTCTATATCTACCGCGAGGAGATCCCGAGTCACCCGGCCCACACCCTGGTCGGGCACGTCTCCCACGGTATCGAGATCGTGAAACTTGCGGAGAGCGGGCAGCGCTTCAGGGTCTCGGTCGACCCCCCGCGGTTCGACCTTGTGGGCCTCCCCCTTACCGGGGCGAAGGCGATCGCGGAGGAGCGTGGCATCGCGATTGAACTGAAAGGCGAGGGCGACGACCTCATCGTCGTCGGCCAGAGTCCGGGGACGACCCTTGAGGCCCTTGCGAAGGGGTCGGTCGTCCTCTCCGTTCTCCCGGCGGCGAAGGTCGTCGGCATCACTCTCGACGACACCCATGCCCCGGCCACCTGCGACATCTTCAGGCGGGCGACAGGCCTCAAGACCCATGCGGTCGGGTCGATGCCTGTCCTCTTCACCTTTGAGGACGTCACTCTCTTCCAGCCGAAGATCAAAAAGAATGTGAATATTCTCCCGGAGAACACCCCGAAAGACGTCGTGCCCGCGGCCTCCCTCGCGATGACGAACGAGTCCCGCCGCGGCGCCGGCATGGTCGGCGTGCGGGCGACGGACAACTCAGAGTTCGGCCCGACCTCCGAACCCTTCGAGAGCACGAACCTCATCGGGACGGTGCTCGACCTGGAGAAGGTCGCCCGCTTCAAGGAGGGGGAGACCGTCTATGTGCGGGAGGTGAAGCGCCGTGGCTGAGTATGTCCCGAAGTACGTCGGCACCGTGACGAAGTACGTCTTCGTCGAGTCGCCCCTCCTCACCCCGAAGGACCTTGCTGTCAGGGCCTACGAGATATCGGGCGGCGTCATGATCAAGGAGACCTGTTTCGGTCTCCAGGTGACAGGCACGCCCGACGAGGTCGAGGCACTGGTGGCGAAGGTGCGGGAGTTCGACCCGTCCCATATCTTCGTGAAGGACCGGGGTTTCCCGCCCGGCGACGAACGCCGCTGCCGTGCGAACCTCGGCGGTGCGAGGCCGGGCTACCTCGGCCACGAGTTCGAGATGGGAAAGGTGCGCTACATCTCGAAGGGCCTGGAAGCGGCCGCGACGACGGTCCCGCCTCTGCCCGAAAAACCAAAGCCCTTTGACGCACGGAGACTGAAAAAACTGATGGACGCAGAGGAGCCGTAAAAAAATGGTGAAGGTATTTATTTATCCGGCGACGAGCCTCATCCTCTCAGATATGGTCGCCAGGTTCGGGCACGAACCTCTCGGATCGGCGATCGGCATACGCGAACGTATCCAGACCCCGGGCTTCGAGAGTCCGCCCCTCCAGATCACCCCCGAGGAACCGAAGAAGGGGCTGAAGTGGGCGGCCGTCGAGGTGCCCTCAGGAGTCAGGGGGAGGATGGCCGTGTACGGCCCCCTGATCGAGGCGGCCGAGGCCGCGATCATCGTCCGAAACCCCGATTTCGCTTTCGGGTGCATGGGGTGCGCCCGGACGAACGAACTGGTCCTCTTCCACCTCCGGAACAGGGGTTTCCCTGTCCTTGAACTCGATTACCCCACCTCGGACGACGAGGGCGCCGCCTTCGTCGCCGCGATCAGGGAGTTCCTCGAAGGTCTTCCGAAGGAGGCGTCGCAATGAGCGAGAAGGTGCGGATCGCGCAACTTTCCTGCGGGCCGGAGTATTCGGGTGTCCAGAAGGAGATCTACGATGCGGCGGCGATGGTCGACGCCGAGGTCTTCTTCCCGGACATCATGCTCGACGACGTGCGGGAGGGCTTCGAGAGTTTCGGCCTCGACGTCAGGAGTCCTGACCTGAAACTTGCGATCGGGCGGGCGAAGGCCCTTGTTGAGGGGAAGATCGACGCCGACGCCGTCTTCATCGCCACATGCTTCAGGTGCGCCGAGGCGGCGATCGTGAGAAACGAACTCCGCCGGTACATCCACGAGAACTCCAGTCTCCCTGTCGTCTCCTACTCCTTCACCGAGAGGACGACTTCGGGCACCCTCCTCACCCGGATGGAGGCCCTGACCACCATTGCCCGGCGCCGCGCCCTCCTCGCCCGCGAGGAGCAGGAGGGGATCACTCTCGGCATCGACTCGGGTTCGTCGACCACGAAGGCGGTGGTCATGAAGGAGAACGAGATCGTCGGCACGGGCTGGCTCCCGACGACCGAGGTGCTGAAGAGTGCCGAAGGTGCCGTCGACCTCGCCCTCGCCGAGGCTGGCGTCACCATGAACGACATCCAGGCGATAGGGACGACCGGCTACGGTCGGTACCTCATCGGCAAGCACTTCAATGCGCAACTCGTCCAGGAGGAACTGACCGTCAACTCGAAGGGCGCTGTCTACCTTGCCGGCAGGCAGCACGGCCCCGCGACGGTCATCGACATCGGTGGCATGGACAACAAGGCGATCTCCGTCCTGGACGGGATACCCGGCACCTTCACGATGGGCGGGATCTGCGCCGGGGCGTCAGGCCGTTTCCTGGAGATGACGGCAAAGCGCCTCGGCATCGACATCACCGAACTCGGCCCCCTCGCGATGAAGGGGATGGGCGAGAAGGTGCCGATGAACTCGTACTGTATCGTCTTCGGGACGCAGAGCCTGGTGAACGCCCTTGCCGAGGGGAGCAGCAGGGAGGACGTCGCTGCGGCGGCCTGCCACTCGGTCGCCGAGCAGGTCTTCGAGCAGCAACTCCAGGAGGTGGACATCAAGGAACCGGTGATCATGGTCGGCGGCACTTCTCTCATCCAGGGGCTGGTGTACGCGATGGGCCAGCTCCTCCAGACCGAGGTCGTCGTCCCGCACCACTCCCAGTATATCGGTGCGGTGGGGAGCGCCCTGCTGGCGTCCGGTTTCGTGAAGGGAGAGTAGGACCATGGCCGCACTTGAGTACTTCGCCGTCGAATGCGCCGAGGAGAAGGGGAGGGAGGCATACGAGAGGATCGCAAACGACGTCCTCCTCGACCTCGACCTTGTGCGACTCGTCTCGAAACTCCACATATTCATCGACCCGCGTGTGCCGGTCTTCGCCGCGGTCGGAACGACCCACGCCTTCGGCGGCCCTGTGCGGGTGCGGGACTTCGCCGACGTGAACGTGGACGAGGAGGGGCGGGCGGTCCTCTCGATCGGGGACGAGACCTACCTTGCGCCGATGCTCCTGGCCCTCTGGAACCGTTTCGGCAAGGACTATGTCGAGCAGCCAGACCGTTTCTCCGTCGTCGTGACTGTGCCGAAAGGGGAGGACCCGCGGTCGATCGAGGAGATCGTCGTCGCCCACCCCGAGGAGGGCCTCTATAAGGACCTCGTGTACGCCCTCCAGATCATCGCCCCGGAGGGTTTCAAGGTGCGGCGGGAGTACCACCACGAAGGGGTCTTCTACTATGTGGCGAGCGAGAACACCCTCGACCCGGAGATCGTCGAGACCCTGGTGGCGGAGAAACTGAGACTGATCGGGGTGACGTTATGATCTTTGTGCCCATCACCTACAAGGGGGGGGTCTTCAGGCACGACGAGGTCGTCGACCTCATCGAGGACCTTGGCGGCTACATCGTGCAGAAGCACATGATCGCCCAGGAGGTCGTCCTCCAGTGCCTGGTGCCGAAGGAGGACGTGGAGTTGATCGAGGCGGTCGGCAGGCCCCTTGGCGGCGAGGTGACGCTTGCGCCCCTCGTCGGCACGGAGATCGCCGTCGTCTCCCCGTCCCTGGAGATCCACCACCTACCCCACTCTTCCTGCGACGTCGCCGAGTACCTCCGGCGTGCCGGGGCGAAGACGAACATGGTCGGCCTCGCCCGCGGTTTCGGCAAGAGGATCGCGAACCTCAATGTGGAGGAGAGGGACACGATCAACGAGCACGACCTTGCGGTCTATGTCCTCGGCAACTTCGAGACTTGCATCGAGGAGAAGTTCCCCCATCTCCGCCGGGGCGTCCACGTCCCGATCGTCCTCACCGGGGCGCCGCCGACAGACCGCCTGAAGGCGGTCATCGACCCGCCTGTTGAGGGTTATGTCGGCGAGATGGGCCGCCTCATGCACAGGACGAAGCGGCCGGAGGAACTCTCCGTCCTGGACGTGATGGTCGAGGAGGTGTCCCGCGTCCTTGACGAGAAGCGTGCGGCGATCGCAAAGGACCCCCTCTCTGTCTCGCCGGCACGTCTGATGGACGTGATCCTCGAGAAGGTGCCTGACATCCATGAGGTCACCCACCCGACGCCGGTCACCGTCCAGATGGTGGGTCTGCGGGTGAAACTCCCGTATGAGTCCTACGCAAAGCCCCTCCGGGCCCTGGAGATCGAGGAGGGGGTCACTGTCGGGGACGTCGCCGACGTCCTCCCGTCGAAGATGAGAAACTACATCTGGATCCGGATAAAACCCTTCTCTGAAACGAACACCATGGTGTAATAATGGATTTTGAAGAGAAACTCGCCGCGGTCCTGGAGGGGGGGAAGAAAGAGGCGGCATCCCGGTGGCTTGCCGAGATCGAGGAGGAATACGGACGGGCGCCCCTGATCCTGAAGAGGATGAGCGAACGGCCCGAGGTGCTCATCTCCCACCTGCTGTACAAGTCCTCGGTCTTCGAGACGAGTCACCTCGACCCGAAGTGCATCGAGTTGATCAGTCTTGCCGTCGGCGCCGCCCTCAAGTGCCGCCACTGCGTGGAGTACCATATCGCGGCGGCGAAGGCGAAGGGCGCCACCCGCGACGAGATCCTGGAGGCGATTCTCATCGCCGGCCTCGCCTCCAATGCCTCTGTCCTCGCCGATTCATTCCGCGTGATGGACGAGGATAAAGGCGGCGATGCCTGTATCTCCTGCGACATCCAGGGGACGGGCGGGGACTCCGGAAAGACGGAGTGAGGTGACGGGGCTCCTCC
>NZ_CALFSA010000103.1 GCF_937919355.1 uncultured Methanofollis sp. | reverse complement strand
TTTCATCTCTTCAGTTGGATTTTCTCCGTTTCCTAAAAAATATTTTAAGGAGGCAGCAGCAGTGTATTTTAACATTTTATTAGAATCATAAATTGGATCGTGCCCCCGGGAAAGTTTCATCCCTCCAGATCCATGCTTTGTGACACCAGAGATTGCATCTCCAAATTTTTTTGAGACGGCATCAAAATCCCTCCTAAAATGAGAGAAATTTTGTGTATGTACAGCATGCAGCCCGACACTATGGCCAGCATTTAATAATTCTTCTGCAAAATCCGAATTCGGCGCTGTACTTGCTAAGAAAAAGAGTGAACCTTTTATTCCCCTATCATCCAGATCAGCGACGATCTTTTTGCACAGATCAAGATAACCCAGGCAATCAAACCCAAAAAAGCACTCCTGGTTTACTCTAGCATAGTGGAGAATTCTGTTGCCATAAGAGCCATCAACATCAATTCGCAGAATTACAGCCATAATAAATCGTGTACAATATTATATTATCTGAAACGGTATTTCACACTTTTCCAATAACCATTTGATGCCACTAAATGATCAGAATAGAATCAGAATATGCCTTGAATAACATTTCTTCCATCCTATCCCAATTATATCGCTCTTCAACCGCTTTTTTCCCATTCTCACCCATCTCCCTGGCCCTGTCAGGATGTTCTATCAGATAGTGTATGGCCCCATAAATGTCATATCTGGCATTACCGCCGACCAAGATACCGCACTTACAATCACCTACTATCCTTCGAATTTCAGGAAAGTCGCTCGCCACAACAGGCAGACCGCAGGACATATAGTCAAACAACTTGTTGGGCAGGCCGACATACATATTATAAGTGACCTTTTGGAAAAAAACTAGACCTATCCCGCCCTCACAGATTCTTTTGTACATCTTATCATAGGGCAATGTCCCGGTAACGTTAAAATGGCTATTATCCCCTCTCAAGACCTGACTGAGACGATCATCCAACTTTCCGACGATCGTCAACCTGATATCGGGGTAATCGGTTTTCAAACGGGTGACGGCGTCATAACATTCCTGTACCCCATGAGAGGCCTGCAATTTTCCTCCCATGTATATTAATTCCCGGGGATTTTTATTGCATGTATCACCACAAAGGGAATACTGAAGGACGGGGACATTTAAGATGACCCAGAGGGGCTTCCCGGAATCCCTGAACCTTTCGGCAACACTCTCGCTTACCGCAAGTATGCTATCAGAGAACCCCGATAAAAAACGTTCGTACTCTAAAACAAACCTTTCAAGCAGGTTATAGAAGATATTTGTATCATTTATTCCAATGTCCTCCAAAAATTGACTGGGCCAGTGCTCATGCACATCGTACACCAACCTCGTTCCCTTTACCAGTTTGAATAGCACACCGAGAAAGAGGGAACCCAATTCATGGCAATGATAAACATCACACTCTTCTTTTAAACCCGCTAAAAAAATTCTCCAGAGCGTAAGAAGATGAAAGATCTTATTCTTCGCTTTTTTAACTGATTTTACTTCCACATCTCCGACGACTCTATCAATTTCCTCATCAGACGGGGCAATCACGACGACGTCGTATTTTTTGGCAAGACTGACTGCTTCTTTGTAATATATACGAGTATCAAAAGGGGGGTGGACGGTGGTCAGCATGCAGATCTTCATGGTAGCCCTCACAGCACCCCCATCTCACTCAACCTTGCCGGCAAATACTCCTTCGTCACGAAGTCCAGGCCCTGGCTTGCGAAAGCCTGCTGTTCAGCCTTCAGCCCCATCTCAAGCTGCAACCCGATCTGCTCCCGCCAGTAGTCGGTCGCGAACCGCGGGTCTGTCAACTCCGCCTTCAGGGCCGCCACGTCCTGCTCGGAGAGGTGGTCGGACGGGAGGTCGTAGTCCCGGATGTCCGTAGGCTGCACCCCGATGAACTGCGCCTGCGGCGTCGCCAGCAGTTCTGACATGTGCGCCGCCTTGATCGAGCCGTACGCCACCGAGGCGTAGATGCGGTACGACCAGGGGTCACCGTCGGTGAAGACGACGATCGGGAGTTTGAACTCCTCGTGGATCCGCTTCAGGAGCCTCCGGGTCGAACGCGCAGGCTGGCCCTTCAGGTGGACGAGGGCTGCGCCGTACTCCTCGTCAAAGCCGTTCTCGATGAGGCGCGCGTACATACCGCCTGTCTCCAGGGCGATGACGAACTTTGCGTCGTGGTCCAGGAAGTCGAGGGCGTCGACATTGTTCGGGATCTGATACCCGGTCTCGCCGACGTCGTCCTGGCAGTGGATCTCCCGCACGCCCCGCCGCGTCTTCTCCCTTATCCTGATCGGCCCGAAGATCGAGGCCCCGTCCTCTTCCGGGCGGAGGTGGTAGACCTCGCGCTGGACATCGGTGAGGATCTCCAGGTCCTCAACAAGTTTGTTGGACTCGTCCTGCGCCGCAAACTTCGCCTGCTTCCAGCCCTCGGAGATGTAGTACATCTCTCTTAAGGTCGAGGACCGGTTCTCGGCCAGTTGCTTCTTCAGGAAACCGATCACGTACGCCATCTTCAGGAGGTGGACCGCCCCCTTCGCGGTCGAGGCCGAGCGCATGCTCTCCTTGTCGCCGTACTTCCAGACCTCGCTCTCCTCGTCGTACTCAATGTTCTGCTTCGTCCGCGTCGGCAGGGCGATCGAGGGGATACGGCCGTCGGTGAGCTGGCCGTACCACCGCTCCGCGATCTCCTTCAGGCGGTCGAGGCCGAGGGCCTCCATCTCCTCTTTCGTGCTCACAGGTACACCACCACTTTCTTCGTGTCCTCGACGCCGCGGACGTCCAGCATGCCGCCGCCCTTCCCGGTGTAGACGACATGCCAGGCCTCGCCGGGCGCGAGCGCACAGTTCCAGACCCGCGTGTACTCGCCGTCGAGGTCGCTCACAAAATCAGGCGCGGGCCGCGCGTCCTCCGCGGTATCGGCGGAGATGTCGTAGACGACCAGGGCGAGGTCATCGGCCGTGTGGTTCCGCACCTCGATGAGCACCCGGCCGTCATAGAACCGCTTCCGCGCCACAAGCCTGTGCATGATCCGCCCCTCGATTGCCGAGATGTCGGGCACCGGCTTTTCCACGATCTCGGCCACCTTCTCGGCGATCGCCGGGATCACCGCACAGACGGCGCGCGCCCGGTCCTCCTTCTGCCTGTTCCTCTCCCGGCGGGCGAGGTACGCCTTCAACTCCCTGCCCAGGTCCTGGAGGGCGAGGGTGATCTCCTTCTCGATCTCCGGGATCGAGGCAACCGCGTCCTTGCTCTCCGAGGTGAAGGGGACGTTCGTCGAGGCGACGTGGACGAGGACGAGCACAGGCCCGAGGGGGAGGCCCGACTGGGAGAGCCCGTAGTTCTTCCAGTTCACCCCGGCGACCTGCGCCGTGACCGCACAGGCCCCCTGCTGGTAGAGCAGGGGCACGCGGTTTGCAAAGCGCAGCACCTGCGCCGCTCCGTCGGGATCGAGTTTGCCACCGTAGCCGATCGCCGCCTCCACGACAAAGGGGTGGCCGGAGAAGACAGAGGCCGGGCGGGTCCGGGCCTTCACGAAGTCTGGCTGGAACTCCTTCTCCAGACCCTGGACGATGAGGTCCTCCCCGATCGGGGAGAGGCACTGGTTCGTCGGCGGCGCCGGGACGTGGACGGATTGCATCGCCGCAAGAAGGGTCTTCAGGGCGTCAGGGGCGATCGCGTCCATCCTGGCCCCGACAGGGAGGCCTGCGGCAGCCGCGATCTCCTCCGCGGTCTTCTTCCCCACCCGGCAGAAACTCCCGACCAGAAAGTCTTCGAGGGTGGCATCGGCCTTCGCGGCCGCCATCCTCTTCAGGGTGCCGAGTTCGATGCCGTGCGGGTGGGGCTGGATCGCCTGCGGCGACACGATCGGTTCTGCCGAGACCCGCTCGAAGGTCGTCGCCTCGCCGTCGATCTCGACCCGGATGCGCGCGTGCGGGTTCACGACCGAGGTGTAGCGGAGGTATTCGACGAGACGCTTTCGCGCCGCGAGAGTGCTCGTGAACTCCAGTTCGATCCTGGTGCCGTGCGTCCTGTCCCAGGCGACCTCCTCGTGGCCGAGCACCTCGGGTTCGTTCGTCTCTGTCCTGATCATCAGGGAGAAACGGTGGGCCGGCGCCTGCGCCGAGGTGCGGGAGACGACGGTCGCAGGCATGCCCGTGGTCAACTGGGCATAGAGGACCGCGGCCGAGATGCCGATCCCCTGCTGCCCGCGGCTCTGCCTGATCTGGTGGAAGCGGGAACCATACAGGAGTTTGCCGAAGACGTACGGCACCTGTTCGGGGACGATGCCCGGGCCGTTGTCCTCGACTGCCACCCGATATGCATCGGGCGAGGCCTTCCTGATGGAGACGAAGATATCCGGAAGGACGCCCGCCTCCTCGCAGGCGTCCAGGGCATTGTCCACCGCCTCCTTGATCGTGGTGATGATCCCCCGCGTCGGGGAATCGAAACCGAGGAGGTGCTTGTTCTTCTCGAAGAACTCCGCTACGCTGATGCTCTTCTGCTGTTTCGCAAGGTCTTCAGCGAGCACCAACGCCCTTCACCCCGGCGATCGCCTCGTCGATCTTCATCTCCCGCTGCTCGCCGGAGTGAAGGTCCTTGAGGGTGACCGTCCCTGCCTCTGCCTCGCGCTTGCCCATGATGCAGGCATAGTCCGCGGTCTTTGCGGCATGGGCGAGCTGCGCCCCCATGCCGCGGCCAAGCAGGTTCACCTCGGCCCTGA
>NZ_CALFSA010000102.1 GCF_937919355.1 uncultured Methanofollis sp. | reverse complement strand
GCGACGACTGCCGACACCCCGATAGAGGCACAGCCGAGGGCGTGAAGGACACCAGCAACAGGCACACCCTCCCTCCGGGCGACCGCCGTCGTGATCCCGTGGACACGAGAAGCGGCGACCGGGATTGCAAACCCGGAGGGGGCCACAACGTCGTGCCCCCTCTCAAGGACACGACCTCTTTCGTCGCAGACCAGCCACCCGGCCTCGACAAGGCGGGGTGGCGACCTGCCGGGTCGGAAAAGTCCGGTCGTCTCGGTATCGAGGACCAGATAGCGGGCACAGGGGGGGTCTGCAGCCATAGCAGGGGGATTGCAGAGACGACCGATAAGCCTTCCCCCACCCGCACACATATGTACCCTGCCACTGAAGTGTCTGTTTCAATGTCGCACCCACGACCGGAGACACACAATTGACCGAGACAATCAACATCACCTTTACCGAATCATCGGCCGGCGCCCTCAATGCAGCAGGCATACCGGCCCTTGCCCTCCCCGACGACCTTTCCCTCGGACCGATCGACCCGTACGATCTGGAGGCGAGGCAGGCCTTCTTCAGGGCCCTGTACTGCGGGACAGAATACGAGGCCTGGTACACCGACGCCCTTCCCGCAATCCAGAAATTCTGGGACGCAACACGGCCCGGCGACGCCCGGCGCGTCGTCTGGCTCACACGCCGGTCTGCCCGCGAGTATGCCGGCTTCCTGGAATACCTCAGCAGAGAACCTGACCCTTGCGGGATCGAGGTCATCGACCTCACCGACGGTATCGATGTCCTGTACGAGGACGAACCCGACCCCGGCCCGGACAGACTCGTCCCGACCAGCCTCGGCGAACTCAGACCAGAGTGGCTCGCCGCACAGCAGGACGAGGGGAGGACACTCACCCCCGACGAGGCCGAATACTACCTGCGCACCTGGCGACAGTTGAAACAGGACGAGGACGACCTGGACGTCCGCACCCTCTGGTGGGGGCAACTCTGCTGTACGATCTCCGACACCATCCCCCATGCAGTCCTCAACGCCGTGCCGAACGAGTGGACGAGCGCCGCCAGGGTGATCGGTGACGCCCTCGAAACCCTCTCCAGGGAATACGACCAGTGCGGCGACGCATATCTCTATTCCCGTCTCCTCAGCCTCATAGATCTCGGGTGGGTCGAAGCAGAGGGCGACCCCTGGACAATGCGTTTCCTGCAGGTGCGCAGAGCGCCAGACGAGTGAAGGCTGTCATACCACGGGACCGTGAGAGATGGATCTCCAGAACCCCGGCCTTCCGATACCGATACGCCGACGCAAGTCGCACCCGCACGGCATCGGCCTCTTCCAGAGAACCGCAGGCAGACAGCAAGCACGCCGCGCCGACAGGGGGGTCGGAGTTGAGGACGGCATAATACGGCGTCCATATCTTCTCCCGAGAGGTGACCGGGCGCAGAGATGAAGAAAACGGTTGCGAGGGGGGAAAATGAAAAAGTTCAGAGGGGAAGATAGCCCGACAGGCCTGCCATCAGGAGGAGGAAGACGACAACCACCGCGAAGACGAAGATAAGGGCGATCGTGAGGAGGACAAAACCGAGGAGGTAGAGGAATCCTGTCTCCCTGTAAGGCACCGTGCCGTCATTCACTTTCTGTGCGGTCACGTAGGCGTCGTAGATCCCGAAGGCCCAGACGATGATCCCGGGTATGAGGAAAGCAAGGGTACCGACCATCACGCCGGTGAAAAAGAGGAGACCCTTCCCATACTGGCCATTGTAGGCCTGGCCCATCCCTCCCCAGACTATGGATGCGGCCGCAGCGATCATCGGGTCCTTCCGCGGGGCGGAGGGGATTTCAGTGCACTCGTGACAGGGGTCAGGTGCCATGAGAGATCTTCTCCCTCCGCGGATAAACATCCGCCGTCCCCTGCAAGGGATCAGCAGACCT
>NZ_CALFSA010000101.1 GCF_937919355.1 uncultured Methanofollis sp. | reverse complement strand
CTCTGCTCATTGAAAAGTGGCCATGACCGGCATATGGTCGCTGAGCGTGATCCATTCGTCATACCCGCCGACGGTCATCGATTCCATCCGGCATAGAAGATCAGACGATGAAAAGATGTAGTCGACATGATAGGGCTTCAGACGATTTTTTCTGTGGTATAATGTCGGGTCAGGTTCGCGGCCGAAGGGAATACCAGCGGAAGCATGGTATAAACTCTGGACGTCATAGCGGCCCAAAAAGGCGGTTACATCAGCAAAATCACCATATAAATCCATTTTTGGGCGGTGATCCCAGATAATGTTCCAGTTAAAATCACCGGCAACGACTGCGGGCGAATCAAAAAGATTTTGATAGTAACCGAGGGCACGCCAGACCTCACCGATATATCTCCGTCCGGGATCTCTGAGATTATTCATGGCCCAAAAAGCAATGAGATTCAGATTTTCAGGAGATTCGAGCTGCACAGGCAGGGCATATAAAAAATCGCCAGAATAAGATTCATGAGTCGAGATCTCATAATCATGAAAGCTGAAAACCCCAAGGCCCTTATGCTGATTTTTCCCGATCCATAGAGCGCCGGTATAGAACGTACTATCAAAGAGATCGGGATTTTCGCATTCGGGAACAATAAGAATATTCGGATCATAGGAGAGAATCGCCGGATATTTTTTCCTGAATGCCATATTGCAGTTCCAGGTACAGATTTTCACGCGCTTACCGGTTTAAAGATCAGGTCTGAGAAGCGAGCGAACACAGGGGAAATGGGAGATATAAAAAAATCATTCCTTCGCCGTGTCGTCACAGAGGCGGCGGGGGCACTCCTCCGCCCTCCTCCGGCACCCGGCGATCCTGATCCCCTTGCCATTGACCAGGGCGTCGGCAACCTTCCGCCGCGCCTCGTGGAGGTCGCGCCAGAAGGTCTTCCTGGAGATGCCGAGTCTCTCCGCCGCGTCCTCCTGCTCGAGGCCTTCCAGGTCGGCGAGCCTGAGGGCCTCGACTTCCTCGGGGAGGAGGAAGACGACCTCCCCTGACCTCTCGCAGAGGGGGCCGAAACAGCGGAAGGCCGTTCCCTCGGCAATCAGGCGCGGGGCCCGTGGCCGTCCTCTCCCGCGGCCGCAACACCTGCCCTGCACCCCGTCATCCACGGATCTTCATCTCGCGAGAGAGGTGCTCGGCCATCTGATATGGGGCCTCCGACGCGGGCGAGGTGGCGCCGTGGTCGAGGACTGCCTGCACCGCACGCGGGCCGACGCCGCCCTGCGCATTCGCGACCGGATTTTTCACCGCCTCGATGGTCCCCTTCTCCGTGTCGGCAAAGACGAAGTACGGGGCACGGCCAAAACGCGGCTGGACCTGAGACGCGGCGTCTGGGCCGTCGGCGGTGATGCAGACGATCAATGGCATCCCCCTTTGCAGTTTTCGTGCTCTTCCGTGCCGTGAGTGCAGGAACTCTCACCGGGTACAAGTTTTCCGGCGGCATATGCGGCGGCGACATCCTCGACCGGCCCCGAGGCGCCGAGGAAGACCTCGATCCCGTTCTGGCAGAAGAGGTCGACGGCCCGCGGCCCCATCCCTCCGGCGACCACGGCATTGACATCGTGTTCGGCGAGATAGCGGGGGAGAAAACCGGGTTCGTGACCGGGGTTCGCAAGGTCGGGCAGTCTGGATACAGCGCCGTCTTTGACGTCGAAGAGTGCATAGGCTTCACAGTGGCCGAAGTGGCCGGAGACGAAATTTCCATCGAGTGCAATTGCAAGTTTCATCTTTTCACCACCTGCCGGGACGGCGCCCTCTCATGCCGACGCCACCACCAGGGCCACATAGACCAGTGTCCTGAACCGGTGCGCTCCGGCTCCGTCATATCCGGGCATGTCGTTCACCATACCCATGCAGGCAGATAGTACTCATATGAGCACAATTGATAAAACCGCAGGTCAGGGCAAAGACCTGTGCCAGGGATGAGGGGCAGCGGAGAAGGGACGGAGATACCGCGTCCGATCGAGAGGGGGGAGAGAGCGCACGCAGACTTAATATGGTCTGGGAGTGAGAGATATACGGTACCGTGAGGTTCTCCCTCCAGAAGAGAGATCCAGTGCACGCGGGCCCGTAGCTTAGTGGTGGAGCGCCCGGCTCATAACCGGGTGGCCGTGGGTTCGAATCCCTCCGGGCCCATCCCTATTCTCAAAAAAATTACCTGAACTGCAACTCTCACGCCGCCGCAGCGAGCGGCACCTCAAGCGCCTCTGCAAGTTCCCTGAGGGCCGCCTTCTCCTTCTCGCTGACGCGAGCACCACCGATACCAAAGAAACCACCCTCCCTGCTCGCCTCGGCAACCGCCCTGCCGATGCCAAGGAGCCACACCCTGAAGCCCATCGCCTCGCCGGGCGTCGTCCTGACTGCAAGGATGGGGACGACACCGCGGAGGTTCTCAAGCATCCGCACCCTGATCTCCTCGGGCCTCCCCTCGGTAAAGTCCTCGCTCCCGGGGATGTGCTCCTTCCTCTCCGACATCGCCCTGAGGTCGGCGACAACTGACCCGACCAGTTCCTCCGCCTCCCGCGGGACGTCGAGCCTCTCGAAGGCGCGGGACAGGGCCTTCAACTCGCGGAGGATGCCGGTGAAGTCGGGGTCGGCGAGCATCACGGCAAAACCTGCGGCGACCGGCGCCTGCAGGAGCCTGTTCCATTCCTCGGTGGTGAAATCCGCTTTTTTCGTCATGGTCGGCCATCCTCCCCGTGATGGAATACCGGCCAGGGGGCCGTCGTCCCCTCTGGGTGTCCAATCCCATATGAGGGTATCGGCGTCTCCTCCCCGAACAGGTAGAGCACAGGGCACGAGTCGTGAAGGTCACTGCAACTCCCACCGACGCCAGGACGAAAAACGCCCGGCTGATACAGGAGAGGAGCAGCATAAAGGGCCCCACACTCGGGGAAAGACTATATGGGCCTTTGCAATGCCCGAGATCCTGAAACACACATTCAAAAGCGAATAACAAAACAGCAGAGATTATATAGTAATGGCGATACACTCATTCCTGTGAGCGGAAGAGACACATGCATCGATCCCGACCTTTACGAGTCGGTCTTCGATGCCAGCGGCGACGGACTCGTCCTTGCCGACCGCACCTCGACGATCATCAGGGCGAACCGTCGGTTCCTCAGGATGACGAGGTACGGGCAAACAGAGGTCGAGGGGGTGATGCAGTGGTCGCAGATCACAGGGGGCGGCGACCTTGCGGCCCTCGCCGTGACCGGGACGGCGCCGGCCATCAGGGAGATGCGGCTGCAACGGAAAGACGGATCTTTCATCGACGCGGCCGTCACGGTCAGGACCATCCCCGACCGCGGCCTCTTCATCGTCTCGATACTCGACATCACCGGAAAGAAACAGGTAGCACAGGCCCTCCACAGGCGTGACGTCATCCTCGAAGCGATCAGTACCATGGCAGGTCGCTTCCTCGCGGCACCTGCCTGGGAGGAGGAGATCGTCAGGGCACTCCGGAGCCTCTGCACTGCAACCGAGGTCCACCGTGTCTACCTCTTCGAAAATATCACAGACCCGGAGACCGGCGAGACCCTCATGAAGGGCCGGTACGAATGGGACAGAGAGGGGCATGGAGGCGAGATCACCACCCCCTGGCTTAAGGGACTCTCCTACCAGAAGGCCGGGGTCGGGGAGTGGGAGATCGACCTCAGGGCGGGCAAGACTGTCTTTGCCAGTATCAGTGATGCCGAAGAGACTGAAAAGCAGAACATGGAAGCGCTGGGGGTCCAATCCGTCGTCATCGTCCCTATCCACGTCGGGGGCCGCTGGTGGGGGTTCATCGGCTTTGACGAGACACGGCAGGGGAGGCACTGGACCGAGGTCGAGATCGACACCCTCGGGGCAGCGGCAGGGATCATAGGGTCGGCGATCCACCGGCAGGAGACCGAGGAGGCGATGCTCGCCTACATCACCGAGTCTGCCCTCAGGCTCAAAAACCCTGTCGCTCTCCTGCGGGAGAACATTGAATCAATCTACGACGATATCAGGGAGGGGTCTGTCCCGAAGGAGGAGATCCTCGCTCAGATAAGAGTTCAGATAGCAGCCGCGGGCCAGATCGCCGAGAACCTCCGGGAACTCAACGCCTCCATCGCAGAGGGGCGGCGGGAGATCCCCGAGGCTTTCCGCATCTTCCTGCGGCGGTAGGAGGGGGCGTGAGCGTCCTTGGCATCACCCCGGGCAGTCCCCGGATCGTCCTGCTCCTCTCGGCGGCACACTCGGCGAGGGAGAGCAACCTGTCTGTCGTCAGGGAGGTCATGGCAGAGGGGATCGGTGTCGTCGTCGTCACGGCCAACCAGCCTGCTCACCCCCTTGCCGGGTATTACCGGAAAAACGGCATCAACACCACCGGCATACGCTTCATCGACATGGTCACGAAGTACGCCGGCGGCGACGCACCCCCGGATATGCCGGAGAGCGTCTTCCTGTCTCGCCCCGACGACCTCACCGGACTCTCCATCGCCATAACAGAGATCCTGAAAGATCCGGTTGATCAAAATACCTGTGTCCTCGTCGACTCCATCAATGCGATGCTTATCTACCTTTCATCCGCAGATATTTTGAAATTCATCCACTATCTCGCAAGCAAGTTGAAGATACTGGGCATCTCCGGCGTCTTCATCGTCGTGGAGTCGGGCATCGACCCGTCCCTCCTCTCGCGGCTGACCGCGATCACGGACAGTGTCATCGATACCGCCACCACAAAAGGGACAGAGACGCGGCAGGCATAAATACCGCTTTCACGTCCACGGGGGGACGTGAAAGAGGAGGGCGGGAGGAGGATGGACGCCGCCATCATCATGAGTCCGGCGGGAACGGCCCTCATCTGCGGGGCCGCCTTTGTCATCGTGGCCGCCGGCATGTACGCCGCGGCGGACTTCCTCAACCCGATTCTTTTTGCACTCCTCATCGCCGTCCTCATGGCCCCGTTCCGGAAAAAACTTCTGGAGATGGGTGTGCCGCCGGTCGCGGCGGCCGCTCTCGTGATGGGGGCGGTCGTCCTCTCCTCCGTATTTCTTGTCTGGGTACTCTCCACCTCCCTCATCCAGATGGGAGAGGCCCTGCCCGCCTATCAGGAGATGCTCGGAACCCAGGTAGAGAGGATACGGTCATTCATGCCGGAGACAGGTGTCCCCGCAGGCGAGATCATCATCAACGGCGACACCCCCTTCCGCCCCTCTGTCGTGAGCGTGCTCACAGGTCTCGCCACACTGCTCGCCGAATTTTTTCTGGTCCTGCTGGTCACCGTGTTCTTCCTCCCCGCGGTCGGGGAGAGGCATGCACTCGGGCGGTATTCTGATGTCGTCGTCGGGTACTTCACGGGGAGGGGCAGGACCGCCCTGGCCACCGGGACGGGGACGGGGCTCTTTCTCCTTGTGACCGGTGTTGATTTTCCCCTGCTCTGGGGGGTGCTCGTCTTCATCCTCTGTTTTATCCCCTTCATCGGGATCTGGATCGCCGCCGTCCCGCCCATCGGGATGGCTTGGCTGGAATACGGGACGCCGGGAGCGGCGGCGGTCGCCATCGCCATCGCCGGGAGCAATTATCTTGGAGAAAGGATCTCCGTCACACCTGACACCGGAAAAGTCCCTGACCTCTCCCCGGCCGTTACCATCGTCTCCCTCTTCTTCTGGACGCGTGTGCTCGGGATACCGGGCATGTTCCTCGCTGTTCCGCTCACCCTCGCCGCAAAAACTCTGCTCGAATCTTCGGAGGAGACACGCTGGCTTGCCAGACTGATGGAGACGAAAAGGTCGGAACAATAGAGAAATTCCGGTGTCCGCACCAGCACTGCGACGACCGGCAAATATAAATCTCGATTTATACATCCTGTGTCGCCGTGGTGGTAACATGGTCACCCGTGAAGAAATATATACAGAATCCAGGCGGGAGATTGTAGACAGTCTCCCGAAGATCATCGTCGAGATCGTCATCGCCTTTCTGATCTGGCTTTTCGCGGTCTATATCTTCATTCCTCTTGCGGGATCGCTCGGCGACCCGACATTTCTCGGCCTGATCGGGCTGCAGCCGCTGATATCAGGGATCGTCATCATCGCCCTGATCATTGTCTTCCTCGCCATCCTCAAGGAGATCATCGACGTCACCAACGCCGTCGCCGGGTATGCGACACTCGCCTTCTCAAAGGGAGAGGTCTCAGATGACAAACTGGAGAGATACCAGACCGGGTTCAGGCTCATCGGCTACGTGCTCCTTGCCGTGGTTGCGTACCTCTTCTTCCTGCCCCTGATCGCAGGGGTCCTCGGGGTGCTTGCCGGTGTGGTCCTGGTCCTCCTGGTTATCTGGGCGATCATCGTCCTCTTCCAGGCCGGACGGATCTTCTCGGTCGAGATCGAACAGAAGGCCGTGGAGTTCTCGAAGAGGGTTGAAAAACTGAAAGAAACCCCGCCTGCGGAGGAGAAAAAGACCTGATCCGATCCGGGACTGGATATGAGACCATTCCCCATTTTTACCGTCCTCCTGTTACTCGTGATCACGCTCGTCGTCTTCGTCCCGCATTTCCCGCACCTTGTCGGGGCGGTGGCGGGAGGGGCGGGAGTCGACCCTGACCGGGCGCTCGCGGCATTCATCGTCGTCATGTTCATCGCCGCGATCATTCTCTCGGTCCTGGCCGTCAGGGAGATCTACGGGCTTGTGTGCTGGCAGGTCTCGGGTGAGAGGGGGTTGAAGCGCACCTGAGGGGAGGCCGGGAGACAGGGATGATCCACCTGCTCGCGAAACCGGCAGGCGCCCGGTGCAATCTCGCCTGCACATACTGCTTTTACCGGGAGAAGGAGGCCCTGTACCCGGGGAGCCGTTTCCGGATGACCGACGAGGTGCTGGACGCCTATATCAGGCAGTGCCTCGGCGCCACCCGGGACTCCCCTGTGACCATCGCCTGGCAGGGGGGCGAACCCACCCTCATGGGTCTCGATTTCTTCAGGCGATCGGTGGAGATGGAGGAGAAGTACAGGCGGCCAGGCATGATGGTCGAGAACACCATCCAGACGAACGGCACACTCCTGGACGACGAGTGGTGCGAGTTTTTCCGGGAGCACGGTTTTCTCGTGGGCATCAGCCTCGACGGCACCCGGGAGATGCACGACGCCTATCGTGTCGACGGGCAGGGAAAGGGGAGTTTCGACCGCGTGATGCGGGGCATCTCCCTCCTGCGGGAGCACGGTGTCGAGCACAACATTCTTGCGTGTGTCCATGCCGCCAATGCCGACCGCCCCCTCGACGCCTACCGGTTCCTCCGCGACGAGACCGGGGCCGGGCACATACAGTTCATCCCTCTCACAGGGGCAGGGGAAATGTCGGTGACAGCGGCGCAGTGGGGGCGGTTCCTCTGCACTATCTTCGACGAGTGGGTGCGCCGGGACGTCGGAGAGGTCTTTGTCAGGCACTTCGATGCGGCGCTCTCGGTATGGGCGGGGCTCGGGGCGGGCATGTGCGTCTTCGCCCCGACCTGCGGGGCGGCGCCAGTCCTCGAACACACCGGCGACCTCTATGCCTGCGACCACTTTGTCGGGCCTGACCACCTCCTCGGCACCCTCCTGAAGACACCTCTCGCCGACCTGGCCGCATGCGAGAAACAGCGGCGTTTCGGGGAGGGCAAACAGGCCACCCTGCCCGCGTACTGCCGCACCTGCACGGTGCGGTTTGCCTGCAACGGCGGTTGCCCGAAGGACCGCACGACCAGCACACCTGACGGGGAGACGGGACTGAACTGCCTGTGCGAGGGGTACAGGGCGTTCTTCACCCACATCGACAGGCCGATGCGGGTCATGGCAGGCCTCCTCAAGCATGGGCGGGCGCCGGCAGAGATTATGGAGAGGCAGGCGACCGGGGGGGAAAAAAGGGGGCGGAACGACCCCTGTCCCTGCGGGAGCGGGCTGAAGTACAAACGGTGCTGCGGGAAACGGTGAAGAGGTGCGGTTTCCCGGAGGGATCACGCGGTATTTATACCGTCTGCCCCATCCGGGGTACAGGTCCGGTGTCTTCCGGGCTGACGCGTATGACAAGAGGGGGGACGAATTATGAGTGATCTGGTTGTCGTCGGCTTTGACGACGAAAAAACTGCGTTCCGCGTACGGGACAAACTCGCACAGATGAGCAAGGAGCACCTGGTCGGGCTCGAGGACCTGGTCGTGGTGGTCCGCCACCAGGACGGGAAGACCGACATCAAGCAGTCGACGAGCCTTGCAGGGATAGGTGCGCTGAGCGGAAGTTTCTGGGGCCTTCTGATCGGGCTTATCTTCTTTGTGCCGGTCCTCGGGCTTGCGATCGGCGCGATCGCCGGTGCGATCGCCGGTCATTTTGCAGACTACGGCATCGACGACACGTTCATCAAGGACGTTTCGGAGACGGTGAAGCCAGGGAACTCGGCGGTCTTCATGCTGATCAAGGACGTGACGCCCGACAAGTTCCTCACGGAGATGGCGGAGTTCAAGGGCACGGTTATCAGGACGTCCATGACCGCGGAGAACGAGGCAAAACTGAGGGCGGCCTTCGGTGATGAGGCGCCGGCGGAGAAGGAGAAGGTCGCGGTCCCTGCGATGTGAGAGGGCCCTGCGATCTCCACTTTTTTTTGTCCACCGTCATCAGAGGAAGATCATGAGAACGCCAAACTTCATGAACAGGAGGAACAGGCACATCCCGATCCAGCCGAGGGTGATGAAAAGGAGAGAGAGGCGGCGGTCCCACCGGGTAATCCACGCAATGACGACGCTGGAGTAGAGGCCGATGATGGGGAGGGCCGGGAGGAAGAGGAGAGTATAGACACCATATTTTGAGAGATATTTCATCGTCTGCATCTTTTTTTCGGTTTTCTCAAGCATGGCCCGGACCCGCGCCGACTCCATCGCGAAGGTGTCGCAGGTCTCGAAGATCGCGAGCACGGCGCCGACCTCGAAGATGGTCATGACGGCGATGATCATGGCCGGGTGGAGGCCCATCGCCACACCGACGAAGACGGCGTTCGCCTGGAGGATGAAGGTGGAGGAGACCAGGCCGAGGACCACGCTCGAAGGGACGGAGAGGACGAAGCCGAGAAGAAGGGGGAAGAGCAGGGTGAAGATGACGACGATCAGTACGACCTTTGACGCCTGCCTGAGCAAGGTGAAGAGATGGTCGGGATTCATGGTGCGATCCCCCCTGGACAGGAGGGCACACCCTCACGGTCCCCGGTGTTTCCCCATGACTCTCTGCCCGGGGATATAGGTTGGGGTACGGGAGTACGAAAGGCATATAACTGCACAGGAGATTCCTGCACCCAGGTGTTATCATGAACGGTGAAACGATCCGTGCCGATGGTGTGGTCGCAGAGGAAAACTTTCCCTGGTGGCTTGTCCTCTTCCAGGGCATCGTCGCCCTCGTCTTCGGGCTGGTCCTGCTCGCATGGCCGGCGCAGACTCTCATAGTGCTGGTCACCTTCCTCGGGATCTACTGGATGATCAGCGGGATCATCGCTCTTGGCGGTATGTTCTTCGGCGGGGAGCACGGGATATGGACGATCATCTTCGCGGTCCTCGGGATCATCGCCGGCGTCGTGGTGCTGGCGTATCCGATGTACAGCACGGTCATCGTCTCCTCGTTCCTTACAATCTTCATCGGTATCCTGGGGGTCATCATGGGGGCCGCGGCCCTTGTGCGGGGCATGACCGGCGGCGGGTGGGCGCCGGCCATCCTCGGCGTCCTCAGCATCGTGCTCGGCATCGTCCTGCTCGCAAACCCCTATTTCACCATCACATCCCTGGTGCTGATCCTCGGCATCCTTGCGATCATCGGCGGGGTGAGCGCCATGGTCTTCTCCTTCCGCCTGCGGGCGGCAGGATGAGAGAGCGGGGATATATATGCTGTACGCCCACTCCGGGTATCCCCCCCTCCCTGAGGGAGATGGAGATGAACAAGAAACTGATCGAATACCAGCCCGGGACCGCGTTCCCGGGAAAGATCGGCCGGACGATTGAAGAGTCGACGCCAGCCTGGCCCGCACCCGTGCGGGCGAAAGAAGGAGCCCCGAACGTCCTGATCATCGTGCTCGACGACACCGGTTTCGGACAACTGGGTTGTTATGGTTCGCCCATCAAAACACCCAACCTGGACCGTCTTGCCGAAGGCGGCCTGCGTTACACCAACATGCACACGACGGCGCTCTGTTCGCCGACACGGTCCTGCATCCTGACAGGGCGCAACCATCACTCCAACAACATGGCCGGGATCACCGAGATATCAACCGGGTACCCGGGCTATTATGGGAGCATCCCCTTTGAAAACGGATTCCTTTCAGAGATACTGCTCCAGCACGGCTACAGCACCTTCGCGGTCGGCAAGTGGCACCTGACACCGGCCGAGCAGATCAGTGCGGCCGGGCCGTACGACCGCTGGCCCCTGGGCCGCGGTTTTGAGCGGTTTTACGGATTTCTCAGCGGCGACACCCACCAGTACTATCCTGACCTCGTCCACGACAACCACACGGTCGACCCGCCGCGGACGCCTGAGGAGGGCTATACCCTCAACGAGGACCTCGCGGACAGGGCGATCGGATTCGTCGCCGACGTGAAGCAGGTCGCCCCCGACAGGCCCTTCTTCCTGTATTACTGCACGGGCGCGATGCACGCCCCGCACCACGTGCCGAAGGAGTGGGCCGACCGCTACAGGGGTGCCTTCGACGATGGCTGGGAGGTTTACCGGCAGAGGGTCTTTGCCCGCCAGAAGGAACTCGGCATCGTCCCGCGGAGCACAGACCTCCCGCCGCACGACCCTGACGTGCCGCGGTGGGACGCACTCCCGGAGAAGGAGAGGCGCCTGTACGCCAGGATGATGGAGGTCTTCGCGGGTTTCCTGGAGCAGACCGATTATCACATCGGGCGCGTCCTCGATTACCTGGAATCGATCGGCGAACGGGAAAATACCCTGGTCATGGTCATCTCAGACAATGGTGCCAGCGCCGAGGGCGGCCCCACGGGGTCGGTCAACGAGAACAGGTTCTTCAATTATGTGCCCGAGTCCCTGGAGGACAACCTGGCGGCCCTCGACGACCTGGGCGGGCCGATGTACTTCAACCACTATGCCTGGGGCTGGACCTGGGCCGGCGACACGCCCTTCAGGCGCTGGAAGAGGGAGACGTACAGGGGCGGCATCAGCGACCCGCTCATCGTCCACTGGCCAGGCGGTATCAGGGCGAAGGGGGAGATCAGGGCGCAGTACGCCCATGCCATCGATATCGTGCCCACAGTGCTGGAGGTGCTGGGTATCAGGCCCCCCGCGGAGATCAGGGGCGTGACGCAGTCGCCCATTGAGGGCGTGAGTTTTGCCGGGAGCCTTGACGACGCCGGGGCACCGTCAGGGCACGCAACGCAGTACTACGAGATGTTCGGACACCGTTCCCTCTACCACAATGGCTGGAAGGCGGTCTGTCCCTGGCCAGGCCCGTCCTTCGCCGAGGGCGGGCCTTTTGGCCAGCCCATCACCGCGGAAAAACTCAGGGAACTCGATGCAAAGGGCTGGGAACTGTACCATGTGGAGACCGACTGCGCCGAGGCGCACAATGTCGCACAGGAGTACCCCGGGGTCCTGCAGGAACTGATCACCCTCTGGTACGCGGAGGCGGGCAGGTACCATGTGCTGCCCATCGACGGCCGCGGGATCCAGCGCCTGACCGAGCCTCGCCCGGAGGTCGGGCGGGACAGGGCGCGCTATAACTACTTCCCGGGGACGCAAGGAGTGCCCGAGAACCCGGCCGTGAAGGTACTCAACCGTTCGCACGTCATCGCGGCGTTGGTTGATATCCCGGAGGGAGGGGCCGAGGGGGTCCTGCTCACCCACGGCGGCAACACAGGGGGGTATGCCCTCTTCGTGAAGGACAAAAGGCTCCACTATGTCCACAACTATGTGGGCATCAGGGAGTTCCACCTCGTCTCCACGGAGACGGTGCCGGAGGGCCGGGTGGTCCTCAGTTACCAGTTCGAGAAGACCGGCGAGCCCGACATCAGGAATGGAAAGGGTGCGCCTGGCACCGGACGGCTGTACTTCAATGAGAGGCCGGTGGGTGAGATGGAGGTGCCCGTGACCATCCCCCTTGTCATCGGTCTTGGCGGGGGGCTTTCCTGCGGACGGAGCCAGGGTTCGTCGGTCACAGGCCTGTACAGGCCACCATTTGTGTTCACCGGCACGATCCACCGGGTGGCCGTCGATGTCAGCGGGGAGAGGATCGAGGACCACGAGGCCGAGATCAGGATGGCCCTCGCCCGGCAGTAAGCCGGAGAGAGACCACCCCTTTTTTTCCCTATCCGGGTACTCCGAACGCCTCTTTCGTGCCGGGTACCAGGCAGTAGATGAGAATGACGCCGTTGATCAGGAGTGCAGGCGCCATCGCCTCCCAGGTGGACGCACCAAAGACGGAGAGGACCGCCATGATGAGGTTCAGGATAGAGAGGAGGACGACAAAGACCCATCCCTGCGGGTCGAGGTTCCAGAGCATCCGGAAGACCCAGAGATAGATGAGCGCAAGCATGCCCCAGAGGATTGCCCCGAGAAGGTCGAAGGTGAAGAAACGCACCGGCCCCAGGGTGACGGGGAGGAGGTGCAGCATCTGCAGGGTATAGACCACGGCCTGGATCGCCGCAAGAATGGCCAGAAATGCAAGGACCGTAATACCAAATGGTCGGTTTCGTGCCATGACAACAATCATCTCCAGACTGCCCGGACATGCCGGGCGGTACCCGGAGAATATCCTCCCACTATATACCTGTAACTCTGTGGGGCTGTCTGGAGATATCTCCGGGTTTTCAGGAGAGATCCGGGGGGGTGGGGGGAGTGCCGGGCGTCCAGACCGGGTGAGGGGCCGGGCATGGCCCAAAATATATATATCTGCCGCCATATATCCGTGGCAGGAGACCGGGCGGGTACACTCACCAGAAACCCGGTCCGGAGGGAGAGGATGAAAAAAGAGACAATCGGAATTTGTATCGGCGTCGCCATTCTGGCGGTCGTCGCCATCGCGGGGTGCACCCAGCAGCCCACAAGCCAGCAGGCAGAGGCACAGCTCTGCCAGAGTATGGCAGACCTGGACCAGGCGTTAAAGAAAGTCGAGGCGATCAACAGGGACTCGACCGTCGGGGACCTGCGAACGGCCCAGGACGAGGTCAAAAAAGCGATGGAGAGTGTCAGGACATCGGCAAAAGACCTGAAATCGGCACGGGTGACTGAACTTGAGACGGCGTACACCAACCTGGAAAACTCGGTCAGGAGCATCCCGGAAAGTGCCACCCTGGGGGAGGGCCTATCATCGGTCACGGAGCAGCGCGTCGCCTTCAGGCAGGCGTGGCAGAACCTCTTTGCCGAATTGAAGTGCACACCCTGAGACCGGATGAGCCGTTAAATCCGGTAAGGAGACCGTTCCACAACAATCACCACATTTTTATATTGTGCGGTCATGACACAGGTCGCCCCTTCCCGGCACAGGGAAGGAACGATGGAGGAAGAGATGGCAAAAGTAATGTACGGACCGATGCAGATGGTCGTGATCGGTTTTGAAGAGCCGGAGTTTCATGGGAAGGTCCTCAAGGAACTGAGGTCCCTGCGCGAAAAGGGTACGATGAGGCTGATAGACCTGCTCTTTGTCTGGAAAGATGCCAGCGGGAAAGTCACCGATTTTCAGGCGACTGATCTCACCGAAGAGGAGAGGCTGCGTTTCGGCGCTGTTGTCGGAGCCCTCATCGGGTACGGGGCGGCCGGGAAAGAGGGGATGTATGCTGGCGCGGAGGCGGGCGCGGAGCGGGTGGCGGAGTACGACTTCGGCATCGCCAAGGACGACCTGGCGAAGATCGGCGACGCCATCCCGGCAAACAGCGCCGCAGCCGTGATGCTGATCGAGCACACCTGGGCGATCGGGCTCAAGGAGGCGCTGCGCGATGCCGGCGGCTTCGTGCTCGCGCAGGGAATGGTGACGCCCGAAGCCCTGCTGCTCGCCGGGGCAGACCTCGCCGCGGCGGTGGAGGCGGCAGATAAAGAGGAGAAGAAAAAGATCGCTGTTCCGGCACAGTGACCCTTCTGTCAGGGCACCTGGCCGATCCCGGCCCTGAGGGCGATGTCCTTGAAGAATACATAGACCTGCGTGTGGGCGATCGCACCGGGGATATCGGCACCGTGAGAGGCCTCAGGGGTGGCATTGACGGTGGCGTTGAGGTCTGCCGGAGACGGTGTACCTGTCAGGCAAGGCTGCCCCGAGGGGCTGCACCCGGCAACGATCACCGCCACCAGCACGAGCAGTATGGCAAGAATGACATAACGTGACAACATCTGGTGTTCCTCCCTCTGGAGAGAGGAGGGAGAATGACACCCACACTATATATTTTCTCCGGGCAGGGCGGGTAAGACTATATGTCGCCGCACCCCACGTGCGTCCATGCAGTGTCCGGTCTGCGGAGGGGAGTGCGTCAGGGACGCGGCGGAGGTCGTCGGGACCGTGCCCGTGGTTTTTTCCCCCTGCAATGAGTGCGAGGCCGTCCCCCTCGACAAGGGGGCGCCCCTGCCGCGGGACTATGAACCCGCCGCCGCCTGTACATGTGGCCGGCGTTTTATCGACGAGGTCTTCGCCTCGATCTACCGGGTCCTCAGGGAGGAGGGGACGATCGCTGGTACCGAACCCCTCAGGGCCGCCGGGATGCCGGTCGTCCACCCCGGCTTCGCCCTTGCCACCCCGCCCTTCCTCCCGGCCAGGTCTCTCGTCCTCCTCTCCCCTCACCCCGACCGGAGGGCGGCGGAGAGGATCGTCCGCGAGGTGCCCGAGGTGCGGGGCGTGGTCAGGACAGGGCAGGCGGTACCGGGCCTCACCGCCGGCGGACATGCCGCCCACGAACTCCTCGCGGGCTGCGACGTCCAGGCAAACCTCTTCTCCACGTCCATCGGGGAGGTCGTCGTTTACAAGGAACTCTCGCAGACGCACATCGAGTTCCCCCGCCCTGTCAACCTGAAGATCGCCGCGGTCGAGAGGGAGATCGGCAGGCACGCCCCCCATACCTTCGTCGACGCCTGCTCCGGCGCCGGGACGCTCGGGCTTGCCGCCGCCCTTGCCGGGGTGCCGGAGGTGGTCTTCTGCGATGCCCACGGCCCTGCCGCCTTCTGGACCGCGGCCAATATCAGGGCGAACAGGGACGCCTTCCTCGTCGACGATATCGCCGTCCACGCTGAGAGAGAGATGATCCCGGAGGTGAGAGACGACCCCGTCCTCGTCGCCGAGGCATGGGGGGACCAGCACCTCCTCGTCTACCACGGCGACCTCGCCCGTCTCCCACCCCTGCTCGAAAAGCCGGAAAGGTCCCTTGCGGCCCTTGATATCTTTGGAAAGGAAGACCGGGACGCCTGCACCCGTGCACTCGCCGCCTGGCGTGGTGCCGGTGGAGGGAAGGCATTTATCCCGTGAGTCATAGTACATATGGGGACTAGCCCGGGTGGCTCGGCGTCACCTGTGATCCGAAATCGCCGGTACGCGGAGGGCGAAGTCCGAGGAAGGCTCTGGCGATCTGCTGGCGCCCTGTGTGTTCCGACTGAGAAGCCTTGTCCCATGAGGTCGACGGAGAGGGATCGATGCCCTGTAGGGGGCAAAGACCTCGTACCGCGGAGACCGGTTCAGGCCCGGAAGGGAGCAGACTTACCGTGGACGTACGGCGCCCATGGGGGTGCGGGGTGGAGAAGGAGTGCCGGGACAAGAGCAGGCACGCATTGTCGACCGAGGACCCGTCCCTAATTGACTGATCCCCATGTCAAAAGTCACTGTTGTCGGAGCCACGGGAAGGCTTGGCTCTTTTGCTTCTCATTCCATTTCAGGTATCCCTCACGTCGATGAGGTGCTCCTCATGGGACGGCCTGGCAGGGAACAATCTCTCGCGGGCCTCTGTCATGACCTCACAGACTCGTGTGCCGCACGGGGGATCGGGACAGCCATTACCTGGAGCACACGCCCTGAGGACTATGCCGACTCCGACGTTGTCGTGGTCACGGCAGGGGTGCCGCGCCAGGAAGGACAGGACCGTATCGACCTCGCCTTTGGGAACGCCCAGATCATCGCTCCGATTGCCGAAGAGGTCGGCAGACGCGCACCTGAAGCGATCGTCCTCATGATCACGAACCCGGTCGACGTGATGACGGCGGTCTTTCTCCGGTACTCCGGGATGGACCCGAGACAGGTCTTCGGCCTGGGTACGCACCTGGACTCGATGCGGCTGAAGGCGTTGATCGCAGACTACTTCCACGTCCACGTGAGCGAGGTCCACACCCGCATCATCGGCGAGCACGGGGAGAGCATGGTCCCGCTCTGGTCGGCGACGACGATCGGCGGTATCAGGATATCGAACCTGCCGGCATTTTCCAGTCTCCCGATGGATGAGATGGTGGAGAGGGTCAAAAGCAGCGGCAGTTTCATCATCAAGAACAGCGGGGCAACAATTTACGGGCCCGGCGACGCCATCGCAACCCTGGTCCAGACGATCATGGCAAACGAGAACAGGATACTGACGGTCTCCAGTTACATCAAGAGCGAGGTCCACAATGTCGGGAACACCTGCATCGGCGTCCCTGCACGGGTCAACCGGGAGGGTGTCTTTCCTGTGGCGATCAGGATCGAGGAGAACGAACTCACCGCGTTCCGCGCCTCGGTCGAGAAGATCCGGGGGATCACGCAGGAAGTCCTGGAAAAAATGGAAGCTATTAGATCATCCGATTGACGTCGGAGATCTCTGCACTTGCAATGCCTTTAACGGCGGCGAGTTTTGACTCCAGCGCGTCGGTGGCGCCTTCTTCATCTTCAATGACAGCGGCGACCTTCAGAGCGGAGAGGCCGAATCCGATCGGTTCCTCCCTGATGTCGTCAATGCCCTCAACCGTCGCCTTGATGGCCTTCTTGAGGTCCTCAACCGGGATGTCAGCCGACTCAGGCATGAGTTTCAAAATGACGGCGACTTTTCCCATGGTTATGGCCCCTGATACCCGCATTTTTCACAGGTGTAGGTGATGCTCTGTTCCCTGCACTGGGCACAGCGCCTGATCTCGTTCCCGCAGACGGGGCAGTTAAACCTGGTCGCACCACATTCGGAGAGTGGTGCTTTGCATGACGTGCATTTTTCCATAGCCATAGATTAAACCCCAGTTAAGAGTTAGTGATCTTTGCATCTTATGGGCAATTAAATGCTCGGGTAGACGCGGGTACAGGGGACGTCCTCACCACTGAGGAGGGCGCGGAGGCGGCCCGCGACCCGGCCGTTGACAATCTGTGCGGGAATGCGGCGGTCGAAGAGGTACGGGAGGAAGAGGGGGTCGACTTCGTCGCAGGGGAAGGGGGCGTGAACGGCGGCGACAGGGACGCCGGCGCGCGTGAGGGTGTCCACTGATTTAACAAGGACGAGAGAGGCCCTGATCTCGCCGGCGGCCCAGGCGGCGATGGTGTCGGAGGTGACGGCCCAGGAGTGGGGGAGGGGGTCGTGCGCCCTGAGTGCGGCATAGGGGAGGAAGACTGTCGGGGTGTCGGGCACGGTAAGGTCGGCGGTTACGGGGAGGCCGAAGGAGGAGAGGTACCAGCCGTAGGCTTCCATGGCGGCGATGGCCATCCAGTGCGCCGGGGTGTCGGGGGGGGTGAGGGCCCTGACTGCGTCGGCGAACTGGCCGCCGCCCGGGACGACGAGGGCCGGGACGCCGGCGTCGAGCACTTCCCCGACCACGGCGGCGGCGTGGTCTGTGAGGCTTCCCCCGATCTTGACGACGAGAGGCAGGTCCATGATCTGCGTGGACCGGCGGATTATAAAAACACGGGGGAAAGACCGATGAGTATGCGGACGGCCATCGTCATCCTCCTCCTTGCCCTCTTCGCCGGGACGGCCGGGGCCTTCCAGATCGTCGCGTTCTGCCCGGACACCTACCTCACCGGGGAACCCGACGAGTACTTTGTCCTTGAAGGGAGCGGGAGCCCCGGGGGTATCGAGGTCACCGACGGCGAGGGGAGCGTCCGTTTCCCCGAGGGGAGCACGGTGAATGGACGGGTCGTCGTCGCCCGTGAAGCGGCCGGGTATCTGCGGGCCCATGGTTCTCTCCCTGACTATGAGGTCGTCGGCACCGACGCCACCGTCCCTGACATGCTGAGGAGGGGCGACTTCAGGCTTGCAAACCAGAAGGACAGCATTACTCTTATTGTCGGCGGGGCGGTCGTGCAGGAGGTCGGGTGGCCGGAGGACGTCGCGGCGCGGCAGGGGCAGGTCCATACCCTTGTTGACGGGGGATGGGACCCGAGGCCCTTCTTCATCGGGCAGTCGGACTTCGCCCCGCGGACATTCGAGAATGTCACGGTGACTCTCTTTGTCTCGCCGGACTGCTCGTATGAGGTGCTTTCGGAGGCGGTCGCTTCGGCACGGGAGAGGATCGATGTGAATGTCTACGAGTTCACCCACCCGGGGATCGCGGAGATGCTCGCCGGCGCCGCGGGGAGGGGGGTCGATGTCTCGGTCCTCGTCGAGGGTGGGCCTGTCGGGGGGATCAGCGCCGAAGAGAAGGGGGTCGCCCGGATGCTCGCCGACCACGGCGTCACGGTGATGATGATGGAGACGGCGGGCGACGCCCATGCCCGTTACCGCTTCGACCACGCGAAGTACATGGTCGTCGACGGGAGGGGCGTCCTGGTCACGTCGGAGAATTTCAAGGAGAGTGGCATCCCTGAAACCGGGGAGTGGGGGAACCGCGGCTGGGGGGCGTGGGTGGAGGACGCCGGGGTCGCGGGCTACTTCGCGGAGGTCTACAGGGCCGACTGCACGGGCGGCGACATTGTCCCGGCGCCGCAGGGCGGGGGCCTTGCGGAGACGGGGGGCGGGGGGTATGAAGTGCGGTTCGCGCCGGAGACTGTTCATGGTGCACGGGTGACGCCGGTGCTCGCGCCTGATACGAGCGGTCTCGTGCGGCAGATGATCGCGGGGGCGGAGGAGCGGGTCCTCATCGAGCAGGCATATATCACGAACAGCACGGTTGGAGGGGCGAACCGGTACCTGGCCGAGGCGATCAATGCCTCGCGCCGCGGCGTCGCCGTGCAGGTGCTCCTCGACTCCGCATGGTTCAATGTGGAGGGGGAGAAGGACAATGACGAGATGGCGGCCTGGATCAACGGACTCGCCCGGCGTGAGGGGATCCCGATGGAGGCGCGCTGCATCGACCTTGCGGCGGCAGGTCTGGAGAAGGTCCACACGAAGGGGGTGGTCGTGGACAACAGGAGCGTGCTCGTCTCCTCGATCAACTGGAACGACAACTCCCCCGACTTCAACCGCGAGGCGGGCGTGATCATCGAGCACCCGGCGGCGGCGGCGTACTTCGCCCGCACTTTCGCGGCCGACTGGGAGGCCGGGACACGTGCCGGGGGGGATGCAGGGTTTGATTACCGTATCATCGCCGCACTCGGTGTCGTCGTCCTCTTCGCCGCCGTGTACGTGGCGAGGCGGGTGTTGTGGGAGGGGTGATGAAGAGAAAGGCACGGCTTTTTTTTCGGGGTACAGAACGACGGGACGGTCTCACGCGCGAATGATTCACGGGGGCGAAAAAGAGGGACTCGTGCTGTGCTCAGACGGCCTCAACGGCCTGCTGAGGTTTGTACTGGTAGATGATCTGGCGGGCGTCCTTGAAGTTGAACTTCTCGATGATGAGGTCGTTGTCCTTCAGGCGCTTCAGAGCGTACCTGACGGTCCGCGGTGCAAGGTTGGAAGAGCGGACGAGGTCTTTGTGCGTCATCGCACCGCCGTCCTCCAGGATGATCAGGACCTTCCTGGAGGAAGGTGGGAGGGTGGTCGGGTGCATAATCAATAGTTAACACCGTTAACATATGAAAGTATCGCCCATTATATAAAACACGGCAGAATATTACATCATGCTTGCATCTCCAGAAATAAAGGCTTTCATAATTCTTTTCGGCATATCGGGCCTCCTCGTCGGGGTGCACCTCGGTCTCTCCGCGATCGGGAGCGCGGCCTTTGCCGTCCCCTGGACACCTGAGGCCGGGGACGGCAGTTTCGTCCTCCTCACCGGGACTGTGGAGGAGGTGCGCGAACTCTCCGGCGGCCATCTCATCGCCGGGGTGAACGGGACGCGGGTCTTCATACCGGCGACGGCGGCGAAAGGTGTCGTCCTTGCGAAGGGGGACAGGGTGGAGATCGCCGGGACGGTGCAGACCTACCGGGGGAAAAAAGAGGTGGTGGTGAGGGCGGCGGCGGACGTCGTCCTCACCTGACCGGCACCGCCGCCCCGTCGGGGAGGGCCCACATCACGACCGTGAAGAGGGAAGGACATCCAGAGGAAGACGCCGATGAAGGTGAGCACCCGGCCCGAACTCATCAGGTCTTTCATATCGACGTAGCAGGGGGCGGGGTCGCCACCGACCGGGAGCATGAAGGCCATGGAGGAGCAGACCGCCGCGGGGAGCATGAGCATGTACGGGTGAGGCCCATGGAGACGGAGGCGATGGCCGTGTTCGAGGTCACTCCGGTGAGGAAGGAGATGTCGAGGGCCACGAAGAGGACGACGGGCGGGGGGAGGGGCGGGGGCAGTATCTGCATATACTTTCAGCTCCCTGAGGGGGATCGGCGACAGGCCCAGGCGGGGATATTCCTGACCAGGGCCGGCACGGTGAAGCCCATGATACCTGTCCATGAGAGAGATGAAGACCGGAAAATCTCCCTTGTCCTCTCGCCGGCGGCGACAGAGACCAACCTGGGGATTGTCAGGGGGATGACGGCACGGGGCGCAAAGGCCGTCGTCGTCACCACCGACCTGCCGTACGCCGTCCTCAGGAGGCTCTACGCCGAGGGGGGTGTCGACCCTGCACGCGTCCGCATTGTCGATGCGGTCACGAAGTACGCGGCCGGGAGAGGGCTTGAGGACGCGGAGAATGTCATCTTCGTAAAGAGTCCCGGCGATCTCACGGGCCTGGGGATCGCGATCGCCCAGGGTATCAGGGGGAGCGGGGGAGGGAGGGTCTTCGTCCTCTTCGACTCGGTCTCGACGATGCTCATCTACCTCTCATCGGAGGATGTCTCCCGGTTCATCAGGTTCGTGACGGGCAGGCTGAAGGTTGCAGGGGCCGCCGGGGTGTTCCTCGCGGCGGAGGGGGGCCTCGACCCCCGCCTCCGCGCCGACCTCACCGCCGTCGTCGACGAGGTGGTGGAGACGGGAGAGGGATGAATATCCACACCTGAATGGTCCGGGCCGCAATCGTCATGGACGGCGGGGCCAGGCGAGCGTCGAAGGGGGAGGGCGGTATTGCAGGGGATGATGTTCTTTTTCCCGGGACGCCTATCTCTCCTCCATGCTGATCAGGGATGTCGGGACCACGCCTGTCTTCACGGCAGGCGACAGGACTCATCTCCGCGAACTCCTCCACCCGAAGAACGAACCGGCCTGTACAAACCGCTGTTCCATTGCCCACGCTTTTCTCCGTCCGGGCGAGGCGTCCCTCCCGCACCGCCTGAAGACTTCGGCGGAGACGTATTACATCGTCACGGGGAGGGGCGAGATGCATATCGAGGGGGAAATTGCCGGGGTCCGTGCCGGGCAGGTGGTCTTTATCCCGCCGGGGGCGGTCCAGTGGATCGAGAACACGGGCGAGGGCGACCTTGTCATCCTGGCGGTCGTCGACCCCGCGTGGCGGGGGGAGGACGAGGAGGTGTTCTCCCGATAAAAACCCATATATCCCCTCCGGTCCATGGCGTGGTGCCGTAAGCCCGGCACTGCCGGCTACGGCGGGGGGAGACGATGCAGAATGTTGCCATATTCTGGGACCCCCAGGGGATCGAACTCGATACCCTGGGCAAAAAGAAATACCTGCGGGTGAGCGACGGGGACAGTCCGTATGTCTCGATGTCGATCAGGATGCTCTCGATCGACACGCCGGAGGTGCACTATCCTGTCAATACGCCGCCGTCGCGGCACGACGCCGATCTTGCGCAGCTGGCAGACTGGATACAGGACGGGGAGGCGGCGGTGGAGCACGGCCTCGGGGAGCACCTGAGGCCGAAGCTTGCGACGGGGTCGGCCGGGTCTCTCCAGGAGGACCAGGGGATGGAGGCGGCCCGCTATTTCCAGCAACTCCTTGCCGAGAAACTGACGCGGCCGAATGGGTCGAAGAGGGACCTGTTCCTGCGGGTGGCCGACCAGCCTTTCGACCAGTACGGGCGGTTGCTCGCGTACATGGCGCCGCACTACACGGCGAAGGAGAGGGAGACGATGACGCGGGAGGAGAGGGCGACCTTCAACCTGATGATGGTGGCGTCGGGGTGGGCGGCGCTCTTCCCGGTCTACCCGAGTCTGCCGCGGCATGCCGACCTTGCGATGATACGCGAGGCGGCGGAGGAGGCGTACAGGGTAAAGAGGGGGGCGTGGGCGGACCCGCTGGCCCTGACGGGGTATGAGTTCAGGATGTGCGTGCGCCTCTACGATGTCACGGCAAAGGCCCTTGCGGGGAAGCGTCTCTCGTCGTCTGAGAGGGGGGCCTGGATCGACCGGTACTGTGCGGACATGACGACGGGCGAGATCTTCTACCCGCAGGAATACCACAGGGTGGAGCCGTATAACCGGGTCTTTATCTGGCCGTCGGACGTGCCGAAGGCTGTCGCCGCGATGAACCTTGTCCCGCCGCACGAGCGGTGAGGGCGGGGCCTCTTTTTTTCAGCGGATAAGCCGCTTTTTCATCATCCTGAGGGCGAGGAAGAAGGCGAGGGGAGTGACGGCGGCGGTCCAGAGGAGGCCGAGGAGGAGGAGGTCGAGGCCGCTCATAAGGGTGAGGGCGCGGCAGACGTTGACGACGTGGGTGAGGGGGAGGGCGGCGAGGGCGAGGGCCTGGA
>NZ_CALFSA010000100.1 GCF_937919355.1 uncultured Methanofollis sp. | reverse complement strand
ATATCCTGAAAGCCTCCGGAGCTTTCGACCCGGGTTCGAATCCCGGCCGGGGCGTCTCTTGTTTTGGTTGAATGCCCAACACGGCAGATCCTGTTTTCATAACGCCACGAACCGCCTGCGCCGTAAATTTCAGTGAAATATATCTTCTTTTTGAATTCTTTGAGATAGCAGATGTAAACACGGGAACAAATGTCTGTGCTGATCCCTATTCTTGGAAAAAGGCAAGGGGCAAACGAAACAAATAGTCACCTATTTATATTTAGGTTTATGATAAAAGCAGTATGAGATTCATCCGTTTTATCATCATTGCTGTTGCGGTATTATTTGCCGGTTCGGTGGTTCTCGGCGGAGTGAATTATTATCAGACTTCAGAAAAAGTTGAAAATCTCTGGAAATCAGCAGAAGCCAGGATGAATGTTGATTTTGAAAAACAGTCTATTGCTGAAATTAAAACTAATTTGAGTGCTGCCGAGTTGTACTTAAACGAGATCATCGAGATCGAGAGTGATTTGAGTGCACCAACAGACACAGACAAGCAAGCAAAAGATACGTTGATCAGGTACGCAGAATTGGAGTTAGAATTCATACAGGCAATGAATACGGATTTCGTAAACTTCTATCGACACACAAAAGAAGCAGAAACCTATATCGAGAAAAATGAAATACGACGGGCCAAAAATACGTATTATACTGCAATTGATGATTTAAAAAAGTTCACATCGAAAACAAATGGCATATTAAACAACATGAAGACCCTGAACATAGAACCGCTGGACACAGAGACGAAGATAATTATTACAAGTGAAATAAATTATCTTGAAGAATTTAACCGTGAATTAAAGACACAAAGCGCCGAACTTCAGGAAGCAGTCTACAGTATTCCGTGAGGGGGTCGACCGCGGCGATCTTGTGCAGGGGTGACGAGACCTTCATACTCCATTTTCATAGGAGAATCCCTCAAAAACACTCTTGCATCAGAAAAAATGAGTGAAGAACCCCTCACAAGTCCCGGAGCATATTCCCGAACTGCGGGAGGAAGTCCTTCTTCCGTGACATCACGCCCGGAAGACGCCGGGGTTGATCTGCTATTCCCATTTTTGCCAGGTGGCCACTCTCTGCCGCAGCAAAGAGGTCGCTGCCGTTCTCGAAGACATTGGTGAAAAGTGCGACGAAGAAGTCGCTCCCCGTCTCCTGGCGGAGGGCGTTGACCTTTTCCCTGATCTCGGCCGCGTGGGCGGTGCTGAACTCGAAGGAGGGGACGGTCACCTGGGAGATGACAACCTTCTTATCAAAGAGGTTGTAGTGCTTCGTGTCCCTGAGGAGGAGGTCGCGGAGGGGGACGTTGTCCAGTTCTATACCCTGCTGCACCATTTCTATGCCGTAGGCTGCGGCGTCCACGCCTGCGATGCCAGCCAGATAGGCCACAACTTTTTCGTCTTCCGGTGTCGTCGTCGACATCTTCAGGGCGAGTGTGTCCGAGAGGACGCCTGAGAGCAGGAGGCCCGCCGTCTTCTCGGTCGGTTCGACCCCCTTCTCAAGGAACATCCTGGTGACGATCGTCGAAGTCGACCCCACGGGATCGTTCAGGAATTTGATCGGTTTCAGGGTGGTGATCGCCCCGAGGCGGTGGTGGTCGATGATCTCCAGCACATCGGCCTTCTCGATCCCATCTACCGCCTGCGAAAACTCGTTGTGGTCCACGAGGATCACCGACTTGCGGATGTCATCGACGAAGGTGTTCCGCGAGATCATGCCAAGGAGACGGTTGTCGCTCTCGACCACGCAGGCTGTCCTGTACTTGGAGTTCGAGACGACGTCCTTCACGTACTCGAGGGGATCGGTCACGCTCACCCGCGGCACGTCGGTCGCCATCACCATGCCTGCAGGGAGGGAGAGGTTGATCATCTTGCCGACGCCAAAGGCATCGAGGGCTGTCGAGAGGACAGCGACGTTCTGCGCCTTTGCGGCGTTGATGACCCTCTCGCCGACAGGCGAACTGTCGGCGATGATGAGTGCGGCGATCCCGGCCGAGATCAGGGCAAGCTGGGCCGGTTCGTTGTCCCCGACGATGGCGACATCACGGGGTGAGAGCCGCGAGAGAGAGACATGGAGGGCGTCGATCGCCATGTACACCTTCCCCTCCAGGAGGTCGGGGCCGGAGACCAGGATCTGGGCATTCAGGATCTTTGCAAGGGTCTGGAGTTTTATCGGCGCAATGGCGAGTTGTTCGATCTTCGTCCTCGTTACATAAGCGCGGGCAAGGCCGTGCTCACTCATGAGTCCGAGGAGAATACCATCATCGTCGACGATCGGCATGTTACGGACACCCTGCTCGTCCATCATGGCGACGACCTCGATCGTCGGGACGTCGGCATGGGCGCTGACCGGATAGGTGAAGGGGAGGTCGGAGACATTCGGTTCGACGCTCTCGATGAGGACCGGCGCCTCGACACCGAACCTCTCAAGGACAAACTTCGTCTCAGGATTGACATCCCCGCACCGTGCGGGGACGTATTTCTCTGCCTCCTCGTGGTTCAGGAGTTCGGCGTAGCCGATGGCGCTGCAGATACTGTCGGTATCAGGGTGTCTGTGCCCGATCACATAGACCTTGTTCATGATCATCTCCCGCAAAGAGTGCGGATAGTAGTGTCTTCATCTGTATGTCCCGCCCCTTTATCTCCTTGCCCCCTGAACCGTCCTAGATGCGGGGTGAGCGGACCTCTGGTGCCGGTCAGGGGGCGGATGGTGTTCTTCCTCTTCAAAGTCCTGCGTTTTATTTCTTCAGGACAAGACCCGCGGAGAAGGCCTTCGCGATCGCCGGACCCACGGCATGGTACGCCCGGCCAGCGGAGTCGTAGACAAAAGGCATGACCTTTGCGATGTCGGGCACGCCGTCAGGCCCGAGCACCGACTCGTCCACCTTGACGTCCAGGATCTCCCCGACGAACTGGGTATGGATACCGATCTCCACGCTCCCGGTGAGCCTGCACTCCAGGACGACCGGGAACTCGGCGATATAAGGTGCATCGACGAGGTCGCTCCTGACTGCAGACAGTCCGGCCGTTGCGATCTTGTCGGCGTTCCGTCCCGACTCGATCCCAAAATAGTCCGCCGCAACCACGTGGTCGGAGGATGGGATGCAGACGGTGAACGCCTTCTGGTGCTGGATGTTCTCGTAGGTCTTCCGCACCTTCTGGATAGAAACCGCCACCGATGGTGGGTTTGACGAGCAGATCCCTCCCCATGCCGCGGTCATGGCATCGGGGTTGCCTTCAGCGTCATAGGTGCAGACGATCAGCACGGGATGGGTGTAGAGGAGCGGGCGCGCACCGCATGATCTCTTCATACCCACAGAATGGACGCCGCGCCTGATGTCTGTTGTGCCCGGCCATACGCGTATCCGTCCCCGGTGGGACGACCTGTTCCCGGTGCCGCCTACTGTGCACCTGATACAGCCGATATCAGTCCCGGGAGCGACCGCATGCCCCACTGGCCCCGAGGCGGGAAGATTCTTATCATCTCGCACCCTAGTGTTTAGGTCATCTCAGGACCGGGCATGGCAGCGGACACACGGGAATACACCCCTTCAGACCAGGAAAACGAGGATTCGATCGAACAGGAGATTGCGGACCTGATCCTCTCCCTCAAAGACCCGAGCATTACGGTCAGGTGGGAGGCGATCGGGACCCTTGTCGATATTGGAGCCCGGGCTGTCCCGCAGATCTGCACCGCCCTCAAGGACAAGAACAAGTTCGTGCGGTGGGGCGCTGCCGAAGCGCTGGGACGTATAGGTGATCCCGGAGGTGTAGATCCCCTCATCGCCGCTTTAAAGGACAGGGACAAGGACGTGAGGTGGAAGGCGGCGATCAGTCTCGGCGGCATGCAGGCGAAAGAGGCGGTCTGCCCCCTGATCCAGACTCTGCACGACGATGACCCCGACGTCAGGTGGGGTGCCGCCACGGCCCTCGGCGAGATCGGTGACCCCCGTGCCGTTGAATACCTCCTCGACGCCCTGAAGGATAGGCGGGACAGGGACGGAAGGGACGGTGTCGTCTTTGCGCTCGGTGAACTCCACGACCCGCGGGCGGTGGAACCCCTCATTGGGGCCCTCGAAGACCGCAACTACGAGATCAGGTTTGAGGCCGCGAAAGCCCTTGGAAAGATCGGTGACAAGAGGGCCGAAAGACCACTGATCAACCATATCAAAGACGAGAACTGGGAAGTTCGCCTCGTCGCCGCCGAAGCCCTGGTCAGGGTCGGCGGACGGGACACGACCCGTGTCCTCCTGCCTCTCCTCACCGACGATGCCCCCGACGTCCGCCGGACCGTTATCGAGATCCTCGGTGAGATCGGGGATCCCGCAGCCATCGATCCCCTTATCGCCGTCCTCCGGCATGACGAGAACTGCCGTTACGAAGCCGCGGAGGCCCTCGGAAAAGTCGGAGACCTCAGGGCATCCGAGGCACTCCAGCAGATCTATGAATTCTGCGACCCCTATGTCAGGGTCGCCGTCCTCAACTCGATGTCTGCGATCCTCTTAAAAATGAAAAATAAATCGGACGCCGGTCAGGTCAGGGAACAATAAGAACCGGTGTCTCGATCTCTCCTGCAATGTCGCTGAGGGTGCTGCCGAGAGCGGGTTTTGCGCTCCTGCCATGGGCGCCCATGATCACAAGGGTATACCCGCCGTCCCTGACCTCCCTGACGATCTCCTCTCTCCTGTCGCCTTCCCGGATCTTCGTCGTGCACCGGCACCCTTCGCTCGTGCAGTAGTCCCAGGCCGCCGCCAGTTCGGTCTCGATGTTCCGGCGCATATCCCGCCAGATATTCTGCTCGTAGGTCCCGATGATATCGCACTTGTCGCTCTGAGTGCAGTAGTTGAAGGCCATCGTCCGCGCTTCCCGTCTGTCGAGGACGGCGAGGAGGACGATATCAGCGTTCTTCTTCTTCGCTATGGAAACCGCGTGGAGTGTTCCCTTGTGGCTCCACTTCGACCCGTCTATTAATGTCAGGATTTTCATTTTATCACCAGAAGTACCGTAGCCACAGCATTCCACAGCCAATTCCCACACTGACGATGAGAACAATCATCCCTACTTTCAGGAATTCGACAAAGCTGATATTTATGCCTTGCCGCTCTGCAATGCCGATGACGACGACGTTTGCCGAGGCGCCGATGGCTGTGCCGTTGCCGCCGAGACATGCACCCAGGGACAGGGCCCACCAGAGGGGGTACACGTCCATCGTCTGCCCCATCTCGGAGATGAGGGGTATGAGCGTGGCGGTCAGGGGGATGTTGTCCACGATCGCCGAGGCAAAGGCCGCAAACCAGGTGATAATGAACATTGCCTCTTCCGTGGAGTCGACGTGGCCGACGACGAAGGAAGCGAGCTGGGAGATGAGACCGGTCTCCACCAGGGCGCCGACAACGATGAAGAGTCCGCCGAAGAAGAAGAGCGCGGGCCACTCGATCTTTTCCAGGATCTCCTCCGGAGGTTCGCGGCTCCAGAGGAGGAGAATGGCGGCGCCGGTCAGGGCGACGACCGCAGGTTCGAGGCCGAGTTTATCGTGGATGAAGAAGAGGAAGACGACGAGGAGGATCGTGACCACCGACTTCATGAAGAGCGAACGGTCCTTGATCGCCGCACGCTCGTCCAGGGCGTCGATGGTCCGGCTGATCCCGACTCTCTCCTCCTCCTCGATCTTCATCGATTTCCTGAAGATCAGGAGGAGGAGAAGGATGATAGCGACCATGTCGACGACGACGATCGGGCCCATGTTGACGAGGAAGTCGTTGAAGGTGAGGCCCGCCGCAGACCCGATCATGATGTTCGGCGGGTCGCCGATGAGGGTCGCCGTCCCGCCGATATTCGAGGCGAAGATCTCGGCGAGGAGGAAGGGCACGGGGTTGAGTTTCATCAGTTTGGTGATGTAGAGGAGCATGGGGGTGAGGAGGAGGACGGTCGTCACGTTGTCCAGGAACGCCGAGACGATCGCCGTCACCAGGGAGAAGAGGATCAGGACTCTCATGGGACTTCCACTCGCACGTTTTGCTGTCCGTATGGCAATGAATTCAAAGAGACCGCTCTTGCGGGTGGTGTTCACGATGATCATCATGCCCATGAGGAGGAAGATCGTCCCGAGGTCGAGGTACTCCGGGACCTTCTCCCAGGGGACGATCTGGGCGCAGAGGATGACGGCGGCGCCGGCCATCGCCGCAACCGCACGGTGGATACGCTCGTCGATGATCAGGGCGTAGGTGAAGAGGAAGACCGCGATAGCAATCAGTTCGGCATACGTTGCCCTTCACCTCCGGTAGGGGGTAATCGGTATTCCCTTTGAATGAACGTCATAGTATTCTCCTTTTTCAGAATATATCTCATGTACTATATCTTTCACGCCTTCTTGAATCTGCGGGAGAGAAAGAGATGAGGGGAGTCTCTTTACCAGCCGTACTTCAGGAGGAGGACACCGAGGCCGGCGGCCACGGTGACGACAAGTACGAGCATCCCGATCTTCAGGAATTGCATGAAGGTGATGGATATCCCCTCGCGCTCTGCAATGCCGATGACGACGACGTTTGCCGAGGCGCCGATGGCTGTGCCGTTGCCGCCGAGACATGCACCCAGGGACAGGGCCCACCAGAGGGGGTACACGTCCATCGTCTGCCCCATCTCGGAGATGAGGGGTATGAGCGTGGCGGTCAGGGGGATGTTGTCCACGATCGCCGAGGCAAAGGCCGCAAACCAGGTGATAATGAACATTGCCTCTTCCGTGGAGTCGACGTGGCCGACGACGAAGGAAGCGAGCTGGGAGATGAGACCGGTCTCCACCAGGGCGCCGACAACGATGAAGAGTCCGCCGAAGAAGAAGAGCGCGGGCCACTCGATCTTTTCCAGGATCTCCTCCGGAGGTTCGCGGCTCCAGAGGAGGAGAATGGCGGCGCCGGTCAGGGCGACGACCGCAGGTTCGAGGCCGAGTTTATCGTGGATGAAGAAGAGGAAGACGACGAGGAGGATCGTGACCACCGACTTCATGAAGAGCGAACGGTCCTTGATCGCCGCACGCTCGTCCAGGGCGTCGATGGTCCTGACAATCGTCTCCTGCTCTGCCGGGTTTACCTTGAGGGTGCGGCCGTAGATGAGGGAGAGCATGACGAGCATGATCGCCATATCGACAATGACAACCGGCCCCATGTTCAGGAGAAACTCGTTGAAGGTGAGGCCAGCCGCCGAGGCGATCATGATGTTCGGCGGGTCGCCGATGAGTGTCGCCGTCCCGCCGACATTGGAGGCGAAGATCTCGGAGACCAGGAAGGGCACGGGGTTGAGTTTCATCAGTTTGGTGATGTAGAGGAGCATGGGGGTGAGGAGGAGGACGGTCGTCACGTTGTCCAGGAACGCCGAGACGACTGCCGTCACCAGGGAGAAGAGGATCAGGACTCTCATGGGGCTTCCCCCCGCACGTTTTGCTGTCCGTATGGCAATGAATTCAAAGAGACCGCTCTTACGGGCGGTGTTCACGATGATCATCATGCCCATGAGGAGGAAGATCGTCCCGAGGTCAAGGTACTCCGGGACCTTCTCCCAGGGGACGATCTGGGCGCAGAGGATGATGGCGGCGCCGGCCATCGCCGCAACTGCACGGTGGATCCGTTCGTCGATGATCAGGGCGTAGGTAATGATGAATACTGCTATTGCAATGAGTTCTGCGTTCATTTGAGTCCTCAGTAGACGATGATGGGGACTCTCGCCATCTGGGCGAGTTTGAGAGTGACCGAACTGAGCGGTGCGATCTCGGTGGTCAGGGTACCATACTTCTTCGAAACGGCGATGAGGTCGTAGCCTTTCATCAGTTCAAGGATATTGTCGAACTTCTCCCCGGCAAACATCCGGCTCGTCACCGTGAGTCCGGCGCCTTCGAGAGATGTGATCACACGGTTGAGCAGGTCTTCCCCGAAGGCCTCTCTTTTCCGCCTGAACTCAGCGATCGCCTTCTCGTCGAGGCTATCTGCGACGATCCTGATAACCTCCATGTCGACGATATAGACAAGGGTGACCTTTGCTCTTTCATAACTTGAAAGAGTCTCGTATAACTGGGGCGGGATCTCCTTCACGAAATAATCAAGAGGCATGAGTATGGACAAGACCTCGGGGACAACGGTCTCCTCCTCTGTGAGGAGGAACTCGCGGTAATCCCGGGCGATCGTCTCGTACCGTTTCCCGGCCACGTCCTTGAACTTGCGCTGCAGCAATGAATTGAAATACCCCATCGTGATCTCATCAATAATACAGTCGGGATTAATTAACACTTTTCCCGGAGGGGGGCACGGGCTTAACCGACCGTGGACCGGATGAGTTTCTCGTGGCAGGAAGAGCAGATCACCATTCTCTTCCTGTCGAGTTCGGAGAGTGTCGCCGGCTTGAACATGACGCACTCGGGGTCCTGACAGTGGTCGAGGCCAAGGAGGTGGCCGATCTCATGGGCTCCTTCCTTTGCCGCCCTGTCGGCGAGGTCGTCGAAGTCCTCTGTCCTCCCATAGAAACCATTGTCCAGTCTGGCGATCGAGATGACGGCGCACCCGGTCTGCGGGCGGGCGAGGCCGAAGACGAAGTCGCAATCGCCGACAAAAAGGTCATGGGTGACGACAAGGAGTGCGGGTCCTGCATAGCCCCCCATCTTTGTCATGAAGAGGAGGCGGTCGAGGACGGCCCCGGCATCGTACTGGTTTCTTTCAGGGTGGTAACCGTTGATCAGGGCCTCGGCAGCGACGTTATCGACCGGCATGCCGAGGATCATCTCGATGCGTCTTGCCACCGGGAGCTGGAGGCCGGTGGGCACCTGATGATCCCATATAATCGTGACACCCATGGTACCTAGATCATCGTGGCATGCGAGTATAAACGTATTGAGTCCTTAATCGGGGTTTATCTCTCGAAAAATTATCGGGACGTCATCGAGATCGGGATCGGAAAGAACACCGATGTCGCCGCGGCATGTGCACGGGCAGGTCTCCGCGTCAGGGCCACGGACATCAGGCCGGTCCCGCCTGTCGAGGGCGTCGAGGGCCGGGTGGACGATGTCTTCGCGCCCGACCTCCCCTGGTACAAGGGTGCCGACCTCATCTATGCGGTGAGGCCGGGCGTGGAGATGGTGCCCTCGATGATCGACCTCGCACGGGCAGTCGGGTGTGACCTTGTCGTCTACCACCTGGGCAACGAGATCTATATGGACGGCGGGGAGGCCATAGACTGCGGCGTTGTCCTTCACCGCTATGTGCGGGCCTGAGGGGTATCGGAGCGAGAGGGGGGGCGGGAGAGGAAGTACCAGGATGGGGAGCGGGCCGTGGGAAAATATCCTGTTCTGGAGAATCGCTCAGGGTCGGATCGATGTCTCCTCCTTGATCTCAGAGAAATAGGTGGGAGTCCGCTGCCTTCCCCCCATTCTCCGCCGGGGGACTAACGCCCCAAGACAATCGAAAACCTTCGGTTTTCTCATGCTCGCTATCGCTCGCACCCCGCCCAGGATAGGGAGTGAACGGAAATCCCCTGTTCAGAGTTTCCTGTTATGTCTTCCCCCATCCCATCCTACGATCGGGGGTTCGGGGGCAACGAGAAAATCGTAGATTTTCGAGCAGTCCCCCGGTTCAGACTATGGGGAAAGCAGTGATTCCACTCTCTCTCCCTGCGATCACTGGGGAGACGATCGATCCGAACATGAGGGTTTGATACAACCCGTCAGTACACTTAAGAAGAGGAAAGAGGCGGTGAGGGCACATGTCCCCGCCTGCTGCCCTATCGTGACTCCTCCCCGCTCCGTGCATGACGACGTCCTCTCAGAAGGAGTCGAAGAGAGTGGCCTGGGTGACGACAGGTTTCCGCTCTTCCTCCGCGGGGGGGTCGTCAGGGACCGGGGCGGGAACCGGTTTTTCCTCCTCTTTCTTCGTCTCTTTTTTCTTTTTAGGTTTTTCTGCCGCTTTTATATCCTTGACAACTTTCTTCGCCCGCTCTTTATCGTGGATAAAAAAGTTCAGTTCATCGGCGTCGAGGGCGAGTTCCCGGGCGGCGGGTTCGGGTTTCTCATCCACGAGGAGCGTGATCAGGGTGAGGTACTCCTCCCTGATGGTGTGCTGGGGGAGGGCGAGGGAGCGGGAGAGTTTCTGCATGACAGACTCACGCACCGCTTTCCCCTTCTTTGCGCCGCCCATCTTCCGCCAGCGGGCGGGCGGCATGATCCTGTCGTGGACGCCTGCGCCGCCTGCCGCCACCTTGACGCCGAGAGTCATCATGGCGGTGGCATATCGCCAGAGCGTGTAGTACTGGCGGCGGGTGGTGAGGCCGATCCATTCGTCGGCACGGGAGAGGGAGGGATAGGCCCTGACAACTGCATTCCTGTCTTTCATTATCGGGAGGTTCCCCTCGATCCACTGGACGATCGTATCGGGGGTGTCCTCCACCTGGCGGGCCTTTGCCATGAGATCGGTGTCGGGTTTTCCGGAGAAGATGGCGGCGACGAGGTCGAAGATCGTCGACCGTTCATCTTTCTGCGCGGTGGAGACGTCGCCTGCCGCGATCCTCTCCCTGCCCACCCCTGCGGCACAGAGCATGTTGACGGCGGCACGCAGGTCGCCGCTTGCGCTCTCGGCGATCTCGACCAGTGCGTCCTCGGTGCAGGTGAGGCCCTCGGCCCGGCAGATCTCCCGCAGACGCGGGACGATGGAGCGGGCTTGGACGGCCCTGAACTGGACGGGTTCCCCGAGGGCCTTGATCTCCCTCGCGATGCCGTAGAGGTCGTTGGCGATGAGGATGATCGGCTGGCGGGAGTTCTTGATGATATCAATGATCGCCCGCGCCCCGCCGCGGTCGGCGGTGCCATGGAGGTTGTCGGCCTCGTCGAGGAGGATCAGTTTCCTCTCTGCGCCGAGGAGACTCGCGGTCGCGCTCGACGTGCCGGCAATACGGTCGAGCGCGGCCTTTGTCCGCTGGTCGCTGGCATTGAGTTCGACGATCTCCCAGCCCATGTCATGGGCGAGGGCGTGGGCGCTGGACGTCTTTCCCACACCGGGCTTCCCATACAGGATGAGGGGTGGGCTCCCCCTCGTCCACGACCTCGCCCATTCGTAGATCTGCCTGACAGCAGGGGCGTTTCCGACAAGGTCCTGCAGGGTCCGCGGTCGGTATTTCTCGGTCCAGTCCATATGCAGGATCATAGGGAGGATGATCTCAAATATGCACTGGTAGGAAGTCGGCACCCGGGCTGGCGGTGCTTTCTGAAGATCCGATCGATGTGTCTCCTGATCCACTGAGGGAATGCGCGGATCCCCCGCCTTCCCCACAATTGAGATCGGGGGACCACTCGAAGACTTCGTCTTCTCTAGCTCACTTCGTTCGCGTCTCGAAAGCCTGGCGGCTTTCTCGAACTTGCTACGCTCGTTGCCCCCGGACCCCTGATCTACGATTGGTCCGGGAAGAGCGAAGAGAATATTCAGAGTGGGGAGATTGCCGTAGCCCTGCCTATCCTGAGGCGGGGTGCGAGCGATAGCGAGCATGAGAAAACCGAAGGTTTTCGATTGTCTTGGGGCGTAGTCCCCCGGCGCAGGCACTTCAAAACTGGATTTCTCTTGAAGCGAAGGCAATCAAATACATTATCTTTGATGAAACAGAGTACCTACTAGCAGTTAGCTGACAGGATGTTGATGTTATCGTGGTAGACAACTGTTCCCCTGATGCGGTCGCCAGATCGATCCGGGAATATGAGGGGGTGACGAGAAAGCGCGGCATCGGCGAGCTTATCGAGTGCCTCAGGATCAACGAACAGCCCAATGTTGTCGCATCCTTCGGGGAAGACGCAGCGGTGATCCGCCAGGACGACCTGGCCCTTCTCCTTGCGGCAGACGGCATCTGGAGCAAACTCATGGAAGCCGACCCTTTCTGGGCCGGGTATTGTGCGGTACTCGTGAATGTCCATGACATCGCCGCGATGGGCGGCACACCCCTTGCCATGGTCGACGTCCTCTCTTTCAAGAACGGCGAACTCAGGAAGAAGGTGACGAAGGGGATGCAGGTGGCGTCCCGCCAGTTCGGCGTGCCGATCGTCGGCGGGCACCTTCACCCGGACACGCCGTATTCGGTCATCGACGTCGCCATTCTCGGGTCGATGCAGATTGACGACGTGATCTATTCGAGCAATGCCCGGACTGGCGACCGGGTCGTCGCCGCGATCGACCTGGACGGCCGTGTGCACCCCTCCTGCATGGCAAACTGGGACTCGGTGACGATGAAGTCGGCCGAGATTGTGCGCAGGCAGATCCACGTGATGCAGGAACTTGCGCAGAGGCACCTCGTGACTGCAGGGAAGGACATCTCGAACCCCGGCCTCATCGGGACGCTGGGCATGCTCCTCGAGGTCTCGCGGAAGGGTGCGGAGATCGAACTGGGGGCGATCCCCCGGCCTGACCTGAAGGCTCATGGCCTCACCTTTGAGCAGTGGGTCAGGATGTACCCGGGGATGGGCTTCATCCTCACCTGTCCGGACGAGAACACGGAGGAAGTCTGCCGTCTCTTCGAGGAGACAGGGATGACGGCACGGCCTATTGGGTGGGTGAACGACTCGAGTTCCCTGTCGGTGTCGTATGAGGGTGTCACCACCTCCGTCTTCGACCTGAAGCAGAACGGGATCACGCGGATCATCGACACGGCAAAACTGGTATGATCATCGGTATCGGTGTCGGGGGAGAACCGGAGAAGGTGGCGCGGACGGCAGCGCGCGTGGGCGACCGGGCGCAGGTCGTCTGTTACTGCCGGCCAGGTGTGATGGCCGGATACGGGGCCGCGTGCCGGGAGAGTGACAAACCTGAAGAGGCGCTCGTCGCCGACCTGATGACAGGGAGGATCGACGGCGCTGTGCGGGGGACTCTTCCTGCCAACGAGACACTTCGGTGCCTGAAAAGGGCCTGCCATACCGACCATCTGGAGAGGGTGGCGCTCCTGGAGACAGCCGACGGCGTCCAGTTCCTCCTCGCACCCGTGGGTGTGGACGAGGGGTGGACGGTTTCAGAAAAACTCGCTTTCGTCACGAAGGCACGGGAGATTGCCCGGTCTTTCGGCCTCTCGGAGCGTGTCGCTGTCCTCTCGGGCGGGAGGTTCGGCGATGTCGGGCGCCACCCGGCGGTCGACAGGTCCCTTGCCGATGCCGAACTGGTGGCACGTCTCGGCAACGCAGAGCACTGCGAGATCCTGATCGAGGATGCGGTCAGGCGGTGCGGGGTGATCATCGCCCCTGACGGGATCTCGGGAAACCTCATCTTCCGTACACTGACGTTTCTCGGGAAGGGGTCGGGGCATGGGGCGCCGGTGGTCAATATCGACAGAATTTTTGTGGATACCTCGCGCGCCTCTCCGGACTATACGAATGCTATTCTCCTCGCCGGGTCTATGGCTGCCGGGAATAAAAGGGAGATATAATCGTTTTTTTCGATAATATCGGCGGATTGTCGTTCTTTGTTTTGGGGCACGATCTGCGATGCAAAATGCACCTCCCCGATGAATCCTTTCCCAAACACCTATCGAAAGCCTTTCTGACGGCATCGTTACGAAATGTTTAAATAGTCTTCGAGAAAGTGATAATTTAGAGGTAATTAGACATGGCAGACTTACCTATCGCAGCGGTTGTCAGAATCGCCAAGAAGAATGGTGCTGAGAGAGTCGGCAGCGATGCAGCTGCAGCTCTTGTTGCAAAGGCTGAAGCGTACATCGCCAACCTGACCAAGGAGGCAAACCGCCTCGCCCAGCACGCTGGCCGCAAGACGATCAAGGAAGAGGATGTTGAACTCGCGGCGAAGTCCGCCTGAGTTCTCCCTCTTTTCTCGCAAAGTCTCTTCTTCGAAACCCCGAAGTGTGGGGTCTTTTGTTTCCGTCTCGAGTCTTCTTCGAATGCTGTCGGGAGATCTGGCGCTCCGCACGAACTGTGAGTATAACGGACGCTGATCTGATCGGGATCCATGACAGTGGCCGAAGATTCTCGATCGGGTGAAAATGTTTGGTGTAATTCCTGTTGTGGCGTGCCCGTGTCGGGGGCGTAGTCCCTCGGTGTTGATTGTAAGGGATGCAGGGGCCCCCTCCCCCCTCCTGAACCGAAAAGAGATTCCGGTCCACACACCGCCCCCATCTATTGCGTCACTGCTGTATACAGGGCCATACAGGCCCTCCCCTGCCGACGATCGCCCTGGCCTATACTTTCATGCCGGCGTGTACTGAAATGGCCACAGATTCTTTCCATGTGCGGCAAAAAAGAAACTGGTGATGGGGAGGGTCACAGCGTGCCCTTGGTACTCGGCACGCCACCGCTCCGCCGCGGGTCGATCGCCACCGCCTTTGCAAGGGCGACGCCGAAGGCCTTGAAGATCGCCTCGGCCATGTGGTGGTCGTTCCGACCGTAGAACCTGATGTGAACCGTGATACCGGCGCGGGTGCAGAGGCTGTAGAAGAAGTGCTCGAAGAGAGTCGTGTCGACCCCGCCGACAGCGGGGCTGTTGAAGTCGCCGGTGAAGACCAGGTAGCCGCGGCCGCCGACGTCGATTGCAACCTCGGCGAGGGCCTCGTCCATCGGCACCGCCGCGTCGGCGAAACGGGTGATGCCGGCGCCGTCCCCCACCGCCTCCTTGAGGGCCGTGCCAAGGACGATACCGAGGTCCTCCACCAGGTGGTGGGCGTCCACCTCAAGGTCGCCCTTCGCATGGACGGAGAGTCCGAAACCCCCGTGCCGGGCGAAAGAATTGAGCATGTGGTCCATGAAGGGGAGACCGGTCGCAATATCGGCGCCCCCCTCCCCGTCCAGCGCGATCCTCAGGTCTATCTTCGTCTCCTTCGTCTCCCTCTTGACCTCTCCCATTCTCATTGTGCCGCCTCCAGTGCCTCTCTGATCGTGATCTTCCCGCTGTACAGGGCCGAACCGAGCACCGCCCCCGAGACGCCGAGGTCCCTGAGGACCCTGACGTCGGCAGGCGTCGTCACCCCGCCCGCCACGACGACAGGCAGGTGCGTCCGGTCCAGGAGGCGCCTGACCGGTTCCGGGTCGATACCCTTGCAGAGTCCTTCCACACTCACGTTCGTGAAGAGGAGGGACCCGGCACCGAGCATCTCGAACTTTTCGGCCCAGGAGAGGTAGTCGCCCGCCTCCTCCTCCCAGCCCTCGATGACGACCCGGCCGCCCCGTGCGTCCACGCCGGCCATCACCTGCTCGGGCCCGAACTCCAGGGAGAGGTCGCGGACGATCTCGGGTTCCCTGACCGCAATGGTCCCGAGGATCACGCGGCCGACCCCGACCTCCAGCCAGGCCCGTGCGTCCTCCCGGCTCCTGATCCCCCCGCCGAGTTCGACAAAGACGCCTGTCTCCCGGATCAGTTCTCTGATCTCGCGGGCATTCGCCTGTGCGCTGCCGAAGGCGCCGTCCAGGTTGATCACATGGAGAGCCGAGGCCCCGGCGTCAAGCCAGCGCCGTGCGTTCTCAAGAGGCGTCCCGTAAGCGATTGCACTCTCCCTTTTGCCCTGCACAAGCTGGACGCACTGGCCATTGAGGATATCGACTGCGGCAAAGACCATCATAGGCACTCAGGGGATCATCCTCTCGATCGACATCACCAGGATATCGCGGGCGCCAGCCCTCTTGAGCTGGGTGATCAACTGGTAGACGCACTCCTCCTTGACGACGGCGTGGACGGCCACCAGGCCCTCCTTCGACGCCACGTCCATGACGGTCGGGCCGCCGAGGCCGGGGAGGACGCTCTCGATCTCGGGCAGGGCGTCCCTGTGGGCGTTCATCATGATATAGCACTGCCCCTTCGCCCGCACCACGCTCTCCAGGGCAAGGAGCACCTCCTGGATCTTCTCCCTCTTCTCTGTGCGGGAGGCGGGGTTTGCGATCACCCGGGTGCTCGACCTCAGCACCTCCCCGAGGACGCGAAGCCTGTTTGTCTGGAGAGTGGTGCCGGTGCTCGTCAGGTCGACGATGGCGTCGGCGATCCCGAGATAGGGCGTCGCTTCACAGGCCCCCCCGACAGGCACGACAGATATCGGGACACCGTGCTCCTCGAAGAAGGCCTTCGTGATATTCGGAAACTCTGTCGCTATCTTTGCCCCGGAGAGGTCGGACAATGCCTTCACATTTGAGTCCTCAGGCACGGCCACCACCAGGGTCGCCCCGCCCATCTTCAGGTCAAGGAGGTCGTCGACGACGGAGCCGCGCTCCATCACCATGTCGCGGCCGGTGATGCCGATATCCGCGGCGCCGTTCGCCACATATTCGGGGATATCGATCGGGCGGGCAAAGAGCACCTCGATGTCGGGGTCCACCGTCTTTGCGATGAGTTTGCGCTCGCCGCCGTCGATGAGGTGGATTCCGCTCTTCTCCACGAGGTCCCTGATAGGTTGTGCAATCCGCCCTTTATTCGGGATTGCAAGACGTATACGCGTAGGATAGATCATCGGTTCTCTCCCTGAAGGGATGGGAAATGTGTACGCAAAAAATGATCGGTTTAGAAGGTCTTCAGTTCGCCCCTGACGACCTTCTCGGTGATGTCGCAGATGTTTTCGAGACCGTTGTCGATGATCGCCTCAACGGCGGGCTGGATCTTCTTCATGTCGTAGCCCGGTTTCGGGATGACCTTTGCGCTCGCCACGAGGGGCTGGTCGATCGGGTGGCCGATCTGGGAGAGGAGACGGATATAGACCTCCTCGATGCCCTCGACCTCGGCGACGCAGGTGTTGCCGAGCTGCGTTGCAAGGAGGTTGTAGATCTTGCCGATGTGGTTGATCGGGTTCTTGCCGCTCGTCGCTTCCATGCTCATAGGTCTGTTCGGCGTGATCAGCCCGTTGCAACGGTTGCCGCGGCCGACAGACCCATCGTCGCCCATCTCGGCCGAGGTGCCGTTGACGGTCAGGAAGACGCTGCCTGCCGTGAGGTCGTCGGCGGTGTTCACGTCCACGTGAACCTTCCTGTTCGTGAACTGCGGGGCGATGCCGGTGATCGTCTCCTTGAGTCTTTCGACTGCCTCGACATATTCACCGATGTCGGAGAGGTAACGGTCGACCATCGCCACAGCGAGGGTGAGAGTGATCTCGTCGCCGTCACGCAGGCCCATGACCTTCACGTCGGTGCCGATCGCCGGGTTCTTCGGCCTGTACACGGTGTCCAGGTAGTCGGAGACACCCTTGACCAGGCTCTCTGCCTCGCTGAAGGGAGCGTGACCGACGCCGAAAGAGGTGTCATTGGCACGCATGACCGCCGAGCCGCCGCAGACCTTGAAGACGTCGCGGAGGTCGGTCGAGCCTGTCCCCATCCGGCAGTCGACGATGACGTCGCGCTCGAGGTTCATGATGGGGATGATGCTCTTGATGTAGGAGCGTGCCGCCTCGACAGCGATCGAGTCGGCCGGGATGTTGATCCCGTCGAAGGTCTTTGTCGCCCTGCCGGTGAGGAGGACGTAGATCGGCTTGACGATCTTCCCGCCGCCGAAGTGGGGGATCGACTCGCCGGCAACGATCTCACCCTGATCGGTGTTGTGGTGGAGGTAAACACCGCACTCTTCAAGGTATGCCTTGCAGAGCGCCCGTGAAACGGCCTCTGCAACACCGTCGGCGATGCTGTCCGGGTGGCCGATGCCCTTGCGTTCAATCAGTTCGATCTGCTGGTTCTCTATGGGGGTCTGATCCAGCCGCTCAACCTTGATGTTTCTGATCATCCGATCCCTCAACTCTGTGAATAATTACAAGGATCGAGTCTCATTTAACGGTTTCTATAACTGCTCCTGACCGCAGTTTGCGCCTCAACAACGTTCCGATCGCCCTGTTAAAGGAAAGGGAGTATTTCTCCCGTGAAAACGAGGGGGGCAGATATATCCTCCGGAGTAATATGGGGAGTTTCCCGGCACAGGCAGGTCACCGCGCCGTATGTGCACCTCGCGCCCTGTATCATGCGGCCATCTTTGACGTTCACACCCTGTGCCTGCGGTTCGGGAACGCCACTTCCGGCCGTCGCGCCGCAAAGGAGGCATCGAGGGCCCCCGGCCCCCGGGGGGTAACCGGGCCTGCGCGTGCAAAACATGTGGCGACGAGGAGGATACCCTGCCTTCACGCCCTCACCGGATACAGTGCAGGGGGGCATCTGTCTCGGGCGGGGGCCATGCGGGTCGCGGCGACAGACAGTGATGCAGATGCAGCGGCCACCTCTCACGGGGGATGGGCGAGATGGACGAGAAAGGTATCGGCAGGTACCTTCCTGATATGAGCAAAGACAAAAAAAAGAATTTTCAGCTGCTGATCGCGATGTCAGACCTGATCGTGAT
>NZ_CALFSA010000099.1 GCF_937919355.1 uncultured Methanofollis sp. | reverse complement strand
CGTGCCAGACCTTCTCGTACTGCTTGTTGAGGTCGAGGCGGTGCTTGTCCCCGGCGAGGACGGCGATGGCCTGCGGGTTGTCTTTCACGAAGGCGTCGGAGCGCTTCTTGAGAGCCCTGACCTTCTTCAGTTCTGTCGTCTGGTCGGTGAGGTCCTGGTAGATGTAGTAGTTGACGTCGATCTCGCCGTTCTCGTCGAGGATGGGCACCTGGAAGAGGCGGAGGTACGACTTCGTATTGTCCTCCCAGGTGACTTCCATGTCCGAGACCGCGAGTTTCTTCGTCTCGAACGAGGCGTAGAAGTCGTCCCCCGACGTCTTGATGTTGAAGTCGTAGAGTTTCTTCGCCATCAGTTCGTCGTATGTGCCGTGCCAGACCTTCTCGTACTGCTTGTTGAGGTCGAGGCGGTGCTTGTCCCCGGCAAGGACGGCGATGGCCTGCGGATTGAACTTCACGAAGGCATCGGCACGCTTTCTCAACTTTTCCGCTTCTTCCATCTTATTGATGGCGCGGTTCACCATGTCTCCCAGGGGTTTGAACTCGTCGGGAAGCACATTGGTGTCGACCCGCCCGGAAAAATCGCCTTCAAGTGCGCGTTCCAGTATTGCCTCAATTTTCTCCTGTTTCCCTTTTGCCATTCTTTGAATCCCTCTTTTATAGTTGTGTCAACGTATAGTTACTTTAATGAATTAATTTATATGGTTTTCTCTTTTAATCTTTTGAACCATTATTGTTATTTTTATATTGCGCTGCTTAATTCATCTCTTATTTAATATAGATCGATTTTCATACCCTATTTTTCTTGCGGGGTGGCCGGTACGTATGGTAAGTATTATAGGTTCGTCACCGGAGGAGAGGGCATGGGCGAGCGGTTCATCTTCACGACACACCTGACCACCTGCTACCACTGCCACGAGGACGCTGAGCAGGTGATCAAGGCGGTCTCGTCGCAGGCACAGGTGGCGTGCGCACACTGTGGTGCGACCCGCATCTTCGTCCCCCGCCTGGAGGACGTCAGAGCCGAGGGCACGTACACCCCGATCAGTTGTTATGACATCTGGCACCTGGAGACGGTCGCACCCTGCAAGCACTGCGGGGTCGAGGGTCCGCACGACCTGATCGTCGGGTGCAACCAGTTCACCACGCGGTGTCATGCCTGCGGCTACACCCACTTCTACAAATTCAATCTTGAATACATTGCCCGGTGCCCGATCGGGGAAACAGGGGTGTGATTTCTGGCTCTGCTATCATGGTACGGCCGGATCTATGGATTGAGGTGGGGGCTCACACCGCTGTTCCCGGAGGTCCGCTGGAAAAAGAGTTTATCGTGTCTTCGGGGCGTGCCATCTGTCTGGAAGACACACTCCGGCACCCTCGCCAAAGCCATTATATATCGTCGGCGACTACCCTTGTGACAATGTGTGGTGGATGTCTTTTCGCCAGTGAATGTCTTTACCTTCACTAGCACTCGCGAACCCGCCCACGCAGACATTTCTCTGACCGTCTCTTCGGGAGCGGTGGCGCTGTACGGCGTCTATTTTAGCTATTTTTATCTCTTCTAAGACCCCGCAGCCACGGGAATCTGCGGAGGTGTGTGTTCATGAGAGGAAAACAGATTAGGATGGAACGTATTATGGATCGTAACACCGGCAGGACGATCATCGTCCCGATGGACCATGGTGTTACGGCAGGGCCCATGCCCGGACTTGTGGATATGGGACGGACAGTCGACCTCGTCGCCGAAGGCGGAGCAAATGCGGTGCTCGGTCACCTCGGCCTTGCCCTGTACGGTCACCGCCGCTGGGGGAGGGACATCGGACTGATCCTCCACCTCTCGGCCTCGACGTCTGCAGGGCCGGACCCGAATGAGAAGGTGATCGTCAACACGGTCACGAACGCCCTGAAGATGGGTGCGGACGCCGTCTCGGTACACATCAATATCGGGGCCGCCTCGGAGGCGAGGATGCTCGCCGATCTCGGGAGGGTCGCGGTCGAGTGCATGGAGTGGGGCATGCCCCTCCTCGCGATGATGTACCCCCGCGGCCCGAAGATAGACGACGAGAAGAGCGTTGAGATGGTGAGTCTTGCCGCCCGCGCCGGCGCCGAACTCGGTGCCGACATCATCAAGACGGTGTACACCGGCGACCCCGACACCTTCAAGGAGGTGACCCTGGGGTGCCCGGTGCCGGTCGTCGTCGCCGGGGGTTCGAAGACGGACGACGCCGCAACCCTCGCCCTCATCGAAGGGGCGATGGAGGGCGGGGCCGCCGGGATATCAATAGGGAGGAACGCCTTCCAGCACCCGCACCCCGACCGCTTTGTCAGGGCGGCGGCAGCGATCGTGCACGGCGGCAGGAGTGCGGAAGAAGCGATGGAGATGATGAAAGAATGATAGGAAAGGCGATCAGGCTGGAGCGGATCATGGACCGGAACACCGGGAGGACTGTCATCGTCCCGATGGACCACGGTTTCACGATGGGGCAGATCGAGGGGCTGAAGAATATGCCTGAGGCGGTCTCCGCCGTCTCCGAGGGCGGGGCGAACGCGATCGTGATGCACAAGGGGATGGTGAAGGCGGGTCACCGCGGCCGCGGCCGGGACATCGGCCTCATCGTCCACCTCTCGGCCTCGACCTCCCTCAACCCCGACCCCGACGACAAGGTGCTCGTCTGCACCGTCGAGGAGGCGGTCGCCCTCGGTGCGGACGCTGTCTCCATCCACATCAACCTCGGGGCGCCGCACGAGTCCAGGATGATCGAGGCGGCAGGCATGGTCTCGAAGGAGTGCACCCGCTGGGGCATGCCCCTTCTCGTGATGATCTACCCGCGGGGCAAGGGGATCGACCCCCGCTCGCCGTCGGCCATCGGTCACTGCGTGCGTGTCGCCGAGGAGATCGGCGCCGACCTGATCAAGACGAACTACACCGGCGATGCCGCCTCTTTCGCGGAGATCTGCGCCGCCTGTTCCGTCCCCGTCCTCATCGCAGGGGGGGAGAAGGCCGGCGACCTCGCCACCCTGACGGCGATCAGGGACGCGGTCGGTGCCGGGGCGGCGGGCGTTGCCATTGGCAGGAACGCCTTCCAGCGCGACGACCCGGCGGCCTTTGTCAGGGCGCTCTGCAAGGTCGTCCACGGCGGCGCCGACCCGAAGGACGCCCTGGAGGGGAGATGAAACGGTTCTGGGTGGACGTGCGGCCGTGGCAAAAGGAGGTCGCCACGGCGGCGATCGAGGCCGGGGTCGATGCCCTGGTCGTGGAGAGGGCGGGGGATGCCCGTGCTCTCGGGCGGATCGCCACGGTCGCCCCTGACGGCGACCTGGTGCCGGGCGCGGACGTCGTCTTCGCGGCGGTGACGCCCGACGCCCCGCTCCCGCAGGCGAAAGGCGCCCTCCTTGTCGTCTCCACACCGGACTGGACGGTGATCCCCCTCGAAAACCTGGTCGCCGCATCCGAGGAGGTCTTCGCCGTCGTCAGGAATGCCGACGAGGCGAGACTCGCCCTCGGCATCCTGGAAAAAGGGGTCGCTGGCGTCGTCCTTCAGACCGACGACCCCGCTGAAGTCGGCAGGGTTGCGGCCGTCGTGCAGGCGGCGATGCCGCGCCTTGCGCTCACTCCCTTCACTGTCACGCGGGTGCGCCCCATCGGGATGGGCGACCGCGCCTGCATCGACACCTGCTCCCTCCTCGCCGAGGGGCAGGGGATGCTCGTCGGCAACACCTCGTCGGGTTTCCTCCTCGTGCTTGCAGAGACGGCCGAAAACCCGTACGTCTCGCCGCGGCCCTTCAGGGTGAACGCGGGTGCGGTCCACGCCTACCTCCTCGGTCCCGACGGGAAGACCGCCTACCTCTCCGAGGTACGGGCAGGGGACGCCGTCCTCGTCGCCGACGGTGCCGGCGCCACGACCGGGGCCGCGGTCGGGCGGGTGAAGATCGAGCGCCGACCCCTCCTCCTTGTCGAGGCGGAGGGCAGGGGCGGGGAGAAGGCCGGACTCGTCCTCCAGAACGCGGAGACTGTCCGCCTGATGGGGCCTGACGGCCCTGTCTCTGTCGCCGCCCTGAAGGATGGCGACAACGTCCTCGGCCTCTCCCTTGCCGGCGGCCGGCACTTCGGCATGGCCGTCGAAGAGACGATCACGGAGACCTGAGATGCGCATCGGGATCATCGGCGGGACAGGCGGGATGGGCACCCTCTTCTCCCGCGTCTTTTCAGACGCCGGCCACGAGGTGCTCGTCTCCGGTCGGGCGACCCCTCTCTCGAATGCCGACCTTGTCCGGGCCTCCGGGGTCGTCATCGTCTCTGTCCCGATCCGGAGCACCGTCCCGGTGATCAGGGAGATCGCCCCTCTCCTCTCTGAGGACCACCTCCTCTGCGACTTCACCTCCCTCAAGGCGATGCCCGTGGCGGCGATGCTGGAGACGAAGGCCGAAGTCCTCGGCCTCCACCCGATGTTCGGGCCGTCTGTGTCCTCCCTGCAGAACCAGACGGTCGTCGCCTGCCCGGCGCGTGTCGCCCCGGAGCATGCCGACGCGGTCCTTGCCGTCTTCAGGGAGGCCGGGGCGAAGGTGACAGAGATGGACCCCCTGGAGCACGACAGACTGATGGCGGTGGTCCAGGGCCTCACCCACTTCACCACCCTCACCCTTGCCGGGACGATGCGGCGCCTCTCCGTGGACCTCCCGGCCCTCCTCTCTGTCACGAGTCCTGTCTACCAGATCGAGATGGCGGTGATCGGGCGGATACTCGGGCAGGACCCCGACCTGTACGGCCCGATTCTCGGGGAGAACCCTGCTGTCCCCGAAGTCCTCGACACCTTCGCGGCCGCCGCAGACGAGGTCCGCAGGGCGGTGGAGAGCGGCGACGACGAGGTATTCGCCCGTCTCTTCCGGAAGGACGCCGCCTTCTTTGCCGACTACATCCCGCGTGCGACCGAAGACTCGGAGGCGCTGATACGATGTCTGGCAGAAAAGTGAGGCTGGCGGCCCTCGGGCCCGAGGGCACCTTCTCCCACGCCCTCGCCCGGCACCTCGCCGAGGAGGTCGTGCTCCTCCCGACCATAGGCGCCGTCTTTGCGCATGTCGCCGCGGGGAAAGGCGACGGTCTTGTCCCGGTCGAGAACAGCGAGGCCGGCGGTGTCGGCCCGACCCTCGACGGCCTTCTGCGCAATCCTGTCTTCATCACCGCGGAGGTCTACGTGCCGATCAGGTTCCACCTCGCCTCTTTCGTGGGAATCGAGGAGATCGAGACTATCTACGCCCATCCGCAGGCCCATGAACAGTGTTCGGGCTGTGTCGACGCCCTCGGCGTGCCTGTGGTCCACACCTCCTCGAACGCGGCGAGCGCAAGGGAGGTGCGGCCGGGCACGGCCGCGGCGGCGGTCACCACCGCAGAGGCCGCGGAGAGGTTCGGGGTCCCCATCGTCGCCGGCAATATCCAGGACGCGGAGGAGAACACGACGCGGTTCGTCGTCATCTCGACAGAGCCCTATCAGGGACCGGGTGCCGGGAAGTG
>NZ_CALFSA010000098.1 GCF_937919355.1 uncultured Methanofollis sp. | reverse complement strand
GATTATTATTATCGCCGTATCGTCTGATAATAGTTTGGAAGCACCTGACCAGGAGAGCGTGTCCTGGCAGAGAGTGGCGAACACCGGGTCCGCCTCCTCGCCGCCGCCATGGGTTATCTGGGATCTCCAGATGGGACTTCATCACTTTCAGGTCCCGGAAGATCGCCGGCCCCGTCGGATTCATCGTCTTCCCCGGCATTGTACGCCCACCACGCGACCCCTGCGATGAGGGGAAGGCCGACAGGGATGCAGAACCCTGCGGGGCCGTGGAAGAGGGGGCCGTACTGGGCGATTGCCGAGGCGAGGTACGCCACGCAGGCGCCAGCGAGGAGGAGGGCGAGGGGTTTTCTCACGGTGTCGTACGCCGCCTGCCACCTGATGATGAGGGTGGTGATTGCGGCGATGAGGAAGAGGGTGCCGACGCAGCCGAGGACGATGGAGCGGGCGGTGCGACCCGCGCGGATGCCTGTGGTCACATAGTCGAGGTCGCGGGTGAGGAAGATGAGGCTTGTCCCGAGGTAGGTCTGCTGGTACCGGAAGAGGGGAAACTGGAGACCGGCCCCGAGGAGAGTGCCGATACAATAGACATTGAGAGGGAGGACGAGGGTGAGGGCGAGGAGAGAGGCGAGAAAGGGCCGGTTGATCCTGTACATATCACATCTCCACATGGTTCGAGGCATAGGTTTCACGCTGTTCACTGAAACAATCATCCAATCATTTTTTTGAGGGGAGAGATGTGCGGGGGAGGGTTCCGGCCCCCTGCCCCCTGCTCAGACCACGGCGTCCATGACGACCTGCGACGACCCGTCGCTGTATGTCGCCATGACCATGACCCGGTGTCTTTTGCCGGGGTCTGTGGATACTGTTGTATTGATGGCCGACGCCCCGACGACGGCGGCGAGACTGTCGGTCTGCTCCGTGCCGTCGATCGTCCAGTTCAGGTGGTCGACTGCGTCGTGACCGTCGCCGCCGACATAGGTGACCAGGACCGCACCTTCGGCCGTTCTGACGGCCTTCGCCCCGACGATTCCGTTGTCGGGGGTGCCCCCGAGTGTGCCGAGGGAGAAGGACGCGACAAGGGCGGCGAGGATCACGGTGAGGGCGACCATGAGGATGGTGGCGACGGTCGAAGAGACCGCATCTTCGTGCTCATTGGATTGGACCATAGGTCTCCTCCGCCCTCAAAAAGAAAAAGGGGATTGGGGTTCAGACGTAGGTGTCGAGGATGACCTGAGAACCGCCGTCAGTGAACGATGCCGTGACAACGACGTGGTTCTTGTTGCCCGTATTGACACTCGAATTAATCTTCAAAGAGTCACCAACGGAAACATTACCGGGGAATGTCGTCTTTACCTTACCGTCATTGACGTTTACACTGACGTTCTCAACAAGACCGGCGTCCCTGCCACCCTGGTATGTGACGGAGATCACCTGCTTGTCTCCATCAACAGTGTGGGCTGCCGTGGCGGCAACGCTCTTGGAAGAGGACATGTTTCCGGCCATGCCGAAGACGAATGCGGCGATGACGGCCGCGAGGATCACCGTGATGGCGACCATGAGGATGACGCCGATGACCGGCGACACTGCTTCTTCATTCTTCTCCTGTGCGAACTGTTTCATCGTTTTCACCTCCAGACCTCATCAGAGGCTGGATATCATAAGGTGTCAGGACTCGACTTATAAAGATATCTATTCTAATCTGGCCATAAGTGCACGTTATATCGCGATTTAGGCGAAAAATATCGCGGCGCAGGGCCGAAATTCCCGGACGGGCAGGGGCACCCCGACACCGCAGGACACGACGGGAGGGACAGGGGATATTCACACCCTATTTCCAATTTAAGATGAGATATGGCGAGTAATGGGCAGACCGGATCCTGCCGGCGATCGCCCCGGACCGCAAAATCCGGGGGACGGGGACGGGGACGGCGGTGCTATCACTGCACCATCATATATAA
>NZ_CALFSA010000097.1 GCF_937919355.1 uncultured Methanofollis sp. | reverse complement strand
CCGTTCGCCTTGCGCCGTCTCGTCGCCGCCGTGACCTGGTCGATGACGTCTTCCAGGCCCGCTCCCTCTCCGGCCGTGAGGGTGACATCGTAGGCGATGGAGAGGTTCATGGGCGGGACGGCGTGGTCGAGGAAGCGGCGGAGGTCTGCCGAGGTGAGGAGTGAGCGGGGTGCGTTGCGGTCGGCGGGGTCGTCCCTGCTCTTCAGGAGGGCGAGGAAGAAGGCGGCGATCATGACGTCGTTCACGGTGGCGCCGTGTTTTTTCCCGAACGCCTTCGTCCGGCGGAGAGAGTCGGGGGGGAGAGTCCGGTATGCGATGTGGGGCGTCCCCCGCCCTGTCTTCTCGACGGGGAAGCGCCACCTGTCGACGAAGGGTTCCTCAGCCTCACGCGCCCTCTCTATCTCCTCTGGGGAGAACCTTGCGAGGACCCGGTCCGCTCCCCGGTCGTACCACCCGGTCGGTTCCGGCGCGACCCCGCGGTAGGTTGCAAAGAGGTCTCGTGCGAGGTCCATGAGGCCGCGGGCGTCGGAGAAACCGTGGTGGCAGGTGACGACGACCTGGTCGCCCCCGTCCTCCCGCAGGAGACTCACCCGCAACTGCGGCCCCTGGCGGACGTCGAGGGGTGCGGGAGGCATCGCCGCTCCGGGCGGGAGGACGACGAAGGCGCGGTCCCACTCCTCCTCCGCGATCCTCTCCCAGCGGGGCATGCCGTCCCTCTCCGCGAACCGGCACCCGAGATAGGGGTTCGCGGCGACGAGGCGGAGCGTCGCCTCCTTCAGCCTCTCTTCGTCGACCTGGCCGTCGAAGGCGAAGAGGAGGTGCATTGTCGGGTCGTAGATGCGCTCGAAGGAGACGTTGAAGAGGTCGAAGGGAGGTGCCGGATGGAGGGTCATATATGATGATCCTCTCTGGAGGGGGATATGTGCTTTGGCGGACCTCTCATCGTCTCCTGACCCGGAGGAGCAGCGATGCCCCGAGGAGGGCAAAGACACCGATCAGGAGGCCGAACCCTGGTGCATTCCGGCCTTCAGGATCCATCTTCAGGTCGAGTGTGTTCGTCAGGTTCTCGAAGGCGATCTCACGCCTGAGGGGGAGATATCCTTCCTTATCGACCCTGATCGTCTGCTGGTACCCGATTGCGTCTTCTATCAGGTACCTTCCGTCCGGCCCTGTTACGGTCGTCACCGCAAGAGGTGTGTTGTCCGGTGCCAGTCCTATGCCTGACTCAAATCTCACCGATGCGCCGGGGATCGGGTTGCCTCCGGGGTCTGTCACCCTGCCCGAGACGGTGATCGCCTCCGGTGGGGGCAGACCGATGTGAACGGTCACGTTCAGGGTCTCCTCTTCTCTGTTCCCGGAGTTGTCGATCGCCACGACGGTGATCGTGTTTTCTCCCGTCGAGACAGGCACGGAGCATGCGAATGTTGTCCTGTTTCCGCACGAGACCTCTCCCGCCCCGCTCTGCACACGCACCTCCCTGACGCCCGCGGGGGCGCTGACATTCCCGACGACTGCGATGTGGGGTGGGACGACGTCGATCCAGGCCTCTGCCCCGTCGACCGGGGACCTGACGATGAGAGATATCTCCTCCGTTCTGTCTGATGCAAGGCCCGGAGAAGGGAGCGCGATCAGCAGGACGGCAATGACGGTGAGTATGTGTCTGATTTCCATGGTCAGGGGTCTCTCTGCCTGTCTTTTCCTGTTTTTCCATCCATCTCTATGACTTCGTCCACGGGATCTCCCCCCTGAACTCGGGAGATGCGGCGACGTACCTGACGAAAGGCGTCTCTGTACTCCCGTCGGTCACGGTGCCCCTGAAGATGTAGACCGGGACAAGATATGTGGGGTCTTCCGTCGCCCCGGCTTCATAGTACCCGAGTTCGATCGCCGTGATCTCCACTGTCTGTCGCCGCATCGGGTCTGCCGGCACGCCGAGGACCTTCAGTTCTTCCAGTGCCTTCTGTGGCGTTATGATCGCGATCTCCTCGCCTGGTGCGTAGTCTCTCCAGATCCTGTAGACGTGGAGAACGTCCCCGCCTCCGCCGATGTCGACCATCATCTCTGACCCGACGACCGGTCGGCCGTCGATGGTGCGGCAGTACGAGATCTGGACCGCCTCATAGGCGATGCCGACAACCTCGCCGTTCTCGTTGCTGGTGACGATCCGCGGGTGCTCGACACCGCACGGGACGGCGTCGGAGGTCATCAGCCCTGCGTCAGTCAGATACTGTGCCGCGATCTCGGCCGCCCTCTCGTCCGGGGGGAGGTTTGCCGGCAGGTCCCTTGCATTCGGCATCATCCAGCGGGAGATGTCGATCAGGGCGATACGCCCGGACTGCCTGTGGACTTCCAGCGAGTACGGACTGTCGGAGAGGATAAACTGGCCGTCCGCCTCCCGCACCGTCCCTCTCAGGCCCGTTCTCTCCGCCATCGTCGAGACGTTCTCCGCCGTGATCTCCGGTTTCACGACGGTATAGAGGACGACCTTTTCAGGGACAGGCGGGAGGGGCACGGAGGTGTACGTGAAATTTTTCCCGGAGGACGTGCCGCTGTGTCCCTTGTCGATGAGGGCGGACACGGCCATTTTTCTCAGGGTTGCGCGGTCATGCGACGTCGTCCAGACAGCGCTTGAACCCGACTGACCCGGCGTGATGACCATGTTTCTCTCCTCCTCCCTGTCCAGGAAGAAGACGGCCTCGCTGATGGTGATCTGCCGCGGCGACCCGTCGACGATATGCCTTGTCTCGAATGTCGTGGGATCGGTGAAGTGGAGTGCCACATAGGTGCCGTTCCTTTTCATCGCCGCCAGGTCATCACGGGTATAACTCGTTTTGATCTGCGCATTGATGCCCCTGATCAAATCGCGGCATTCCGCCTCGATGGCCAGGTAGCGTTCGTCCTCGGGATACAGGAGGACGCTCTGGTCCCCTGCACTGTGGATGTCGAGATAGGGTGTGCCTTCCCGCGGGGTCGGTTGAGCACTCTCTCTCTCCGGGCGCAGGAGGGTCGTGTTCAGGGTGATCTGGAGGGTGCGGACGAAGAGGACGGGGGTGGTGTTCGTCCCCCCTGCACGGGCATGGGACTCGATGACCCCGTAGATCTCGTCCGTCGTCGTCCTGTTGATCGCCGCTTCTTCGTCGAGATAGACCATGATGCAGTCGAGGCGATTGATACTATAGCCGAAGACCGGGCCTTCGGGATAGAAAAAGTGTCTCTCTTCGAGGTCGGGGTCTGCCGACCTGAGTATGGCGTCGAGGTCCTGGTTTTTCTGGACCCGCCCGTAGGCGGCATAGACCGGACGGGTGGCGAGGTCTTCCAGGTCCTTCTCGCTGATCTCGGGGATGACCTGGCGGATTGTTTCTTTTTGCGTTTCTCTGTTCAGGTCCGTGAGAAGGACACTGCCGACGATCACGGCCGCAATGATGACCGCCGCAAGAAGGAGGAGCACTCCTCTCCCCATACCATTTTTGTCCATATTTTTCCCTCCCCGGGTTGTCGGGGGACCGTGCCGACGGTCCGAATCGATCTTCCGTGTCTGGAATATCTCTGTTGTTTTATATATCTGTTCTGTGCAGATCGTCTACGCGTTGGAATGGTTGCATGCCCTGTACACCATCACCGTTACGCAGGAGGATAGGGATGCAAAAAAAGACGGCAAAGGCCGCGTGTGCAAGGGAAGAGGGCCCATGACAGAGGGGATGCTCCCGCGATCCGGGAATGCGGGAGATCGACCCCCCCTGCCGTATTACCTGATGTCCATCCTCAGGAATGCGACATATGCGAGTCCGAAGAATGCGGCCGGGACGAGGAGGAGTGCGACGATGTTCTTCCAGAGGTGTCCGAGGACCTCGGCGTAGTCCAGGTCGTCCTCGTCGAAGTGCGACCACGCCTCGTCCGGGTCGCCGTGCATGTTCAGGTACATGAGGGGCTGGGTGACGGCGCGGGAGACCTCGGCGTAGTTGAGTTGCGGCGAGACGATGTATCCGGTCATGACAATGGCGTTCCGCATCTTGTCGCGGTCCCTCCGCTCCTCCAGGTAGGCGTTCCATGTCTCCAGGTCGGAGTCGTCGACAGGGGTCGGTTTATCCGGTTCTTCCCCTGCGATCCCATCGGCGGCAAGGGTCATTGCCGCCGGGACGACGGAGGAGAGGAAGAAGAAGACGACCAGTGCATAGAGCAGCGCCTTCCCGCTCCTGTCGGCGACGACCGACATGGCAAGTGCGATCGCATACCCGCAGGTCAGGTAGAGGAAGGAGACAAGCCCGAAGATGAGGATGAACCCCGCCTCGTCGGCCGAGGGGACGTGGCCGGAGATGAGGAGGAGGGCGATCGCGATGCCGAGGGCGACCGCCATGGCGAACGCCACCGAGACGATGCCGCCGAGGGCCTTGCCGGTGATCACCTCGTCCCGGTACACCGGGTGGGAGAGGAGCATCTTCAGGGAGTGGTCCTCCTTCTCGCCTGAAATGAGGTCGAAGCCGACGGCGATGCCGAGAACCGCCCCGAGAGTCGACATCGCCCCGCCCATACGCATGAAGACGTCCAGGACCGAAGGGCGGACACGCGCTATCGACGAAAAAGCGCCGGTGCCGGCGACCTGGAGGGTCTGCATGTACCTTTCGAGGGCGGCGGTGTAGTCCTGGATGCCCTGCCATGCCCCGATGGCCGCGATGATGAGGAAGAGGGCGAGGACGAGAAGGAAACGTCGTCCCCTGATGTTCTCGGCGAACTCTTTTTCCGCGATTGCACATATCCGTCCTATCTCCATCATCTCACCTCAGCCCGCATCAGGATGGTAGGAGCAGAGAAGCACCTCGCCGGTGTGGGCGTCGACAAATGCACTGGTGTCATGGGGGTACGTGAGAGAGCGGTAGTGGTCGTCGTCGAAACGCACCACCCATACAAGCGGGATCGGGTCTGTACCCCGGGTCATCCCGTCGTACCACACGAGGTCGGCCGTATGGACGTCAAGGCCGGGCAGGTCGCCCCAGGTCTCCTTCAGGTACGCCCGGACGGCGTCCTTTGCATCTTCCCCTGAGACAGACGGGACCGTGTCGGCGACGCAGAGGGCTTCGTCGGTCTTCCACCATTTCCAGTATCCGCAGACCTTACCCGTCACGGCGTCGACACGGATGCTATAACCGTCGCTGAGGCACGGGACGCCCCGGATCAGGCGATCATAATTGAAAAAATACTCCCCGGCTACCGTCCCGATGGGGGGGCGGGGGAGAGGACTGTAATGTTCCAGGGACTGTGTCAGGTCGGCACCACCGGATTTTTCATCGATGTACGCCTGTGCGGTCTCCCGCGCCTCGTCCATCGAAACGACAGGTTCGGCAGGTCGACCGGTCATCTGCCAATTTACAACAAAGTCACGGATATCGCCGGTTGCGGGTTCGATCCACACCTGGATCTTTTTTTCGTCCTCCGTCCAGACCACGCATTCGTAGAGGAAGTAATCTCCCTCGCCGGTGAGTTCGACGGTCGTCCGGTCGATCTTCACGTCCGGGAAGATCTCAAAGGCGACTTTTTCCGCCTTCTTTTCCGCTTCCTGCGCGTCTATCCCCGGTGTCGGTGTCACCTCTGGTGTCGGTGTCAGGTTGCCCGCGGGGGAAGGCGGGGCCGGCGGTCCTCCGGACGGTGATGACTGAAAGCCGCTCAAGACGACAGCGGCGAGAAGGGCGATGACAATGATAAGAGCAAAGATGAATTTTTTCATGATATAATCTCCCGTGAGGCACCTTTTCGGGCATCCACGACCCCGAATATCTCTAGTGTTTTATATGCCAGTCCGAAGAATCCGACCGGGACGAGGAAGAGAGCGAGGACGAGAAGGAAACGTCGTCCCCGGATGTTCTCGGCGAACTCTTTTTCCGCGATTGCACATATCCGTCCGATCTCCATTCTCTCACCTCAGGCCGCATCAGGATGGTAGGAACTTCTCAGCACCTCGCCGGTGTGGGCGTCGACAAATGCATCGGCCATGCGTGGATACGTGAGAGAGCGGTAGTGGTCGTCGTCGAAACGCACTTCCCATACAAGCGGGATCGGGTCTGTACCTCTGATTTTCATGAAGTAAGGTGCGTCGTACCACACGAGGTCGGCCGTATGGATCTCAAGGCTGGGCAGGTCGCCCCACGTCTCCTTCAGGTACGCCCGGACGGCGTCCTTTGCATCGTCCCCTGAGACCGATGGGACCGTGTCGGCGGTGCAGAGGGCTTCGTCGGTTTTCCACTGTTTCCAGTACCTGCAGACCTCGCCCGTCACCGCGTCGACAGAAATGGAATAACTGTCGGAATCACAGGGGACGCCCCGGATCAGGCGATCATAGTTGAAGGAATACCTGCCGGCCACGGTTCCGAACGCTCCGCTGGAAAAGGGGTTATACTGTTCCGAGGGCTGTGTCAGGTCGGCACCGCCTGATTTTTCATCGACGTACGCCTGTGCGGTCTCCCGCGCATCGTCCATCGAAACGACAGGTTCGGCAGGTCGACCGATCATCTGCCCATTTACATCAAACTGACGGATATCGCCGGCTGCGGGTTCGATCCACACCTGGATATTTTTTTCGTCCTGTGTCCAGACCTCGCATGCATAGAGGAAGTAATCTCCATCGCCGGTGAGTTCGACGGTCGTCCGGTCGATCTGCGCCTCCGGAAAGATCTCGAGGGCGACTTTTTCCGCCTTCTTTTCCGCTTCCTGCGCGTCTATCCCCGGTGTCGGTGTCACCTCTGGTGTCGGTGTCAGGTTGCCCGCGGGGGAAGGCGGGGCCGGCGGTCCTCCGGACGACGCCGGCAGAAGGCCGCTCCAGGCGATAATGGCAAGAAGGGCGAGGACTGTGATAAGAGCAAAGATGAATTTTTTCATGATATAATCTCCCGTGAGGCACTTGTTCGGGCATCCACGACCCAGGATATCTCGGTTATTTTATATGCCAGTCCGAAGAATCCGACCGGGACGAGGAAGAGGGCAAGGACGAGAAGGAAATGTCGTCCCCTGATGTTCTCGGCGAACTCTTTTTCCGCGATGGTGCAGATCCGTCCGATCTCCATCCTCTCACCTCAGGTCGCATCGGGATGGTAGGAGCAGAGAAGCACCTCGCCGGTGTGGGCGTCAACAAATGCATTGGCGTCGCCGGGGTACGTGAGAGAGCGGTAGTGGTCGTCGTCGAACCACACCACCCATACAAGCGGGATCGGGTCTGTACCCCGGGTCATCCCGTCGTACCAC
>NZ_CALFSA010000096.1 GCF_937919355.1 uncultured Methanofollis sp. | reverse complement strand
GGTTCACCGTAATGACCCGCTGGTTGTATCGCATAGCGGCGAGGTGTTTTCGTTCTGGTATGGTCTTACACTTGGTGGCTTTCAGGGCCTCGCACGCACAGTCTCGCACACCCTGCACCAGAGAGGACGGAAGATCAGGAACAGACTCACGAACACCCTTGTAGGTCGCCTTGTGGTTCTCCACCTTACTCCACGTCTGGTTCTCGAACCCCCACTGTGCAGAGGCAGAGAACGCAGTAGAATAGGCCCTCATCGTATCGAGGAGAGTAGAGGGACCACCTTCAGGCAACAGAAGTTTGAACGTGATTGTCCTGATCACATGCATATGCTGATCATGGGAGCACAAAACGATATCGGAGGTGACGGGCAATTCCTCCCCGGCCGAAAGACCGGGGCCTCCTTGCCCATTTAGATGAATGGGCGGGGAGGATCAGGCATGCAGGCGCGGGCTGGAGAGAGGATGTCTGACACCGGTTTCCGGATCATGTCGGCCTTCTTCAGGATCCAGGATCTGATCTGGCCGCCCGACAGACTCCTTGACCAGATCGGGATCAGGGAGAGGATGACCGTTGTGGACTATGGCTGCGGTCCGGGCAGGTATATAGCAGGTGCGTCCAGGCGGGTCGGCAGGACAGGCCGCCTCTATGCCGTCGACATCCATGAACTGGCAATCGAGGCGGTGGTCAGGCGGGTCAGGGAGGAGAGACTTATCAATGTCGTCCCTGTCCTCGCCCGGGGTTATGACTCGGGCCTCCCGGCCGGGACCGCCGACCTCGTCTATGCCCTCGATATGTTCCACATGATCCGGGACCCGTCCGCCTTCCTTGGAGAACTTCACAGGATCATAAAGCCCGGCGGCGTGCTGGTGATCGACGACGGCCACCAGCCGCGCGAGGTGACCCTGAAAAAGATCCGGGCATCGGGCCTGTGGGTGGTCGAGCATGAAACCGCGGCATTTCTCCGGTGCCGCCCAAAATAAAGGATAAATTGGAGGATACTCACTTTCCCGTCCTGGTCACCCGGCCCAGGTAGTCTGAGCGGTGCCCCGACCTGGGGAAGGTACCCTTCGTCGCAGAGCGGACGTCCTCGATGGTGGTGAAGGCGCGGGGGTTCATGCCCTCGATGAGACCGGCGAGGCGTGGGAGGTCGCAGCGCTTCACCACCGAGTAGAGGATGGTGCACGGTCCCTGGAGGCCCTCGGCCCCGACAACGGTCACGCCGTAACCCGTGGCCCTGAGGGCGTCCACAAGAGGTGCGTCCTCCCGCGGCGTGATCACGCGGAGGACGCAGAGGCCCATAGCGAGTCTCTCCTCAAGGAGAATGCCCGCGTAGTTCCCTGTCGCAAACCCGGCGGCGTACGAGAGGAGGAAGACCGGGTTTGTGTAGTCGTTGACGACGAGACCGAGGGAGAGGAGCCAGAGGATGATCTCGAAGAATGCGATGACCGGGACGAGGAGGCGGCCGCCCCGGGCAAGGAGGATGATCCGCAGGGTTTCGAGGCTGACGTCTATCGCCCGCGCCCCGAAGACGACGAGGGGGATGATGAGCGGGGTCAGGACGCCGGCAGAGAGGAGTTCCATAGAGGTGCGGTCGACGGCGCAACTATATAGGGGTGCAGAAGTGTGCCCGTAGAGGCCCACATTCCGGATGTTTTTCGACGGATAAACGGTGCAGGTGTGGCGGCGTCACCGCCGGAGCGCATCGCCTCTCACGCATGTCTGATACCTGTGTAGCCGGAGACCTCAGTGTCCGTCGTGCAGAGGTCGTCGACGGAGAGGGCGTGCACGTCGTCGTGACCGGTGAGACGGGCGAAGTCGCGGAGTTCGGCCGTCGAGACGCGGAGGAAGTTTTCGAGTTGCCGTGCCGAGATCTCGACCCGCAACCGCTCCCGCAGGACAGGGTCCTGCGTCGTCACCCCGACAGGGCATTTGCCGGTGTTGCAGAGGCGGTACTGCTGGCAGGCACAGGCCATCAGGGCGGCGGTCCCGATCGCGACGGCGTCTGCGCCGAGGGCAAGGGCCTTTGCAAAGTCGGAGGAGACCCTGAAGCCGCCTGTGATCACGAGGGAGATCCCCTCTCCGCCGTGCCGGTCAAGGTACGTCCTCGCCCGGTGGAGGGCGAAGGGCGTCGGCACCGATGTGGCGTCCTTCACAAAGAGAGGAGCGGCACCAGTGGCACCCGGTCTCCCGTCGATGGTGACGAAGTCAGGGCCCGCGGCCGTCACCACCGCAAGGTCGTCCTCGATGTGGCCCGCGGCGATCTTCACCCCGATGGGCCTGCCGCCCGTCGCCGCCCTGAGGTCAGAGACGACCGCACGGAGGGAGTCCGCGTCCCTGATCTCCGTGAAGTGCGCCGGGCTTATGACGTCTGTGCCGGGCGGGACGCCCCGCATCGCCGCGATCTCGGGGGTCACCTTCTCCGCGGGGAGGTCACCTCCCATGCCGGGTTTTACAGACTGCCCGATCTTGATCTCGACGGCGTCCACCCTCGCAAGGTTCTCCGGGGTCACGCTGTACCTGTTCGGCACGTACTCGAAGATATAGCGGTGCGAGGCCTCCAGCACCTCGGGGAGGATGCCGCCCTCCCCCGACCCGATCGCCGTGCCGACGGCGGCGCTTCCGCGGGCAAGTGCAAGTTTCGTCTCTCTGGAGAGGGCCCCAAAGGACATGTGGGTAATATAGACCGGGGTCTCGATCACCAGGGGGCGCCTGGCCTCCGGGCCGATCACCGTCCTCGTCCTCACCTCTTCGTCGGCATTCAGGGGTATCCGGGCCAGTTGAGCGCCGAGGACGAGGATGTCGTCCCAGGATACGACCGGCCGCCGCGTCCGCATCGGCTCGACTATCGACTCCCCTGTGGCGGCGATCCGGTGGATCTCGGCCATGTGAACTTCCAGAAGGTCGGCTTCCCGCCGCCATTCCCCGAGATAGCCCTCCGTATAACCGAGGCCGTAATGGGAGACCGTGATGGCATGTGTGGCTCCGCAGACAGGGCAGACGACCGTCTGTTCCACGGTCTTTTTCGGTTCCGGTTCAATGATCTTCAGGTGGGACCGGTCTGATCGGCAGACCGGACACTGCCAGTCATCGGGAAAGGCGGAGGGTTCGGTGCCCGGCCTGACGCCGGTGACCGAATCGCCCCGCAAGGGGTCGTACTCGAAGACCTGGCAGACATCGCACCTGTACCTCACCATGCGGCACCTCCGACCTCACATCCCGGACTGCTCTCCATCATCTCATAGACCCGGCATCTGGTGCAGATGCGGCCTGTCTCTCCGATAGCCGGGGAGCATTCCCATGCTCGCCGCGGGCCTCGACGTCCGGGCACGGCGCGGAGGGGCAGAGAGAGGGGGCCACCTGCTCCTCCTCTGCCGTCTCCGCCGCCATGACAGGGTACATACTCCCGTACCTCCACCTGCCATACATGACGGCACTATAATACTGTTTCCATAATCCCGATTCCCGGGATTACCACAGTATGGCGAAAAAAAAGGGCTGGAATCCGGGCAGGTATCACCCCACCTTCGGCAGGTGCGCAAGCGACTCCCTGATCAGTTCGGCCGGATACTCATAGTCGGGGAGGCCGCCCGCAAGATAGGCGTCATAACTTGCGAAGTCGAAGTTGCCGTGGCCCGAGTTGTTGAAGAGGATCACCTTCTCCTCCCCGGTCTTCCGGCAGGCGAGGGCGGCGTCGATCGCCGCCTTCACGGCATGGGCCGACTCGGGGGCGACGATGATGCCCTCGGTCCTCGCAAAGGTGAGGGCCGCCTCGAAGACCTCGCTCTGGTGGTAGGAGACCGCCCGCACCGCACCGGAGTCGGCGAGGTGGGCGACGAGGGGCGAGACGCCGTGATACCGCAGTCCGCCCGCGTGGATCGCCGGTGGCACGAAGTCGTGGCCCAGGGTGAACATCTTCAGGAGGGGCGTGAGGCCCGCAATGTCGCCGTAGTCGTAGGCATAGAGCCCTTTCGTAAGTGTCGGGCAGGCGGCGGGTTCGACGCCGACGACATCTGTCTCCGGGTGCCTGCCGCGGAGTTTCTCCCCGACGAAGGGGAAGGCAATGCCGGCGAAGTTCGATCCGCCGCCGACGCACCCGATGACCATGTCAGGATAGGCGTCCTCCATGGCGAGTTGCTCACGGGCTTCGAGGCCGATGATTGTCTGGTGGAGGCAGACATGGTTTAAGACCGAACCGAGGGCGTAGTTCGTGTTCTTGTGGCTCACGGCGTCCTCCACCGCCTCGGAGATCGCGATGCCGAGGCTCCCCGGCGTGTCGGGATGGTCGGCGAGGACCTTCCTGCCCGCGGCCGTCTTCTCACTCGGCGACGGGATGCACTCGGCCCCGTAGACTTGCATCATGCTCTTCCTGTACGGTTTCTGGGCATAGGACGACCTGACCATGTACACGGTGCAGGCCATGCCGAAGAGGGAGGTCGCAAAGGCGAGGGAGGAACCCCACTGCCCGGCGCCGGTCTCGGTGGCGACCCTCTCGATCCCCTCCTTCATGTTGTAGTAGGCCTGCGGCACCGCCGTGTTCGGTTTGTGGCTCCCCGGCGGGCTGACCCCCTCCCACTTGTAGTAGATCCTCGCCGGCGTCTTCAGGTAGGCTTCGAGGCGCCGCGCCCTGTACAGCGGGCTCGGCCTCCAGAGTCTGAGGATGTCCCGCACCTCGTCGGGGATGGGGACGGAGCGCTCTGTCGT
>NZ_CALFSA010000095.1 GCF_937919355.1 uncultured Methanofollis sp. | reverse complement strand
TCTCCGGCACCGGCGTCTTCGTCGAGGGCGACGACCTCCACTTCGTCAACAACGCTGCCATGCAGCAGATGTGGGACGACATCCGCAGGACCGTTATCGTCGGCATGGACATGGCCCACGCCACCCTGCAGAAGCGTCTCGGCAAGGAAGTCACCCCTGAGACGATCAACGAGTACCTCCACATCCTCAACCACGCCATGCCCGGCGGCGCAGTCGTCCAGGAACACATGGTCGAGACCCACCCGGCACTCACCGACGACTGCTACGTGAAGGTCTTCACCGGCGACGACGAACTCGCCGACGACATCGAGCCCCAGTTCCTCCTGAACATCGAGAAGCTCTTCCCGAAGAAGCAGGCCGAGGAACTCAAGGCCGAAGTCGGCAAGTCGATGTTCCAGGCAATCCACATCCCGTCCATCGTCTCCAGGACGTGCGACGGCGGCACCACCTCCCGCTGGTCTGCGATGCAGATCGGTATGTCCTTCATCGCTGCATACCGCATGTGCGCCGGTGAAGCGGCAGTCGCCGACCTCTCCTTCGCTGCAAAGCACGCCGGCGTCATCCAGATGGCCGACATCCTCCCGGCACGCCGTGCACGTGGCCCGAACGAGCCCGGTGGCATCAAGTTCGGCAACTTCGCCGATATGATCCAGGCCGACCGCAAGTACCCGAACGACCCGGCAAAGGCCTCCCTTGAGGTCGTCGGTGCGGGCTGCGCACTCTTCGACCAGATCTGGCTCGGCTCCTACATGTCCGGCGGTGTCGGCTTCACCCAGTACGCGACCGCCGCATACACCGACAACATCCTCGATGAGTTCACCTACTACGGCATGGACTACATCAAGGACAAGTACAAGGTCGACTGGAAGAACCCGTCCCCGGCTGACAAGGTCAAGCCGACCCAGGACGTCGTCAACGACATCTCCACCGAGGTCACCCTCAACGCCCTCGAGCAGTACGAGCAGTTCCCGACCATGATGGAAGACCACTTCGGCGGCTCCCAGCGTGCCGGTGTCATGGCTGCAGCCTCCGGTCTCTCCACCGCAATTGCAACCGGCAACTCCAACGCCGGTCTCAACGGCTGGTACCTCTCCATGATCATCCACAAGGATGCATGGTCCAGGCTCGGCTTCTTCGGCTACGACCTGCAGGACCAGTGCGGTTCAGCAAACTCCCTCTCCATGGAGCCTGACCGCGGCCTGATGGGCGAACTCCGTGGCCCGAACTACCCGAACTACGCAATGAACGTCGGCCACCAGGGCGAGTACGCCGCTATCGTCGCCGGTTCCCACTACAGCCGCGGCGACGCGTTCTGTCTCGAGCCCCTGATCAAGATCACCTTCGCCGACCCGTCCCTGAAGTTCGACTTCTCCGAACCCAGGCGCGAGTTCGCAAAGGGTGCGATCCGCGAGTTCATGCCGGCAGGCGAGCGCTCCCTGATCATCCCGGTCAGGTAAAACCCTTACCCTGCCTTTTTTTGCACGTCCCTCTGCAAAATGAATCAATTGTGATCAGTGCCATATACTCTTCCGCACACACTGTTGCGTGAAGCGCCATTCACGCACGTGGGGTTTGTGGCCCGATTCAATAGACAATATCACCTCAAATTTCCTTTTTTTCGTGATATATCTGTGGATAATATATCCGCATTCAAAATATATCCAACAATTATCCGCCGACCTCAGTCGCATCTGCATCTTTGAGAGGTGGCAGGCTCTCTCTCTGGCAGGCTCCCTGACATGACCTTCTGAACGGCGAAAAAAAAAAGTAGCGGGAAATGTTTTTAGACCAGCCAGGTCAGGGCCGAGGTGACGATGATGAGGGCGAATGTCCCGGCGAGAAACGCCCATTCGATCACCTTCAATGGTTTTTTCGTGATGAGGAGGTGAGAGTCCTTCCCGTAGCCGCGGCAGAGCATGCTTGTGTAGGTCCGCTCCCCCTGCTCGAAGGACCTGATGAAGATCGTCCCGATCTCGTAGGCGAGCATCTTCAACCGGTAGCGGTAGGGGAGCGTCCGGTCGAGGGCGTCGAAGCACCGGGTCTGGAGGGCGGCGTTGACCCGGACGTACATCCTCCCGAAGAGGAAGAGGTAGCGGACCATCATCCCTAGGATGAGGGTGAACTCTGCCGGGAGGCCGAGGCGCCCGGCGCCTTCGAGCATACTCTGCATCGTCGTCGTCGACGAGAGCAGGATGATGAAGGAGATGCAGACCAGGAACTTTACCGCAAGGATGGTGGCGAACTCCACGGACTCGGCATAGATGGCGATGCCGAGGGGGAGGGTGACGATGGGATGGAACTCGGCATAGTGCGGGTTCGTGAAGAAGATCTGGAAGACGATGAGGAAGAAACCGAAGGGCAGGACGAGGAGGAGGCGCTTGAGGTATTCTTTCGGGGAGATGCGGGAGATGGCCCAGAGGGCCGCAAAGAATGCCAGGAAGACGGCGCAGGGGATATAGACCCCGGTCGTGTACGGGTATGCGACAGTGGCGATGATGAAGGCGAAGGCGATGAGGATCTTCACCCGTGCGTCGCAGCGGTGGAGGGGACTTGTCCCCTGCGCCACCTGCTCGATGGCGAAGAGTTCCTCGATCATTGCCTCCCCCGGTACGCGGAGAGGAACGCCGCCTCGACCTCGGTGTAGGTGTAGCCCTCGCCGAGGGGGACGCCCGACTCACGCAGGGACTGCATCAGCCTCTGGAGCACCGGGATGTCGAGGCGGGTCCGCGCCAGGAGGTCGGCCTGCGAGAAGATCTCCGGCACCGTCCCCCTGGCCACGATCGAACCGTGGTCCATCACGTAGACATAGTCGGCCAGTTCGGGCACGAGGTCGAGGTGGTGGGTGGAGAAGATCACCGTCATGCCGAAACGCTCGGGCAGGGTGTTGATGAAGGCGATGAGGTCGGCGACGCCCTGCGGGTCGAGTCCGGCGGTCGGTTCGTCGAGGACGAGCACCTGGGGCTCCATGGCCAGGATGCCGGCGATGGCGACGCGTTTCTTCTCGCCGCCCGACAACTGGTGGGGCGGGCGGTCGCGCATCTCTTCGAGACTGAGGAGGCGGATCGCGCTCTCCACGCGGTGGTGGATCGTCTCCTCGTCGAGACCGAGGTTTGTCGGCCCGAAGGCGATGTCCTGCTCGACCGTCGGCGCGAAGACCTGATCATCGGGGTTCTGGAAGACGATGCCGACGATCTTGCGCACTTCCCTCTGGTTCGCCTTCGTGATGGGTTCGCCGTGGATGAGCACCTCGCCCGAGGTGGGCTTCAGGATGCCGTTGAGGTGCTTGAAGAGGGTGCTCTTTCCCGCGCCGTTCGCCCCGATCACGGCTATCCGTGCCTTCCTGCCGGCGATGAAGTTCACGTTGTTCAGGGCCGGGGGCCGGTTCGGGTAGGCGAAGGTGAGGTTGCGGGTCTCGATAATGTGCATCAGTATCCTGTTTGGTAAAAAAAGATATAGAGTCAGTGTTTTGAGGCCGTGACAGCCTTGCCGACACCGAGGACGAGGAGGAGGGCAAGGAGAGTGCCGGCGACGACGGCAACGACTTCACCCATCTTGCCGGCGTCCTCGCCCATCGTGTAGTCGGGCATGGGGGCCTCGTACTCAAAACCAACGTCCTGACCGACTGCTTCGGGGTCGGCGTCTTCGGGTGTCGGGCCGGTGAGGTCCTTCACGCCCTGGACGACGAGGGCCGTGCTCTCCAGTCCGTCGGGGTCGCCCGCGGCAAAGAAGACGGCGGTGACGCCGATGAGGAGGGCGACGACGACGCCGGCGACAAGGAACTGTTTCGTATCCATCATGCCGCCACCCCCTCGACGGTCTTCATCATGTCAGGCCGCGCCGCGGCGATGAGGTAGATCGCACCGGCGGTGATGACTGCTTCGATGATCCCGATGGCCGCGTGGTAGGCGCCCATTGCGATCATGCCCTCGACAAGGGGGAAGGTGCCCGCGAGGAACATCTCGACGGATGCGCAGAGTGCGGGGATGAGGCAGGCGAACCAGGCGGCGATGCCTGCGGAGAGGTAGACATTACCGATAACGCCCATCAGTCCCTTGTAGGTGTAGAAACCGACGAACCCGCCGATGACGCCCATGTTAATGATGTTGGCGCCCATCGTCGTGATGCCGCCGTCACCGAAGACGATAGCCTGGACAAGGAGCACGAGGGTGAGGATGAAGACCGCGGCATAGGGTGACCCGAGGAGGATCGCCGCAAGGGCGCCGCCGACGAGGTGACCGGTTGTTCCCATGCCGACCGGGAGGTTGAAGGCCTGGATGGCGAAGATCCCGGCGGCAAGGACGGCGATAAGGGGTACCTTCTCGTCGTCGAGTTCGTTCCGTGCCCACCGCAGTGCGAGGGCGATGAAGATCAGAGCGATGACCCAGTAGATGGCGCTCTGCCAGAGAGGAATGAAGATATCTGGAATATGCATGGTGACCATAGTTCAGTAGCACGTTCTTGAATATAAGTATTATCTATTCATGTTGAATGCGCATTCCTTCAAAAAAGTGCGTACTGATGGCCCGACAATTGTGCCGAGAGACATGATGATGGATGGTTTCGTGAGAAGGCGACGGGCGAGGACGCCAGGGCGGTCCATATCGCCGTAGCGCACGATCAGGTCGGTGATCGCGGGGTCTGCCATCTTCGCGATGAGGGCGTCGGTCTGCGCCGCCGAGAGTTCCTGCCTGAACCGGAAAAAGCGCATACCGAAGGCGAGTTCGCGCCCGAAGTCGGCCTGCCACCTCTGCTCGTATCCGGCGAGGGCGGTGTCGGAGAAATCGTCCCTCTCGCAGCAGGCGAGGGCGACGGCCGCAGCGTGCCGCGCCGCCCGCACACCAGTATAGACGCCTCCGCCAGAGGTCGGTTTTGCAAGTCCGGCGGCGTCGCCGACGAAGAGGGTGCGGTGGCCGTAGGTCCGCGGCATCGGGCCGAGAGGGACGGTGCCGGTCACAAGGTGTGTGCAACTCGTCAGGTACGGCCCGGCGAACGTCTGGAAGTCCTCCCTGACATTGCGAAGGCCGCAGAGGCCGACCCGCGCCCTTCCCTCCCCGGTCGGGATCACCCAGCCGAAGAACTGCGGGGCGGCGCCGGGGTGGACTTCCACGAAGCGGGTGTCCATGTCAAGGGGGACGTCGGCCTGGATGCCGGAGAGGTAGACGGGCGAGCGCGCCATGCCGAGCATGCGTGCCATGCCGCCCCGCGGCCCGTCGGCGGCGATGAACATCCGCGCTCCGGCATCTCGTCTCCCGAAGGCCCCGCGGGTGACGAGGCGCCCCTCCTCTCTCCCGACGACGGCGGTCTTCGGCCAGAACTCGGCCCCGGCATCAGCCGCCGCCGCCGCCATCTCGGCGTCGAGGCGGGCGCGGTCGACGACCGAGGCCTTCGTCACCCCGGCATCGAAGCAGAGTTCTGCCCCGGTGCCGGCAACGATTCTCGCACCCCGGACCCGGTTCAGGACAGAGCGTTCAGAGACGCGGCACTCTTCAAGGGCTTTGACCGAGAGGAGACCGGCGCACTGGACGGGAAAGCCCGGCGCGGCGTGCTCTTCGATGCAGAGGACGGAGAGTCCCGATTCTGCGCAGGCGCGTGCCGCCGCACTCCCTGCCGGCCCGGCGCCGACCACCGCAACGTCGTACATGCAGAACTACTCTGCTCCCTTCTCACTTGAACGTCACCGTGGGGAGGGATTTTCGTCGCCAGTCTCCGTGGAGTCACCGCGGCGAGTGTCTGCCTGATCATCTCCCTTTCTTTCTTCTCAGACCCCACAGTTTCATGGCGAGTGCGTGGACCTCTCCGCCGGGGGACTTCTCGCTGTCGCTCGTCGCCCCCGGACAGCGAAGACTTCGTCTTCTCGAACTCGCTGA
>NZ_CALFSA010000094.1 GCF_937919355.1 uncultured Methanofollis sp. | reverse complement strand
TCGTAGCCTGTGGAGGCAAGCCCGATCCCGGCCATGCACCCGATCACGCCGTCCTCGGTGCCGCCAAGCCCTTCGAGCCTTATGCCGAGGTTGCGGGCGAGTGACCGCGCTTTCTCCTGGGTGAGTACGGTGGACTTGGCGTCCTTGCCGAAGGCGACGAGGGCGGGGGAGACCTGTTCTGCCGTGGCGACCGCAAGGCCGGGGTCGCTCCCCTCGACGAAGTCGCCGAGCATGATCTCCCGTGCTCTCTCGAATATCTCCGGGATGTTAGCCTTCCCTGCTCCGGGGAGGTGGATGACTGCGCAGGAGTTGTGGGAGGTGTAGGGTATTGCTTCATTGACGAAGAGCTGGTGGCGTGTGACGCCGTACACGGTATAGGTCTCCGCGAGGTCGTCGGCGACGGCCCGTGCAAGCCGCCCGGTCCCGCGGGACTCAAGGTTGTCGGTGTCGTCCATTGCAACATAGACGGTCATAGAAATCTCCTGTACTCGTTTTCGCCGGTGCTGATAAAAACCTGCGGAATTGGTCCTAAAATGGGGGAATATGCGGCGTGGAAGCAGGCGCCGCGGGGATGGTGTTAATCATATCTGTTGAACTCCTCGCGACCACCGACATGGTGCCCGATCTCCTCTGCGAGACCTTCAAACTCATCTTTCGAGGGGGTCTGCCCTGCAAAGGCGACCCGGCTGCAGGTCTGCAGGGCATCCTGCACCCATGGTGCCGCCGCACCGTCTCCTGCAAGGAGTGCCAGTGCTTCCTCGTCGGTGAGTTCGGTCCCCCTGCCGCGGGTCTGCGAGATATGCACCCTGAGTGCCCGTGCGGCGCTGCGGTACGCGAGGGTCGTTTCACCCTTTCCGAACTCCTCCCGCGCCCGTGCAAGGATGGCGGCAGGCGAGAGAGGGGCAGTTTCCTGCACCTCGTCACTCTCTCCCTGTCGCGGCTTCTCGGACGGACCGCCCGCACGCAGGGCCGCCGCCAGCACGGCGACGAGGATCGTCATCAGGGCGGCAAGGGGCAGCCAGTTCAGGTGCCTGTGGAGGTTCACCTCTGTCACCTCCCCGGCGACGACGGTGGCATTGACCCAGGCAGCCTCACCGCCCCATGCAAGGGCGATTGTGCTCTGCTTGTGGGTGGCATTGATGCAGGTCCGCCCGCGGGAGAGTCCTTCTGTGGTGAGTGTGGCCGCATAGTCCTCGAATGTTGCGTTCTCTTCGAGCACCGCAGGCACCCTGAGGGGGCCACCGGAGTCAAGGGCGGCATAGGTGAGTGTCTCCTCCATCACGCCGCTGACCTCCGCTTCATCTCCCCCGCGCCTGTACGCAAGGGCGAAGGCGCCCGAGTCCGGGTCTGCAGACCGCCCGGCCTGTGCAAATCCCTCTGCCCTGAGCATGCGGTCGAAGTCCCTGACAACGCTGTCCGCCTCTGCTCGTTTGAGGAGATCGCTTTCTGCCTTCTTCTTCTGATTTTTTTCGCCCAGAAGAGCCTCTTTGAGGGCGGCCGCGTCCTGCGCCGCCTGCCCTGCCTGGATCTCCCGGTCGGTCGTACCGACTCTCCCGGAAGTCGGCGCCCGCCCTCCAGTCTGCCCGGCCGTTTCAGGTACAGAACTGACAGGGCCGCTCGTCTCTTTCTCCCCGACCTGCTCTGCGTTCTCGACAAAGTGGACGGTGATCCCCCTGAGGGCCGCCGCCTTCCCGTTTGCGGAGGCGAAGGTGATCTCAAGGCTGCATGTTGCCGGGGTGTCGAAGGTGCCGAGGGCTACAGGGACGGTCGTCGTACCCGGACCGAGGATGACACCCCGCACCTGCGTCCGCCCTGCCCCGCCTCCCTCGGGCCTGAGGGCCACGGTGAGGGTGCCCCTCGTCTCCGCGCCCGCGGTGTTGTTGGCCGCCACCTCGATCCCGGCCTGGGTGCCGATTGAAAAGGTGTACTCGCTCTCCGCCGCGGTGAGGACGACCTCCCCCGCGCTGCATGCCTGGACGGCTGCAAGGAGGAGCAGGGAGATGAGGAGGGCCTTCCTGATCACGGGAGTATCCGCCCCTTCCCGTACCTGAGCCAGCACTCCGCGAGGAGGACGAGGGCGGCGCCGGCAAAGAAGAAAGCGGAGATGTCGGTTTCCTCGGGTTCCCGTGCGATCGCCGCGGGGAGGGAGGTATAGATCTCCTGCAGGGTGCCGCCGTCCACGGACCGGTAATAGGCCCCACCCGTCGCCTCCGCGATCCCCCGCAGGGTCGCCTCGTCGAGGTCAGCATACTGCATCGTCCCGTCTTTTGCCGCTCCGAAGGCGGCGGGGGCGACAGATCCGAGCCCGACGGTGAAGACCTGGACGTTGCGTTCCTGTGCGAAGGCCGTCGCCTCCGATGGGGTGATGATGCCCGCGTTGTTCACGCCGTCGGAGAGGAGGACGACCACTTTCTTCCTGTTTGGCATGGCGTCGGCCATGTCCACGGCGAGGGCGAGGCCGTCGCCGAGGGCGGTCGGGCCGTCTTTCAGCCTGACGGCCGCGAGTTTGCCCCCGACCCGCGCCAGGTCGGGGGAGAGGTAGGCGGCGCTCATTGCCCCTGCCTCGAAGGTGACGACGCCGGCATAGTCCCCCTCTTCGAGGCCGGAGAGGAGGGTGCCGCCGGCGGCCTTTGCGGCCTCAAGCCTGTTCGGGGGATAGTCGGCCGCGGCCATGCTCCCCGAGGTGTCGAGGGCGAGGACGACGCTCACTCCCTCGTGGACGCCGGCGAAGGGGACGTGCGGGCCGGCAAGGCCGGTGACGATGAGGCCGATCGCAAGGAGGGTGAGGAGGAAGAGGGCGAGAGGCCGTCGTGACGGTCGTGGGAGGGCGGCCTTCACGAGGGCGACGCGGGAGAAGGGGAGGGCCTCTGTCTTCCGTCTTTTCTGCGCCTGCAGGTAGAGGAGGTAGAGGAGAGGGAGGCCGATGAGGGCGAGGAGCCAGAGGGGGCGGGTGAAGCCCGGCATCTACCGCCTCCTGCCCGGGACGGCATCGATGAGGTCGTCCCCTGCCCTGAGGGGGAGGACCGGCGTCCTGCAGGTGCCGGCGCCGGTGCCGAGGGCCCGCGCCTCCTCCTCCGCGGCCTCCCCGTACCTGGCCCTGAAGACCGGGTCGGAGGTGTCGGCGATGACCTGCTCCCCTGTCTCCGGGTCTTCGAGGGAGATGAGGCCGACGTCGGGGATTGCGTCCTCCGCGGCGTCGGTGACCCTGACGAGCACGGCCTCGTGGCGCCGCTGCAGGACAGCGAGATCGTCGAAGAAGGGGTCTCCGAAGAAGTCCGAGACGACGGCGACGGTGGAGCGCCGGGGGACGGCGGCGGCGATGAACCTGAGGGGTGCGGCGAGGTCTGTCCTCCCTGAGAAGGGGCGGCGGTCGAGGAGGGCGGCGAGGACGGCGGCGAGGTGCCTCTTCCCCCGCCGTGCCGGGATGAACGTTTCCACCCTGCCGGAGAAGAGGCAGAGGCCGAGACGGTCTCCGTTCTCGACCGCCCCGAGGGCGAGCGCGGCCGCTGCCTCGATGACTGCCTCCTCCTTGCCTGCCGTGCCGCAAAATCCGGCCGAGGCCGAGACGTCGACGGTGATGTACAGGGTCGTCTCCCTGTCCTCGGCATACTCCCGCACATAAGGGGCGTTCCTGCGGGCGGTCACCTTCCAGTCGATGGTGCGGACGTCGTCGCCAGGGACATAGGCCCTGATGCCGGCGAATTCGACTCCCTGACCGGTGAGAGAGGAGCGGTGGCCCCCTGCCTGCATGCCGCCGACAGGGAGGAGGGCCTGGAGGGGCACGGGTCGCACCCCGCTGATCAGGGCGGCGACGTCGCACGCCATCACGGCACCTCGACGGCCTCGAGGACGGTGTCGACGACGGCGTCGGTGCCTGTCCCCGCGGCCTCGGCGGCATAGGTGAGGAGGATGCGGTGGCGGAGGGAGGCGTGGGCGACGGCCTTGATGTCATGGGGGACGATGTAGCCCCGGCCGGCGAGGAGGGCTCGGGCCTTCGCCCCGAGGACGAGGGAGATGGTCGCCCTCGGCGATGCCCCCCAGGTGACGGTCTCTGCAAGGTCGAGGCCGTACGTGGCCGGGTGGCGGGTGGCGTCCACGACCTTTGCGGCGTACTCCCGCACCGCGGGGTC
>NZ_CALFSA010000093.1 GCF_937919355.1 uncultured Methanofollis sp. | reverse complement strand
CCCTCTACCAGGTCACCCGCACCACCGACGTGGACACCATCGAGCGGGTGGGGAGTGCGTACATGAGCCGCAGCGGGAAGGGGATCGCCCTCAGGATCGACGTGGGTATGCCGGTCCTCCCGACCCTCTACGCAAGCCGGGTACAGGTGGAGGACGTGTATCGAGGCTTCAGGACGGCGGCGATGGTCAGCGCACCTGCCGACCTCTCCCCACAGCCTGAGGCGAGAAAGGCCACCGACCGACCCGCCCTGAAGCGTGGCTTCGGTGATGCAGGCAACCCCCCAAGGAGGCCCGCACCCTCCCCCGTGGTGATCGCATGACCCCCCCTCTTCGCCGTTTTCTGTGGAAGACCGTGTACGGCGACGCGTGGCGAGCCCTGGGAACCTCAACGAGACAGCCGGACGACCGGGTGATGATCACCACCTGCAAGGGGACCAGAATCGAGAACGTGCACCTCACCGACGATCCCGGCTGGCACCCGGCAGGGTGGTACCTGAGGGTGTCCGGTCCCGGTGGCGACCTGTGGACGGTCGGCCCGATCCATTCCGCGCAGTCACTCCCGGTCCCGGACACCCCGTCATACTTCCCACCGCCCGGGTGCGTGGAGGACTTCGGAACCGTGGTCCTCGTGGACGGCGACCGGTACGCCCGGCACCTCGATGCCGAACGGGAAGACGGTGCCTTTCTCCAGGCGTGGAACGAGGCAAGGGACATTGACACCGTGGTGTACCCACATCGCCCCGATGAAAGACCGCAGGGACTGAGGGGAGGAGAACGCCATATGGAACAGATCATTGATGGACTGAAGTACAGCACGGAGAACGCCGACCAGATTGCATCTGATCGGTACTGGGACGGGTCGAACTTCGACCGGAGCGGCCGGAACACCTACCTTTACAGGACAAAGAAGGGCCGGTTCTTCCTCCTCCACACGTCGATGTGGGAGGGCGAGCGGGACGCCATCGAGCCTGTGGAGGAGGAGGACGCCCGGATCTTCTATGAACGACTCCCCGAGCACCCCGTATCGTATGCAGAGGCATTCGGCGAGGAACCCGAGGACGCATGACCACGCCCCCCGATGACGGCCCCTGCCCAGGGCCCGAGGGGAACCGGCGAGGAGGGCGCAAACCCCGGAGTGTGAGAAATGTCTATGCCCGACTGCACTGATCAAGCCTGAAGAACCGCCCCGGAAGGGGACCAATAGAAGGGAACGCCCTCACCGACGATCATCATCTCTCTTTTTCGGCGACAGGACACCCGATGCCCACGGGTGATCCCTCACCCCCTCCCCCGTGAGTACACTTGTGACGGTTGTGACGGATCTAAGTACACGCCCTCACTTTCCAACAGTGTGGAGTAGAAGTAGTGGTATTTCCTGTGGAACTCCCCCTCCAGTATGGCGCGCATCGTATCGCAATTTATCGCAAACATTTTGCGTATCGCAATTTATCGCAACCCCCCACACACAGGAGGGATTGCAAAAAACACGTCGAACCCGTGGACATCAGACACCGCCGTATCGAACCGGTGCGGATCGATTCATGCGATACGATGCGCGCCATACCGCGCAATTTTGGAGATGCTGCGCGCCATGCGCGGACCATGAAGCGGGACGCCCCACATCAACGGTGTCGATCATTTTTGTGATTGGGTCAGCACCAGGGACCGACCACCCACACCGTGCACGGGTGATCCCTCACCCCTCCCCCGTGAGTACACTTGTGACGGTTGTGACGGATCTATGTACACGCACCCTCTTTCTAACAGTGTGGAGTAGAAGAGATAGTATTTCCTGTGGAACTTCTCAGGGAAGACAGGAGGCAGGGAGAGGTGCGCCGACGAAGACAGGGCCGTGGAAGCCTCACCCGCGCGGGAAGATGTGATCACCTGCGGTATGATGTTGTTGGACATCAGAAAAAGGGGAAAGTACACGGAGACAGCCCCTTTCAGAAAAAGGGCTTTTTACCGTGCGTCTCCAAGCCCCAGGCGAGACTTGAACTCGCGACCTGCTGATTACAAGTCAGCCGCTATGCCACTAAGCCACTGGGGCACGGGTGCACTATACGTTGATCGCACCTGATAAAAAAGATGGCGATGCCCCGCCTTCTACCTGACGCCCCGGTCAGGCATGCCTGACCTTCCCGGCCCGCCGGGGAACCTTTCCATAGTCGCTGCAGGCGGCCGTCATCTCCTCGAAAGTACCGCCGCAGTATACACGCACCGGCACCGGCGCACCCTTCCTGAATGCGGCCATCTGCCGGTCATAGACCTTCTGGATATGGCGCAGACCGTGCGCGGCGAAGTAGCCGCGGAGGCACCGGAGAAACGCCTCTTCCTGCCTGAGGTACGCCTCCTCGTAGGCCCTCACCTCGCGGGCGATCTCCCGCGCCTCTTCCTCACCGATAGGGGCATAGTATTCCCCGTGCTGGTTGAGTCCGCTGATCTGCCGCCAGTCCACGGTACCGTCCTCACCCTCCTCGCGGTGGAGCATGTAGGGGTACACGCGGCAGATGGCCATCCGGCGGTCGTAGATGGTGCACCGCCTCTCCTCAGAGAGAAAGACGCATGCCCCGTCCTCCCGCGTCCGCAGCGCATACCCGGAGACATAAAACGTCCCGCCCTGGTCGCAGAACTCGAAGTACGGCGCGGGCATCAGGGCGGAGGGGTCGATCGTCCTCACCCTCCCGGTGTCGCCGTCCAGGAGAAAGACATGGTCGTTGAACTCCCGCGTGCAGCACCTACCGCAGCAGGTGCAGGAGAACCCGACCTCCCTGATGACGCGGACGAGTTCGTCGTCAGGGTAGCCGAGGAGCGCATCGATCTCTGCCTCGACCTCGGTGATCATCCGGTCGAACCGGTCTTTCGGGGCGGGATTTTTCTGGTGAGGATCCATCCCTATTGATGTTGCCGGCCATGGGAGATGCTCTTTACGGACCAGGCGATCGCCGGGCGGTCGCGGAGGGCGACGCACACGTGCAGGCATATGGGCAGTTCCTCGACGCAACAGTTGACCGGGAAAATAAGCGGGGGCATGCGTGCAGGGCCGGTACGATCCCGACCACGCACCCGGGTATTCCTGCCAACTGATATGGGCTATGAAAAAAATGACGTCTAACAGAGGGAGAAACCAGATCCCACGACCGGAACAGGGGAACAGATCTATTTTCCGGGATGAGTTCCGAGATCAGAGATCCGGCGGACGAGAAGTCCCCAAGACGGAGGAGCAAAGTTATAAATATCTGATATCCCATTAGATCCCTCTACGAGAGAGCACATCGGTGCGATCCCGGGGGGGACAGAGGTACTTGACGATATTGCCAAATGACGCGTACGTACGCCAGGAGCATGATGCAATAACAGCCCATATGAACGCGCCTCTGGCCGAGATCGTACGGCCAGACTTGGAGAATAAACGTATCGGCGGCGCTCATGCTTTCGGGACGGTTATCTACAGACCCGCACAAACGCCCAGCACAAAAAGATCACTTGCAGCCATTCCCTGCTATAACGAGGCCGTCACCATCGGGTCGGTCGTCCTGCAGACACGAAAATACGTCGACGAAGTCCTGGTCATTGACGACGGGTCGACGGACGACACCAGGGCCATCGCCCTTGAAGCAGGCGCGAAGGTCATCACCCATGCCGTGAACCGCGGCAAAGGGGGTGCGGTCAGGACAGCACTGAAATACGCGCAGGACGGGGGATTTGACTTCGTCGTCCTCCTTGACGGCGACGGCCAGCACGACCCCAACGAGATCCCGGCACTTGCCGGACCGGTGCGTGAAGGGAAGGCCGATTTTGTTATAGGGTCGCGTTTCCTCAGTAACACAAACAGGATCCCGAAATACCGTCAACTCGGCCAGACGGTCCTCACGGCGATGACAAACCTCAGTTCCCGGCACGCGACGACGGACTCGCAGTCAGGTTTCCGGGCGCTCAGCAGGTCCGCGATCGAACACTTCACCATGGACTCAAAGGGATACAATGTCGAGTCAGACATGATCACCAGTCTCACGGAACAGGGCATCCCCATCATGGAAGTGCCCATCTCGGTGACATACGATGTCCCCAACAAACACAAGAAAAACCCGATCACTCACGGCTTCGGCGTCCTGAGGAGCATCCTTAGGGCGATGGAGTACAGCAACCCCTTCCTCACCTTCGGCATCGCCGGCCTTGTGGCACTGGTGGGGGGGATCACCTTCGGGGTCACCGCCCTCTCAACCTATGCGGCCACAGCGGCCCTGCCCTTCTGGGAGTCACTGGTCGGGGGCATCTTCACGTTGCTCGGCATCCTCTCCCTGATGGCAGGGATCACTCTCAGGTATGTCGCCATGACGGTCAGGAGGATGGCCTGAGTAACTATTTTCAAAAAAAGTGGAGGGACAGGCATCCCAGAAAAAAGACACATATATACGGGGGGGACGTGTCGCTGAGACCCCTGTTCGCTCCTACATACACTTGTAAATTTTAATATATAAATTTTATTCTTTTGTTCGATGATTTATAATTCTGATCGGGCTCTACCATCTCCCCGTTCCTATCAGGGAAATGAGATATCCCTCCACCGGTAAGAACGTCGGTCATGCATATCCGCTGATATCATAATCGATCTCCGTGCTGCTCCGTGCACACCCCTCGCCATGCACCAGGAAGTCGCCGATGGTCTTCTTCAGCAGTGCAGGGAATGCCGCACCGACGACCTGCTGGACCGCCTTTCCCCCGCAGAAGAAGAGGAACGAAGGGGTCTGGCGCACGGCATAGCGCTCGACAGTCCAGGCATTGCCCATCACATTCAGGCGTGCAAAAAGGACCCGTCCCTCATACTCACCCGCGAACTGCCTGAAGAAAGGTTCGATCTGTTTGCAGAAGGGGCACGCGGGACTGTAGAACATCACCACGGCAGGCCCCTTCCCCCTCTCGATCTCTCTCTCCCACGTGGTGTCGGTCACCTCCACCAGAGCAGTACCCTCAACCATACGGGCAGGGGATCACATCCATCCCGGTTAATGCTTACCCCCGGTCGATGAGAGTGTTGATGGTGTTCTCGCAGATATCGGTAGAATACTCGCCGATCCTCCTGATGCTATCGGAAAGCGAGACGATTGCCGTTGCCGTGGCAGGAGCGTATTTCAGTGCCGCCTTGTTGACCGCACGCGCCTGTTTCTCAAGACCGACGACCTGCTGAATGGCGTCATTGGCCCCCTCCAGGTCCTCGCCGAAGAGAGAGGAGACCGCATGGTCGAAGATCGCCTGCGAGGTCGCGCTCGCCTCGCCGATCATCGTCACCATCTCTGCGTCGACCTCCTCCCCGAGGAGGACGACCGCACTCCTTGCAATTCTCGTCCCGTGGTCCCCGATCCGTTCAAGGATCCGCGATGCCAGGAAATAACTCATCGCCGCCGCTGGCGTGACGTTCATCTTGCGGGAGAACGCGGGGTCGCCGAGCACCAGGTGACACTGGCGGGCGATCAACCTGTGGAGGCGGTCCACGTCGTTGTCCCTCTCGACGACATCCCCGGCAAGTTTCTGGTTGCCCGACCGCAGGGCCTCGATGCCGTCCTGGTGCATACCCCGTACGATCACCGCCATCCGCGTGATCGTCTGCCGGAAAGGCATCTCGACCGGGTTGAGCAGGTCCTTGATCGTGACCGAGGTCTCTGTCTCCTCCACGACCTCCTGCCCGATGGTCATCCGGGTGAACTCCCTGACCCCCATCCTGATGGACGACGGCATCTTCCCCTGCGCGGTCAGGGTGATCGCGGTGTAGCCGGCGACGTACGCCCCGACAAGACAACGGTACAGGTAGGCAGGGTCAGTGGTTGCACTCACCGGGAACTCCTTTGTCCTCTGGGCAGTCCCGGCTTCGATCCTCGGCGTGACGAGAAGTGTACCGTCCTGCTGGACGATCAGGCCTACAGGGTCGTTTTTCTTGACATTCGAGGAAAGGACCCAGTCTTTTGGGAGGGATACGATATAGGACGAACCCCCGGTGACCTGCACCTTTCTGATCTCCATGGATCAGAGTTTTCGGCGGGAGATTATAGTTCTTGCCCGGCCTATAGAGTGCACTATACTCTCTATGCAGTATATTGCACACCATAGTCTCATTCGAAACCTGTTATATTATATGCCCAACTTTTTATTTCTGGTGAAAGCACCGTGAAGACGAGCAGAACACTCTTCCTTGCCGTGCCTCTCCTGGCACTTTTCCTGATTACAACCCTCTTTGCCGGCTGCACGGGCGGCGGGGGCGGCGACACGAACCCTGAGAGCCTCTCGGTCACCGGTTCCACGACCGTCCTCCCCCTCGCCCAGAAAGCGGCGGAGGCGTACATGGACACACACCAGCAGGCCGACATCCAGGTGAGCGGCGGCGGTTCCAGCGTCGGTGTCCAGGCCGTCGGCGAGGGCACTGCGGATATCGGCATGGCCTCCCGCGACCTGAAGGAGTCGGAGAAACAGAAGTATCCTGATCTCGTCCAGCACGTCGTGGCGAAGGACGGGATCGCCGTGATCGTCCACCCCTCGAACACCGTGGAGACGGTCACCACCGCAGAGGTGAAAGCGGTCTACCAGGGCACCACCACGAACTGGAAGGAGATCGGCGGCCCCGACCGTGAGATCGTCGTCGTCGGCAGGGACAGCGCCTCGGGCACCCGCGAGTTCTTCCATGAGACCGTCATGAAGAAGGAGGACTTCGTCCCCACGCAACTTGAGAAGAACTCGAATGGTGCGGTGAAGCAGACCATCGCACAGACGCCGGGCGCCATCGGCTATGTCGGCCTCGGCTACGTCGACGAGACGGTGAAGGCGCTGAAGGTCGACGTGAACGGCACCACGGTCAAACCGGCCGTGTCCACCGTCCTCAGCGGCGACTACCCGATCGCACGCTCCCTTACCATGTTCACGAAGGGCGAGGCCACCGGCCTTGCGAAGGAGTACCTCGACTTCCTCCTGAGCCCTGAGGGGCAGGCGATCGTCGAAGAAGAGGGTTTTGTCCCGGTCGCCTGATCGACAGGGAGAACGGAGAGAAAATTTTTCTCTCCCTCTCCCATGAGGTGAAGCACCAGCATGAACAACCATCTTCAGGTAACACGCGCCGCATCCTCACCGGAAAACCGGCTCGCCAGGGTGAAGGAGAGAGGGATCAGTTTCATCTGGCTGATTGCGGCCTCCTTCGCCACACTCACCGTCTTCTTCATCCTCCTCTTTCTCCTCCGTGACGCCCTCCCCATCTTCGAGACCGTCGGGATCGCCGACTTCGTCTTCGGGGAGACCTGGAACCCCACCGGGACGCCCCCGGTATACGGCGCCTGGCCCCTCATCGTCGGGACTCTCCTCGTCACCCTCGGGGCGGTGGCCATCGCCGTGCCCCTCGGCATCGGGAGTGCAGTCTGCATCGCCGAACTCGCCCCGCCCCGCGTCAAGGCCGTCGTAAAACCGGCCATAGAACTCCTTGCCGGCATCCCGTCGGTCGTGTACGGCTTCTTCGGCCTTGTGGTCCTCACCGACTGGCTCCGCGTCACCTTCGACGTGCCGTCGGGGGAGAGCTGGCTTGCAGGCTCCATTCTCCTCGGCATCATGGCCCTCCCGACGATCATCTCGGTCTCCGAAGACGCCCTGAGCACGGTGCCCCGCGCCTACAGGGAGGGGAGCCTCGCACTCGGCGCCACACGCTGGCAGACGATCAGCCGCGTCCTCGTCCCCTCGGCCCTCTCCGGGATCACGGCGGCGGTGATCCTGGGGATAGGCCGCGCCATCGGCGAGACGATGGCCGTCATGATGGTGACGGGAAACGCCGCCATCATCCCGGAGCCCATCACCAACGTCCTCTCGCCGGTCCGCACCCTCACCGGCACCCTCGGGATCGAGATGGGCGAGGTGGCCGTCGGGTCCCTCCACTACCACGCCCTCTTCGGGGTGGCGGTGGTCCTCCTTGCCATCACCCTTCTCGTGAACCTCGCCGCCCTCTGGATCATGGCGCGGATCAGGGCCGGGCAGGGGGTTGGCTCTGACAGGCGGCAGGTGAAGAGAATACTCTCTATCGTTGCCGTACTTGCGGCTGCGGCCGTCATCTTTGCCTTCCTCCCCCCTGTCCCGGCGCTTGCCGCCCTCCTCGTTGCAGCGGGCGTCTCCCTCGCCCGTGACCGGATCACGCCTGCGACCGCCGAGAGACTCGCCTTCTCCGTCCTCTGGGCGGCGATCGGGATCGTCCTCTTTATTCTCGGGACCATCCTCCTCTTCATCGTCGTCAACGGCCTCCCGGCTATCTCGTGGGAGTTCCTCACCCAGCCACCCCGCGACCTCGGGCGGGACGGCGGGATCTTCCCGGCGATCGTCGGGACACTCTACCTTGTCGGCGGCGCCATCCTCTTCGCCCTCCCGATCGGGATCGGGGCGGCTGTCTACCTCACCGAGTACACCCGCGGCGGACGCGTCACTGCGCTCATCAGGAGCGGGATCGACCTCCTGAACGGCATGCCCTCGATCGTCTTCGGTCTCTTCGGGTTTGCATT
>NZ_CALFSA010000092.1 GCF_937919355.1 uncultured Methanofollis sp. | reverse complement strand
TCATAATAGCCAAAATATAAATATCGTCGTCGTTCCATACTGGCCCATGGCAACCACCATGAGTGATTGTTTTATTGGCCGCTAAAGTCCGCTTTTTTGATACCACCCTACGGGACGGCGAACAGACGCCCGGCGTCTCTCTGAAGCCCGCGCAGAAACTTTCGATCGCAACCATGCTCGCAGAGATCGGGGTCGACACCGTCGAGGCCGGTTCTGCCGCCGCATCGGAGGGAGAGAGGGAGGCGATCAGGTTGATCGCAGGTGCCGGACTCTCCGCCGAGGTCGCCACCTTCGTCCGCGCCCTGAAGGTGGACATCGACTATGCCGCGGAGTGCGGCGTCGACTGCGTCCACCTGGTCGTGCCGGCAAGCGACCTCCATATCAGGGCGAAGATGCGGAAGACCCGCGAGCAGGTCTGCACGATGGCATGGGACGCCGTGGAGTACGCCAAAGAGCGGGGCCTCGTCGTCGAACTCTCCGGGGAGGACGCATCCCGCGCCGACCCGGCCTTCCTCGCCCACCTCTTCAGGGAAGGGGTCGAGCGCGGCGCCGACCGCCTCTGCTTCTGCGACACCGTCGGGCTCATGACGCCGGAGAAGACCGCCGGGGTGATCCCCGGCCTCCTCTTCGCGCCCCTGAGCATCCACTGCCACGACGACCTCGGCTTCGCTCTCGCAAACACCTTCGCCGCCCTGAAAGCCGGGGCGTCGGCCGCACATGTCACCGTGAACGGCCTTGGCGAACGCGCCGGGAACACGCCCCTCGAAGAGGTCGTGATGGCCCTGGAGGTGCTCTACGGCACGAAGACCGGGATCAGGACAGAAAGGCTCTACCACCTCGCGACCGAGGTCTCGAAGATGACCGGCGTACCCCTGCCGACGAACAAGGCGATCGTCGGCGAGATGGCCTTCACCCACGAAAGCGGCATCCACGCCCACGGCGTGCTCCGCGAGGCGAGCACCTACGAACCGATCAGCCCTGAACGCGTCGGCAGGACCCGGCGGATCCTCCTTGGCAAACACTCGGGGTCGGCCTCGGTCAGGGCCGCCCTCCAGGAACTCGGCTATGTCTGCGACGAAGTGCAACTTGCGGAGATCGTCGCCAGGGTGAAAAGCCTCGGCGACGAGGGGAGACGGATCACCGATGCCGACCTGATGGCCATCGCCGACTCGGTGCTCAACCTCGTGCGTGAGCCGACGATCCGGCTCAGGCAGGTGACGGTCGTCTCCGGGAGCAATGTCGTCCCCACCGCATCGGTCACGGTCACGGTCAGAGGAGAGGAGGTGACCTGCGCCGCCACCGGCAACGGCCCGGTGGACGCCGCGGTCGAGGCCCTGCGCCGGTCGATCGCCGGCATCGGCGAGATCAGGCTCGAAGACTACCGGGTGGACGCGATCAGCGGGGGGACAGACGCCCTCGTCGATGTCACCGTCTGCCTGAGCAGGGACGGGCGCGTGCTCACCTCGCGGGGGGCGCGGACAGACATCATCATGGGAAGTGTCGAAGCGATGGTTGCCGGTATGAACAGACTTCTCGAGGAGCAAAGATGAAGACAGGAGCAAAACTGCTGGTTGAAAGCCTGCAGCGCGAGGGGGTCGAGACGATCTTCGGCTACCCCGGCGGGGCAGTCCTGCCGATCTATGACGAACTCTATGACGCACCTATCAGGCACATCCTTGTACGCCACGAGCAGGCGGCGGCCCACGCGGCCGACGGCTATGCCCGTGCGTCCGGGCGCGTAGGAGTATGTCTCGCCACCTCGGGGCCGGGCGCCTGCAACCTTGTCACCGGCATCGCCACCGCCTACATGGACTCGGTACCCCTTGTCGCCATCACCGGCCAGGTCCCGACCTTCATGCTCGGGAACGACGCCTTCCAGGAGTCTGACATCACGGGCATCACGATGCCAATCACCAAACACAATTACCTGGTCAAGAGGGCGGCCGACCTCGGCCAGGTGGTGAAGGACGCCTTCTATATCGCGGGCACAGGGCGACCGGGCCCTGTCCTCGTCGACATCCCGAAGGACGTGATGACCACGCAACTCGAAGCGGAACCGCCGATCGGCCGGGCAAAACTGCGGGGATACCAGCCGACCTACGAGGGCCACGCCCTCCAGATCGAGAAGGCGGTCTCCCTCATCGGCGAGGCCGAGAGGCCCCTCCTGTACGTGGGGGGGGGCGTGATTGCATCGGGAGCGTCGGAGGATGTGAGGAGACTCGCCGAACTGATGCTCATCCCTGTCGCGACGACCCTGATGGGCCTCGGCACCGTTCCCTGCGACCACCCCCTCAACCTCGGCATGATCGGGATGCACGGGACGGAGGCGGCGAACTACGCGGTCACCGAGTGCGACCTGCTCATCGCCGTCGGCGTCCGTTTCGATGACAGGGTGACAGGGAAGATCGACGCCTTCGCCCCCAACGCCCGCATCATCCACATCGACATCGACCCGGCCGAGATCGGGAAGAACAAACCGGTTGATATCCCGATCGTCGGGGACGCCGGGAAGGTGCTCCAGAGCATCATCAGGCGGTTGATCAAGAAGGAGGGGCGGGAGACGTGGCTTGCCCGCGTCCGCCACTGGAAGGAGGAGCAGACGGTCAGGGACGGGGACGACGGTCTCTCACCGGCCTATATCATCAGGGAGATGAGCGACCTCCTCGGGGACCACGGCATCGTCGTCTCCGAGGTGGGGCAGAACCAGATGTGGGCGGCGCAGCACTACTGCTTCAGGCGGCCGCGGACCTGGATCTCCTCGGGAGGACTCGGGACGATGGGCTACGGCTTCCCGGCGGCGATCGGGGCGCACTTCGCCAGGCCCGACGAGACGGTCGTCGACGTGGCGGGCGACGGGAGTTTCCAGATGAACATCCAGGAACTCGGCACCGTCGTCCAGTATAAGGTACCGGTGAAAGTGGTCGTCCTGAACAACATGTACCTCGGCATGGTGAGGCAGTGGCAGGAACTCTTCTACGACCGCCGCTACTCGTACACCGAACTCCCGGCCGTGGACTTCGTCGGCATCGCCCGCGCCTACGGGGTCGACGGGATCAGGGTCGAGGAGAGGGAGGAGGTCAGGCCGGCACTCGAGGCGGCCTTTACCACAGATGGGCCCTTCGTGCTCGACTTCAGGATCGAGAGAGAGGCGAATGTCTTCCCCATGGTCCCGGCCGGGGCGGCGATCAACGAGATGATCGGGAGGCGGCAGGCATGAAACTGCACACCATCCACATCCTCGTCGAGAACAGGGCGGGCGTCCTCTCCCGGATCTCCGGGCTCTTCTCCCGGCGGGGCTTCAACATCGAGAGTCTCGCCGTCGGGACCTGCGAGGAGGCGGGGATGAGCAGGATGACCATCGTCGTCCTGGGGGACGACGCCCAGATCGAGCAGGTCAAAAAACAGCTGAACAAACTCATCGATGTGATCAAGGTCTCGGACATCACCGATCAGAGCACGGTCGCCCGCGAACTCGCCCTGATCAAGGTGGCGGCCGAACCCGGCGACACCAGGGCCGGGGTGATGCAGATCGCGAACATCTTCAGGGCCAAGATCATCGACGTCGGCGCAAAGACGGTCATCCTGGAGGTCACCGGCGACTCGGAGAAGATCGACGCCCTCGAAACTCTCCTCAGGCAGTACGGGATCAAGGAATTCGTGCGGACCGGGAAGATCGCCCTCCTCCGGGGGCAGAAGGGGATCAAAAGTATGAAGTAAGCCATCTCCTCTCCAGAGGAGTGACGGCGTCAGAGAGGAATGGATTCTCGGATCCGCCTCTCTTCTCCGTGAACAGAAATACTGACAGGCCGGAATGTTCTGAAAAAATTCTGAAGATCTCTAGAAGGAGATTACTCCGTACTGATCAGCACTCCATGCCCCTGTGTCAGGCAGGTAGAGGGCGCGGCGATGATGAGAATGAACACGGTCTTTTCTGTCGGATAATAGCGAGATGTCTGGAATCGCGATCTGCAACCATATTGTTTGTGATCTGAACGACTCTATGTCGGCTGATCGACAAACAAATTGATCCCAACACATATATAATTATAAAATAATATTCTCTGCCGTGGATGCCCAATCAGGCGTCCCGCAGGGGTCTGGGTGTTTGTACAGAACTGCTCCAGACCCCCACATTGCCCGGAGGCAAAGAGAACATGTGTAATATTCATATTTACGCTTTTCTATGCCTCCGCACGCATGATGTACGGAGGAAAACGAATGACATTGAAACACGGAATGAAGTATCTATCGATACTCGTGGTCGCGATATTTATGAGCGCAGTTATTGCGCCTGTGATGGCGTGTACTCTTTCATCCACCTGAAAATGTGTCGGTGGTGATCAGATGAATTTTGATTCTATTCTCAAAGAGGAAATATGCCGTTCGGTCGTGGTCTATTTCGTATCATTTCTCGCGATTGGAATGCTCATTATATCCAAAGACCTCCCTATCAATTTAGGCCTCACCTTCCCTCTTGCGTTCATAGTGACAGGTGCGATCTGCTGGTTCATGGTCAGGTACAGGAGAAAGGAGCAACTCCTCGATCCCTCCCCCATAGCGATCCTCGCCCACGCCCTCCAGACGCGAAAAAAACCCCGCTCCCATGCTGGCATTACCACCGAAGTCATCCTTGCCATCCTCCTCTATCTCATCTACCTCGTGATCGCCCACGCCAATCCATCCATCCCCTTTCTCTGGATTGCCGTTCTCATCATCGTCTCCGGTGTCCTGATCCATGCCATCTTCAAAGTAGACGGAGAATATCGGGTCACGCCTGTGCGGTGGGCCATCTTTTACCTGGTGCTCTCGGCACTCTTCATTATCCGAGCGCTTGTACTCAGGTACCCGATTGTCCCAATTCTTGTCGTTCTAGGTATCATTGGAGTAGGATCAGTAGCGATCTTGCTCTTGTGGATGTTTTGGATTCAGAAAAATGATCGACTGCCTCCTAGAAGCGAATAGTGAGGAACTGCATAGTTTTGGAGACATTCACAGGATAAAAATAATGATCCATCTAGAATTCCCGCTCGGGAGGCTTTCATTTCGTATATGAGTAATCTTTCAGTTCGTTGGGCATTTGTAACTATTGCGATTGTACTCTTTATTGGTCTGATCCCCTGTGCAGATGCGGCTCCTATCGCAGTAGAATATTATTACATGGATGGTTGTTCTGACTGCGATCATGTCAAACCTCTAATAGCAGAGGTGGACCAAAATCTCAGCGGAACGATTTCAATCACATATATCGACGTCGGCACACCTGAAGGTCTGGAACAGTGGCAGCAGTATGGTTTTCTTGAAGTCCCGGCCCTCGTCGTAAACGGCACTGTAAAAATCCCGAAGGAAGAAATAAATCAGAAACGTCTGGAAACTGAAATTCAACTTTGCCTCACAGGAGAGGAAACAAAAGAGAACGATCTCTCTGTTGACTGGAACATCCCTCTCGCGTATGCTCTGGGATTTTTCTCAGGATTCTCACCATGTCTGATGGCGATATTGGGATTTCTTCTGGTCTATGTCGCCGGTACCGACAAGGGGATGAAGAGTAGTATTCTCAGTGCGGGGGCCTTTGGGTTTGGTCTGGTAACGGCGTATCTCATTATGGGCATCTGTGTATTGTTGATCGGTGTCTCTTTTAGTGGGGCTGAGAAGTACCTGACATTCATTGCCGGGTTGATCCTCATTCTCGTTGGTGCTAACCTGACCGGCATTCTGAAGGTACCTTTCAGTACGGAAGGGTTCATAAAGAGATCCGTACAGAAGTATGCAGCCAGTTTTTTCGGTCTCTTCTTCCTTGGAGTACTTTTTTCTTTTGTAAAAGTGCCATGTGCCGCTCCACTCCTCCTGGTCCTCCTGAGTAAGATCCTCTCAGACGGTACCATCCAGAGCCTCTCTCTCCTGATCTTCTTTGGAGCAGGAGTGCTCACTCCGTTTCTTGGAGTAGGCGTTTTAGGTGGATATGGATCTGCTACACGGATCAGAAATCACAGGAGGATCATCAGAGTCGCAAGTGGGTTGATTCTTATAGGCGTCGGACTGTGGATGGCCTTCAGAATAGGATAATGTGTTCCCTGAGGGAAGTGATCCCCTACACCGTGATCAGAGATCGCCCGCCTCCTCTATCCTGAAAGGTGCTATCACGATGGAAACCCTGTCTTACATAACAGGGCCATCCCCGGATCGAAGCGTCCTCCCCCGCGGGTCTCCCCTCTCTCCCTTCCCCTGCGTGACCCTTCCCCATCCCCCCGGAGTAACGCCTGATTTTCCCCATCCCGGCGAGCACCCCCGCCCGGCACCGATTGTGTTATATGTTAGCATGCCACACGTTAGCATACCACTATGATCGGACTTCCCTTCGAGACGGTTGCAATCGTCGGAACAGCATTCATATCAGTCACTGCCCTCCTCTTTGTCTGGGCATTCCTCTTCAAAGAGGTCGGGGCATGATAGAGTCGATATCCGTAGGGATCATCGGAGTATACTTCCTCGTCCTCCTGGGCATCGGAGCATGGGCATCGAGAAAGATCAAGAATAGCGGCGACTATATCGTTGCCGGCAGGTCACTCGGCTTCTGGGTCTTCACCCTCCTCATGATCTCGTCGATCTGCTCGGGCATGACCCTCCTCGGCGTCAGCGGCCTCGGTTTCACGACAGGATGGCCGTCGATCTGGGAGCAACTCTTCGTCCCCCTTGCGGCGTCCTTCTGTATCATCGCCTTCGGCGTCAAACTCCACCGGATCGGGAAAGAGAACAACTACCTGACGGTCGAGGACTACTTCGCCACTCGTTTCGAGAGTCCACATGCGATGCGGGGCCTCTCGGCCCTCGCCGGCATCATCGTCTCCCTCATCTACCTTGTCGGCCAGTACACCGCCATCTCGATCGTCCTGGTCTGGCTCTTCGGCCTCCCCCACTGGCAGGCGCTGATCATCTCCGGCGTGATCATCACGGCCTACACCGTCGTCGGTGGGCTGTACGCCGTTTCATGGACGGCAGTGATCCAGGGAGGTCTCCTGATCGTCGGCGTCCTCGTCATGGCCCCGGTCCTGATCATGAAGGCCGGCGGCATGACGCACATCAACGAAGTGATGGCAGGGATAGACCCGACCCTCGTCCAGCCGTACCTCACCGAGGGCATGGCCTTCACGCCCGAGTTCCTCTTCTCCTTCGGGCTGATGCTTGTCGTCGGTCTTGCCTGCGCCCCGCACGTCATCAACAACGTCCTCGCCGCAAAGGAGGAGAAATACTTCAAGTGGTCTCCCCTGATCGCCTTCGCCGTCTACGGCGTGGTCATGCTCCTCGTCAAGTTCGCCGGCTTTGCCGGGCGCGTCCTCGTCGAAGAGGGGAAGATCACCCTCCCGGCCGTCCCGAATGCGCAGGACTATATCTTCATCTCAGGGCTCGAATACGCCATGCCCAACATCTGGGTCTGGTCCTTCTTCGCCGTCATCGTGCTCGCGGCCGTGATGTCGACGACCGATCGCCTGATGCTCACCATCGGGACGATGTTCTCCTGGGACATCTGGAAGAACATCTTCAGGCCACAGGCGAGCGACAGAGAGGTCCTCCTCATCTCCCGCGTCACCGTCTTCCTTGCGGCGGCCGTGACGCTTGTCCTCGCCATCAACCCACCGGAGATGCTCGCCTGGCTGATGTGGTCGGGTATCGGGATCATGCTCTCCACCTTCGCCGTGCCCCTCCTCGCCGGGCTGTACTGGCGGGGTGCGACCCGTGAGGGCGCCCTCGCCTCGATGGCGACAGGTCTCCTCTCGGGCTCAGTGCTCGGCTACTGGTACTACGTGGTCGACAAACTCCCCCTCCACTTCAGCCTCTATGCCGTCGTCATCTCGGCGGTCGCCATGATCGCGGTCAGTCTCGTGACGCAGAAGACCGATGCAAAGGTGCTGAACGCCACCCTCACCGGCGGGTTCATCCAGCCCAGATAATACTCTTTTTTTATCGGTCCTTCTTTCAGACCGCCGTATCCAGGATCACCTCCGTCCTGCCGTCGAAAAAGATTGCAGTGACGATAACGTGGTCAGGCCCATCAGTCGCTCCGGCAGGGCTCGTGTAGGTGAAACCCGGCTTCGGGTGTTCCTCCCGGCCGTCGAGTCGTTCTTCACGGGTGTTCCTGAAAGTCCACGCGATCGCCTCGACGTGGCCCTCGCCGATCCCGCCATTATAGGTGATCCTGATGCAGTCGTCCGCTTCGGCCGCCTCTGCCGTCAGGTCTGGTCTGACGACGCAGGGCATCGAATGACCGAGTTTGATGGCATAATACCCGAAAATCACCGTGACTACAAGTGTCAGTACAAAAAAGACAGCGACAGTACCGGACAGGTATAGCGTACCCTCGTCTGAATAATACACCGCACTCCCCCCGGTTGCGTGCGTACGGCGGCATATCGCAAGTAATAATATATAAATTGATCTTCAGTGCAGTTGAGTAAATGAACATCATGGGAGATTTTTGTATAAATATCTGGTTAAAAATAGACTATCTGATTTTATAATCTCTCAAAATATTTCTTAATGAATTCAGAATATTTTTATGATTTTTAAAAAAATTCAAGAAGATAAAAATCATCCAAATGGGCGATGGGAATACCCGCGCTATGTCCGGGGCGTTGCACCGGTACAGATAGCAGGGGCAGGGGACCACGGCCGGGATGTCAAATCCAGATGAGAATACCTCGATATCCTACCGACCTCTCCTATGAACAATCATATATCACCCGACCGCGAATCTTATGGCGTGAAAACGGCGATACTGGGCGGCGGGCTGACAGGGGTGACCCTGGCCAGACTGCTCCGGGAGAGAGGCGAAGATGTGGTCGTTCTCGAAGCGGAGCCAGAATATGGGGGGCTCTGCCGGTCGAAGACCATCGACGGCTTCACATTTGACACGGGCGGATCGCACATCATCTTCTCCCGGGACGCCGGGGCCCTCGCGTTTATGAAGGAGGTGCTCGGGCGGAACCGCACAGAGAGGCACCGGAACACGAAGATCTTCTACAAGGGGAAATATGTGAAATACCCCTTTGAGAACGGCCTTGCAGACCTCCCGAAGGACGACCTCTTCCTCTGCATCAACGAGTTCGTAAAAACTCTCATCAAAGCGGAGAAAGGGGAACTCCCCGCCCCCCGGAACTTCAGGGAGTGGATCGTCACCACCTTCGGCGAGGGTATCGCCGACTGCTACATGGTCCCGTACAACAGGAAGATCTGGAAGTTCCCGCCCGAGGAGATGTCCACTCACTGGGTTGACGGGCGGATCCCGCGGCCGCCGGTGGAGGACGTGATCAAGGCGGCGGTCGGGATCGAGACCGAGGGCTACACCCATCAGGCCGTCTTCTCGTACCCGGAAGAGGGGGGCATCGAGGCGCTGGTCCGGGCCATCGCCGCCCCTGTCGAGGACGCGATCAGGACGGGTTTTGTGGTCAGGTCGGTGAGAGAGGAGGGGGGGGCCTTCGTGATCAGCGACGGCACGGAGGAGGTCAGGGCGGAGAGGTGCATCTCCACCATCCCCCTCCAGGCCCTCCTCCCCTGTCTTGAGGGTGTGCCGGAGACGGTGGCGGAGGCCTGCCGGGCTTTACGGTACAACTCTGTCGCCTGCGTCTGCATCGGCCTGAAGGGGGAGGTCCCGCCGTACTCCTGGGTCTATGTCCCGCAGGAGGAGATCGGCCTCTTCAACCGCATTTCCTTCCCCTCTGGCTACAGCGACGGGAACGCCCCCGGAGGGTGCAGTTCGGTCCTCGCCGAGATCACCTACAGGGACGGCGACGCGGCCGCACAGATGGACGACGGCGCCCTCATCGACCACACCATCGCGGGCCTGATAAAGATGGGC
>NZ_CALFSA010000091.1 GCF_937919355.1 uncultured Methanofollis sp. | reverse complement strand
TTTTCTGGAACTGGTAACGGCGGTCAAAGAGGGAGTGTAGCCTGATCTTCGAGATCCGTTCATACTCCGCGGGGATCGTGGTGTAGTCTTCGAGGAGTTTGTTATGGAGACTGTAGCCGCGGTACAGTTCATCTTCGAGTTCCTTGATGGTGATGAAGTCCTCTTCGTCACCCAGGGAACGGGACTGATCGGTGATCCTCTTTGTGTCCCCTGCGATCTCCTGGAGGGTTTTCTGGACCTGGCGAAAGAGTTCCTCTTCCTGCTCAAGCTGGGAGATGACGTCCCTCGTGTAAGCGGTGTATATCTCCACGACGCCGGGGTCGCCGTAGATCATGCTGTCGATCAGGGCCTGTCTTTTTCCCTTTTTCCGGTAGACTTCGAGGTTGAGGTTCCTCACCGTCTCCAGGGCGTTCCTGAAGGACCCGCTCTCGATCTGCTTTTTGAAGAGGATGAGGGCGACCGTGACCCTGGACTCTTCGGGGAGTTCCTTGATGGTGATCATGAACTCGAGACCGGCGTCGGTGATCTGGTAGGCGCCCTCGCTCACGGTGTACTCGACGAGGTGGACATAGCGGTTGACCTGCTGTTTTCTGACCGGGTCGCGGTACTGGAAGCGGTAGAGTTCGCCACCGGGGGTGGTCTCAAGGTCGCCAAGCACTGTCCGTGTCACCTCCTGGTAGTCGAATGTCTGCCCGGGGTACATCTCTTTCATCATTCCTTCGATGTATTCCCTGACCTCGTCGGGCCTGACGGTGCGGCCCTGGAGACGGCCTTTTTCGATGAGAAATGTCAGCACGCCAAGGGCGAGGGAGGGTGCGTCATAGTCCCTCTTCTGGGCATAGGCCTTAAAAAAAGGATAGAAGCACACCAGGTGCTCCATGCGTTCGTTGATATCTTTACAATGTCTCTGATAGTCCAAGGGCCTTCATCCTCCTGAGGTCGACGGCGGTGAGGACCTCCTGCGGGAGATATCTCCCTTTGTTGATGATCCACTCGATCGCCGCCCTGCTCTCGTCGTCAAATGCGTCGATGAAGGGGGAGAACGAGAACTGGCCTCTCTTCTGGTCTTTCCTGAGAGGGTGAGCATTCCGGTATCCCGCCTTCTTCAGGACGGCGGTGTAGAGGGAGGTGGCAGGCCTGATGCCGTAGTCGGGGTAGCGTTCCTGCAAGCGGTTGAAGATGGCGATGCCCTCCCTGTCGATGTCCCCGAAGTAGAAATAGAGGTCGTCCCGTGTCCCGCCGACAGTCTCGATGTACTCGAATTTTTTCTGGATCGCGTTTCCCTCCCCGTAGATGATGAGGGTGATACCGTCGAACTCTCCTGCGGTCACCGCCTGCTGCAGGGTCCAGAAGGTGTCCTTGTTCTCGACGATCAGGACTGTCCTCCCCGCATTCCCCTGCTCTGCGCTGAAACCTTTCTCAATGTAGAAGAAGGGTTCAAACACCTTTTTCGCCCTGATGTCTGCGAGTGTCAGGCCGAGGTTCCTGAGCACGGCCTCGCCGTCGACTGCTGCGTGCCGGGGTTCATCGATCGCCTTCTCGTCGCCGAAGATCTCGTAGGAGCGTTCGTTGACGGTCAGCACCTCGTCGCCGCC
>NZ_CALFSA010000090.1 GCF_937919355.1 uncultured Methanofollis sp. | reverse complement strand
ACCAAAATCGTGGCGATCTCCCACGCACTCGAAAAGAATGGGACACCTCTTGGCGCCGAGCACAACGAGGTCGTCAATATAACCGCCTGTCCCGGCACGGCACAGTGCAAATTTTCCAACATCGAGACCTTCGAACTCGCCCGGAAGATCGATAGCATGGTCTTCGGTCGCGAGATGCCGATCAGGGTGAGGATCTCAATTTCAGGGTGCCCGAACGCCTGTACGAGCCCGGTTCTCAACGAGATCGGGATCGTCGGCAGGATACGGCCCCTCCGGATAAAGGGGATGTGTACAGGGTGTGGGACCTGCGCTGAGTATTGCAAGGAGAAAGCAATCCTGATCAGGAACGGCATCTCAGAACTGATCCCGGAAAAATGTGTTCAGTGCGGCATCTGCATCCAGTCATGCCCCTTTGAACTGCTGAAATCCGAGTACCGCCACTACCTCGTCACCGTCGGAGGGCGGCGGGGACGGCACCCGACACCCGGGCGGGACCTTGTCACCGTCGAAACAGAAGAGGACGTCCTGAAGGTTGTCGACAAAACAGTCTACTGGATATTCAGAAAAGCGTGGAGCGGAAGGCACCTCGCCGATCAACTCGACGAGATCGGCTTCGAGGACTTCCGGAGGGGGATCAGGGAAGAGTTCAGCGGCTAAACATGGATGTATAGCCGCAACCGGCATCGTCATCGCAGGCAACAGCGTCCCCGTCCCGCACCAGCGAGTTGAAGAGCATCGCGGCGTTCAGGATCTCTTCGTCCATCCCGAAACCCGCGGGTTTCCGCATGGTCTCGCGTTGCGGAGCAGGGAGCACCCTCTTGCCCGCCCGGACGCCGGTGCAGTGCTTGCAGTAAGCGCAGTGACTGTAGACAGAAACCTCTCCCGCAGCGCAGGTCACAGTTACCCTGTTTTTTTCGGTATTGCGGTGGAACTCCAGTGTTTTCATAGGACAGTGAGTGTTTGTACCATCAGGAATTTGAGCGTGTCGATACTCCTGTATAACCCCCCAATACCAGAGAGGAGAGGGATATCGAAATGGTTTATATAGGACGATGCCCAATATATGATACTCGCTTCAATCCGACTGTGTAAGCAGTCCCATATTTGAGTGGAGGATAACCAATGGCAACCGAAAAACCACACATGAACCTCGCTGTCATCGGGCACATCGACCACGGCAAGTCGACTACCGTCGGCCGGCTGCTTTTCGAGACAGGAGCTGTACCGCAGCATATTATTGAAGGATTCAGGAAGGAAGCCGAAGCCAAGGGCAAGGGTACCTTCGAGTTTGCATGGGTCATGGACAGTCTCAAGGAAGAGCGTGACCGTGGTATCACGATCGATATCGCCCACAAGCGCTTCGACACCGAGAAGTACTACTTCACCGTCGTGGACTGCCCTGGTCACCGTGACTTCGTCAAGAACATGATCACCGGTGCATCCCAGGCAGATGCCGCACTCCTTGTCGTCGCCGCACCCGATGGTGTCATGGAACAGACGAAGGAGCACGTCTTCCTCTCGAGGACTCTCGGTATCAACCAGCTCATCGTCGGCATCAACAAGATGGACGCTGTCAAGTACGATGAGAAGCGCTACAACGAGGTCAAGGAGCAGCTCTCCCAGCTCCTGAAGATGGTCGGCTACAAGCCTTCAGAAGTCCCGTTCATCCCGATCTCCTCGTACGAAGGGACTAACATCAAGCCGAATACCAACCAGAAGACCCCGTGGTACACCGGTCCGGCAGTCATTGACGCACTCAATGCACTCAAGGAACCCGAAAAGCCCACGAACCTTCCGCTCCGTCTCCCTCTCCAGGACGTCTACACCATCTCCGGTGTCGGCACCGTGCCTGTCGGCCGTATCGAGACCGGCGTCATGAAGAAGGGTATGAAGGTCGCCTTCATGCCGGCAAACGTCAACGGCGAAGTGAAGTCCATTGAGATGCACCACGAGGAAGAACTCGAAGCACTTCCGGGTGACAACGTCGGCTTCAACGTCCGTGGCGTCTCCAAGAACGAGATCCGCCGTGGCGACGTCTGCGGTCCTGTTGAGGCTCCGCCGACCGTTGCCGAGGAGTTCACCGCACAGATCGTCGTTCTCCACCACCCGAGCGCGATCACCGCAGGGTACACCCCGGTCTTCCACTGCCACACCGCACAGATCGCCTGCACTTTCACCGAACTCGTGAAGAAGCTCGACCCGCGGACTGGCCAGGTCAAGGAAGAGAACCCGACCTTCCTCAAGACCGGCGATGCAGCAATCGTCAAGATCCGCCCGACCCGCCCGATGGTCATCGAGAAGGTCAAGGAGATCCCGCAGCTCGGCCGCTTCGCAGTTCGTGATATGGGCTCGACGATCGCCGCCGGTATGTGCATCGACATCCAGCCCAAGCAGATGAGATAAGTATATCAGCAGGTGAAAGTCTATGCAGAAAGCCAGAATACGCCTTTCAGGGACGGACTACGACAAAGTCGAGATGGTCTGCGACAGGATCAGGGAGATTGCAGAGAGGACGGGCGTGAATCTGGCAGGGCCTATCCCTCTGCCCACCAAGAGACTTGTCGTCCCGATCCGGAAGAGCCCTGATGGCGAGGGAACTGCAACGTGGGATCGCTGGCAGATGCGCGTGCACAAGCGGCTCATTGACATCGACGCTGACGAGCGTGCTCTCAGGCAGTTGATGCGTATCCAGGTGCCAAAGGATATCGGCATCGAAATCGTGCTGGAGAGTTGATGCTGTGAGCGGCACTTCAGCCGCCGGATTTGCCATTCGAATCCAGGAATCTCTCACATTTGAGAGATTATTCTTTTTTATTGTAGCGCTTGCGGCGGTCCTGCGGTTCGCATTTCTGGATCTCAAACTCTTTCACCACGACGAAGCCATCCACGCGTGGTTCTCCTACAAACTCCTGACCGAGGGCACCTATATCTACGACCCCTCGTATCACGGTCCTCTCCTCTATTATGTAACAGCCGGCATGTTCGCCCTCTTCGGCGATTCAGACCTTGTTGCGAGGCTTGTCCCGGCCCTCCTCGGTACGCTGGTCGTGGCCCTGGTGTATCCCCTGTACCGCCTCGGTTATCTTGATAAGATGCAGGCACTGGTGGCGGCTTTGTTCCTCGCTATCTCGCCGAACATGGTATATTTCTCCCGGTTCGTGCGAAACGATATCTTCATCGCTTTCCTGACCTTCGTCCTTCTCCTCGCCCTGATCCTCTACTTCGAGCGGAGGCAGATGCGATACGCCGTCCTTGCAGGACTTGCGGCGGGCCTTGGCATGTCATCCAAGGAGAACATGCCGATCGTGCTCGGCATCTTCGCAGCGTACATTCTCTATCTCCTCTGGACAAAGAAAGTAAACCTCCCGCCGAGACAGTGGATACGCGACTTCGTCATCGGCGTCCTGGTCATGGGCGCAGTGATCACCATCTTCTACTCATCTCTCGGCGTCCACCCCGAGCGGGCGCTCACCTGGGTGCCAGATGCCATCAGTCACTGGTGGGAGATGCACGAACAGGAGAGGCTCGGCGGCCCGTTCTTCTTCTACATCATCCTCTTCCTGCTATATGAACTGCCAATCTTCGCCCTCGCCATTGTCGGCACTGCCCAGTTCATCCAGAAGGGGCGAAAAAAGGCGGAGGTCGTAGTCCAGGACCTGCAGGAGAGTGTAGAGGCATCCCTTACACCCGTCATCCCGGAAAAGCCTCCCTTTGATAAGAGGGAGGAGTTCTTCAGGTTCTGTATCGTCTGGATGATCCTCTCCCTTGTGGCGTACGCCTACATCGGCGAGAAAGTGCCCTGGCTCATCCTTCACCAGCTCTTGCCGGTCATCTTCGTTGCCACCTATGCGATGACAAAGAAGAAGGCGGTCATTGCCGTGGTGTCGAGCATCTTCCTGGTGCTCGCCCTCTGGCATGTCGTCTATGTCCCGGCAGACGTGAACGAACCAATGATGCAGGTCCAGAACTCAGAGGACATGCGAGAGGTGATGGCCCTGATCGACGCCTCGAATGCGACGGCGATCTCCTCTGACCGATACTGGCCATTGCCGTGGTATTACCGCGGAGACCGGGCGGAGAAGTTGAGTTATTACGGGCGGAAGATCGACGAGAGCAACTTCAGGAACGGGAAGTTCGATGTGGTCATCGCCTCAGACCAGAACAGCTATGCCTCTCTTCCGGGTTTCACGAAGAAGACCTACAACCTCAACTACTGGTTCTCGTGGTACGACAACAAGAACCGCATCCCCCAGTATTACTTCCTCCGTGACGGGAAGATGGGGAACATGAAGATCGATGTCTTTACAAAAAATGTGACACCGGTCTGAATACTTTTTTGAGGAAGGACAAAACTCCCCCATCTCAACGTTTTTTGTTCAGTCTTTCCACAACAGTCCAACGAGATTATCACGGTGATTGGACCCCTCTGCCATAGTGATGGAATAACGCACACTCACGCACCTCCCACACCATCGAAAATATCTTCTACTGGACTGGTAACACATCACCGGCAGGCACGCCTCAAGGTACCTTCAGGTCGCACACCACTCAGGATCGGGGATGAGGCCCTGTTGAAACCCCCATACTGCAGTCGATGTAGCCCCGATCCTATGAAGAGGATGACAATCTCCCTTCTCCAGATCTCTGCTCTTTCTTCCCCGGGCCAATCACAATCTGGAGACGACCGGCAGGAGAGAAGAAGACCGATAGGTTTCCACCGTGCGAACGGAGCGGGTATTGAGATAACATAAATTTCCGAATGATCCCTGCTGAGAGCCCACAGACCCGCAAGAGAACAGAAACAGAAACAAGCACCAAAAAAGAATGGAGAGACGACATCTCCCCGGCCGACAGATGGAAATAAGGGTTTATCCCAGTTCGTCCCACTTTCTCCGGTTCCTGAAGTGGATCACACCGGCAATGATAAGGACGATCAGGACACCAACACCGATATAGAGGGGAAGGTTCCCGAAGTTAAAGGAGAACCCGTTGCCAATCTCCTGACGGACCTGTGTCCCCATGGTGAGTGTGGAGTTCGCCTTCTGATAGGCCTCGTCTGCTTTGATCCTGGCGGCGTTATAGTCCTTCACGTTCATCTTCTCATTCGCTGCGGAGAGGGACTGGGCCGCAATGTCGCGCTGCGTCTTGAGGTTGATTACACGCTGGTCTGTGCCCATCTTCCTCTCCACCTCGAAGTATGTGATGATCCCGTCGATCTGACCGATCGTATTCTGGGTGTCCGTGATCGACTTCTGGGCCCACGCCTGAGAGAGCGTGGTCTCTGCAACAGCCATGGCGTCCTGCGCTGCCTTCAGGTCTTTCAGGGCAACCGCATAGTCAGAGGTCGCATCGGCCCGGTTGATCGCGGCCTTCGCCTCGTCATACTTCTTCTGGACAGCCGAGGTGTCGACGCCGAGGGCGATCTTCTCATCGATGTTTTTCTTCAGGTTGTCCAGGCGGGTCTTTGCCGTGCCGAGGTTCGCCTTGACGTCCTGCGCGTTCACGACAGTCCGCTTGATCACGTATTCGGTACCATCCCTGACCTTGTAATCAGGATCGACCTGCCTGTACCTGGTGACAATCTTCTCCTGGGTACTCGTCACCTTCGGGACAGTCCCCTCAAAGTCGACGATAAGGGCCTCATCTCCCTTATAGTCAAGGAGCCACACACTGAGCCTCAGGTTGCGGTTGCCAGAGACGGTCGGCTTGCCGCCAGAGACGTCCTTGCCGTCGACTGAGACATAATACGTCCACTTGATGTTCTCGAGGTCGGAGTAGAACTCCAGCATATCATTCTCGTACTTCTCAGCAGATTCCTTCGGCGTTATCTTCATGGAGACGGTCACCTTTTCGCCGGGGGTGAGGTCCCCCGACGACGGACTGACCGTCGGATTCCCTGAAACCACATAACTCGACGATGCAGCAGCCGCCTGGACCAGGCAGACGGCAATGAGAAGTCCGACCAATACCTTTGTTATCGTCCTCATGGTCCTCACTCAAACAACGGGTCGATATCGGAGTCATCGAACATCGAAGAGCGTTTCTTCGACTGAATGACCTCCTCTTTTGTCTGCTTTGCAATCTCGAAGAGTTCGCGGACCCGCGGCGCCTCGCCAATAGTCGCAAGGACGACCACGGCCGCAACATAACTACTGTTCACCGGGTAGTCGCCACCACGGACCTCGACACCGGCGATGTTCTCCTCGACCCAGCTCTTCGCCTTCTCGACGCCCTTCCTGTCCATCTCAGTCGGGTTGCCGGCAACGAGGACAAGGGCGCGCTCCGCTGTAGAGTAGTCGCAGGGGAGGGTGAGACGCCCGAGCATTGCCCGGCGGACAAGGGCGATGATCTTCGCGGACTTATCCTCACCTGTCAGCACATCCTCGACCTGCTCCTTCTTCGAGAACGTGTCGCGCAGGCCCCCGAAGAACCCCTTCTTCTGCTTTGTCCGCTCGCTCACGACCTCGGTGACCGCATAGCCCACACTCGAGATCCCGCCGCCGCGGAGCGTGTTGATCACTTCGGACGAGTCGACGACCATCTCGCCGACGCCGGCCTTGCCGACCTCGCCGGCACGGAAGAGGACGCCAAACCGCCTGACAATCTCGTCGTTCAGTCGTGAGTAGGCGGTCTTAACGCTCTCTCCCTCGTTCTTCCATGCGGCGTTGTCGAATACGAAGACGTTGTCAGCCTCGTTGACAAGGGTCGAGAGACTGCGGGCCGCGTTGTAAGTGTACAGCCGTCCTTCTTCCGGCGCAGGTATGAGACCAAGCGCGTAGACGGGTTCACGGTAGATCCTCTTCAGGTGCCGGGCGAGCACCGGGGCGCCGCCCGATCCAGTCCCTCCGCCAAGGCCTGCCACGATGACGAAGGCATCGATGTCGTGGGTGCCGCGCGTGTCAATTGCGTTGATGATAGAGTCGATCTCGTCCGCGGCGATCCTGGCACCAGTGACGTTGTCGGTGCCCACGCCATGTCCCTTGACCACCGTCTGGCCTATGAGAATCCTATCCTTTAGTTCAATATGCTTTAGCCCCATCAGGTCGGTGCGTGCGGTGTTGACGACGATGCCCCGGAAGTTATTCGAGTTAGACACTCTGTCCTGCTCGATAAACATGTCAACGACCTTACCGCCAGCCTGACCGAATCCTATGAAAAATACCCTCATTCAGTTACACCATCCAGTCGGCTCCATAAATGTAAGGACGCTAGTGCTGGTATCTAGCTAATAGTAAAGTTCTCCCGTGAGTTCAAAAACTTTCTTATGCGCTTTCGATGATACACAGTATTGCAGATTATGGATATTTGTATTCTTGGAGGGGGCTTATCGGGCCTTGTCGCCGCCCTCTCCCTCTCTGATATATCTGAGGTCACGATCCTTGAAAAAAGACCGGTCCTCGGCGGCTGCCTCGCTTCATACCACCGCGGGGACTCCTGGATCGAAGAATATTATCACCACTGCTTCGCGGGGGACACACACCTCTTCGCCCTCCTCCGCGATCTCGGGCTCTATGAGAGGCTCGAATGGTTGAAGGGATCGACGGGTTACTACGTGGACGGGAAGATCCACCCCCTGACCACGCCAATCGAGATCCTCCTCTATCCCCACCTCTCCTTCTTCGATAAATTCCGCCTGGGTATACTCACTCTCAGGGCGAAGCACCTCGACCTCAAACCACTGGACGCAGTCCCTGCGATAGACTATATCAGGGAGCACCTGGGCGACCGGGTCTACACCTCCTTCTTCGAACCCCTGCTGCGGAGCAAGTTCGGGGAGAGGCGGCACGAGGTCTCGGCGGCATGGCTCATCTCCCGCATCGCTATCAGGTCTGACCGCGGTGTTGAGGGGGAGAGGCTCGGATACCTGAATGGTGGCTGGCACCAGGTCATCGACGGGATGGAAGAGAGGCTCCTCGAAAAGGGGTGTGTCATTGAGAAAGGGACGCCTGCAACCTCGATCAAACGGGAAGGACAAAAGTGGCTCGTCAACGGGCGGGCCTTCGACGCTGTCCTTGCCACCATCCCGCCGCAGGAGGTCGCACGCCTCAGCGGGATCGGGGAGTTCGCCCCGGTACCCTATCAGGGGGCGGCCTGCATGACCATAGGCCTCGACCGTGACGTCTCGAAAGGTATCTACTGGCTGAACATGAAGGACCAGGCCCCGTACGGCGCCGTCGTCATGCACACGAACTTCGCACCACGGGAACGTTACGGTGAAGACATCGTTTATCTTGCTTCGTATTTCAGCGACAGGCCGGCGCCGGGCCTGAAGGAGACGATGCTCGCCGACTTCCGTCGACGGTTCTCGGTGCCGGAGAGTGCGATCCACTGGAGCGAACTTGCGGTGGAGCGTTTCGCCGGACCGGTCTACACGACGGGGTTCGCCGACCTCATCCCGGCATACGAGGAGCACGGCCTTTACCTTGCCGGGATGTTCTCGAAACCCAACTACCCTGAACGTTCGATGGAGGGATCGGTCATCGCCGGGCATGAGGTCGCCCGGAGGATGGCGGAGGCGCTCCGTGGCTGAAGACGGCGTCTCGGTGATCCTGCCGGTCTTCAATGACAGACCGGCCCTTGAACGGGCTATCCCCGAGTCGGTCGCCGCACTCTCAAAGATCACCGACGCCTTCGAGGTGATCGTCGCCGAGGACGGGAGCACGGACGGGAGTGCGGAGTTCGTGCGGGCATGGCACGAGAAGGACCCACGCATCCGCCTCCTCCATGCCGACGAGCGTCTCGGCCGTGGGAAGGCGCTGAACCGTGCAATCGAGGCCGCACGCTACACGGTCGTCTGCTACTACGACGTGGACCTGGCGACCGACCTCGCCCACCTCCCCAAACTCGTCGGGGCGATCAGGTCGGGCGCGGACATCGCGACGGGATCGCGCCTGATGCCAGACTCAGATATTGTCAGGAGCGGCGGCCGTGAAGTTGCAAGTCGTGGCTACAACTTCCTGGTCCGGAAAATCCTTGGAAGCAGCCTCCACGACCACCAGTGCGGTTTCAAGGCATTCAGGCGGGAGAGGGTCCTCGCCCTCATCCCCGATGTGCAGGCACCGCACTGGTTCTGGGACACCGAGGTGCTCGTCCGGGGGCAGCGCAAAGGCTATGTAGTGAGAGAGTTCCCTGTGGTCTGGCGGCAGGGGCCAGGGACGACCGTCCGGTTCAAGGACATCTTCTCGATGGGTTCCCAGATCCTCGGGCTCTGGTGGCAGATGCATGTGGCGAAAAATTAGTGCGGTCGTCATCCCGACCGTCATCGCGGTCGGTATCCTGGCGTACATGCTCTGGCGGGTCTGGGACGACCTTGTCATAACGATCGCCAGCGCTCATCCCCTGTACCTTGCGGCGGCCGTCATTGTCTGCACGGCCGCCTGGTTCCTGCGGGGCTGGCGGTACAGGGCGATCCTGGGGGGACTCACCGTCAGGGTAGGCCTCATCTTCTCGACAGCCTGCATCTTCCTCTCCCAGACGGCGAACCTGATCGTGCCGGCACGCCTCGGCGACCTTGTCAGGCTCTTCATCCTGAAGCACGAGAGGCTGGCGACGTACTCCCAGGGTTTCTCATCGATCGTCGTCGAGCGAGTCTTCGATGTCGTGACGGTCGCCGTCCTCGGCCTGCTGGCCCTGCCCTTCGTCCTCGATGTGCCTGACTGGTTCCTGCCCCTTATCGCCGTCCCCATCATCGGCGGGATCGCCTTCGCCCTCTTCCTCTGGTTCGTGGGCGACCGGCACTCGGAGAACCGCATCCTCGCCGTCATCTACCGGATCTTCGCGGAGATCAGGGCAGTATCCCTTAACCTGCAGGCCGTCCTCATCCTCGGGGCCTCGTCCATCGCCATCTGGCTTGTGGACATCGCCGTCTGCACCGTCGTCGTCCTGATGTTTGGTGAGTGGATACCTTTCCCGGTCATCGTCCTTGCGGTGGTCATCGGCAACCTGGTGAAGGCCGTCCCGATCACGCCCGGCGGTGTCGGGACCTACGAGTTCGCCCTTGCAGTCACCTTCGAACTCGCGGGCATGGCCCCGGCAACGGCGACGGTTATCGCCGTCGTCGACCACCTGATCAAAAATGGCGTCACCCTCTTCGGCGGCATCGCATCTCTCTACTACTTCGGCGACTGGTCGGTCTCCCTGATGAAGCGCTCCTTCTCGGAAGGCATTTCACGGGAGGAACTGCGTGAGCCCTGAGGCACAGGTCCTGATGGTCCTCTCCTGGCTCGTGCTCATCAAGTTCCTCCAGGTCGCCCTCTGGCCCCGCCTTACCGGAGCGCTCGGCGAGTATGCCGCACCTATCGCATACCCAGCGTCGGCCCTCACCTACGGGGCTGTCTCGTGGTACGCCGCCCTTGTAGGGCTTCCGGTGCAGACGGCGCTGGTGCCTTTCGTCGCCCTCGCTGCGTACGCCCTGTACAGGGGCGAGTACACGCGTGAGGCCCTGCGGTCAGCCCTCATCTGGGACGCCGTCTTTCTTGTCTTCTTCGCCGCGATGCTCTCCACCCGATTCGTCACCCCGTCCATCTCCTTTGCCGAGAAGTTCATGGACCATGCCTTCCTCGCCTCGGTGATGCGGGAACCGGTCGTGCCACCCCTCGATCCGTGGTTTGCCGGCGGCACCCTCGACGTCTATTACTACCTCGGCTACTGGCTCATGGGCGTCCTCGGGGTCACGGCGGGCGTGCCCTCAACAGTGACCTACAACCTTGCCCTGCCGACTATCGTTGGCGCCGCGGCGGTGACGGCCTATGCCACGGGGCGTCTCCTTGTCCCGCGTCTCCCCTGGGCTCCCCTTCTCCTCTTCATCATGGTGAACCCGGCTTTCATCAGGGAGGTCGTCCTCGGTATGCCTGTCTCAAAAATCCTCTGGAACAGCACACGCGTCATCGACGGGACGATCAACGAATACACCTTCTTTTCCTTCATGTGGGGCGACCTCCACCCCCATGTCTCCGGGATATTTGTCCAGTTCCTCCTCATCTTCCTCATCGTGTACGCCCTCTGCCGCTGGGGGGAGGCGGAGGAAAGAACGAAGTGGACGGTCGTCGGACTCTCGGCCCTCGCTCTCGGGTCGATGCCCCCGGTCAACTCCTGGGACGTCCTCCTGTACGCTCCTATCATCGTCGCCGTCGGTCTCCTGATCTGGCGGCGGCACGGTGACCTGCGCTACCTCCTTGCGGTCCCACCACTTGCTGTTGCTCTCTATGCACCGTATTATCTCATGCTCCATGGCGCCGGCATCAAGGGCCTGGGGTTCGTCACCGCACCGTCAGACCCTTTCCAGTTCCTCCTTGTCCACGGCTTTTTCCTCGTCGTCCTCATCGCACTCCTGATCCCGGAGATCAGGCGGATGCCAGCGCTCCTCCTGGTGCCCCTACCCTTCGCCCTCGCAGGATACCTCGCAGCGGGGATCGCAGCACTCCCCCTTGCAGCACTCCTTTCCCGGCGGAAGATCACCCCGGAAGCATTTCTCTGCGCGGCGGGGCTCGTCATCGTCATCGCCTGTGAGTTTGTCTTCCTCAAGGACAACATGGGGGAGACGTATTTCAGGATGAACACCGTCTTCAAGTGCTACTCGGTCGCGTGGATACTCCTTGGCACCGGCACCCTTGTCGCCGCAGGGCAGAGGCTCGCGGGGGCGGTCAGGCCCGAGAGGTTCACTGCCGTACAGTGGCGGGTGCTCGGGGCGATCGCAGCCATCACACTCGTCATCATCCCCCTCACTGTTCCCATAGGCTATGGTACCGGCACGCACACACTCGACGGCGCCGCCTGGATCGCGGAGACGCACGCCGGCGATGCAGATGCGATCGCATGGCTCAGGAGTCAGGAGGGAGACCTCACCCTCGTCGAGGCGGTGAAGGGGGACTACACCTACTACTCACGGGTATCCTCCTTCACCGGCATCCCGGCGGTCCTCGGAATGCCCTTCCACGAACAGATGTGGCGGGACAACTGGCCGGAGATCGCGCAGCGGAAAAATGACGTGCAGGCCATCTATGAAGACCCGTCGAGATCTCTCTCCCTGATGGAGCGTTATGGCGTAACGCACCTGTACGTCGGCGGCCTTGAACGCTCGCATTACCTGATCTCCCTCCCGGGAGAGGGCCTCGTGCCCGCGTACGACGCCGGGGGGGTCACGGTCTATATACGGCAGTGAAGGAAGGTTTATCAGTTTCCCTGTAGAATTGATATGGTTGCTCAATCACGACTGATGATTGATGAAGGAGAAACTACGCTCCTGAATGAGGTGAGTTATGGCAAAGAAATACGTCAACTATGAAGTTCCGGAAGAGATCCAGAACAAAGCACTTGAATCGCTCGAAATCGCCCGCGACACCGGGAAGATCAAGAAGGGGTCGAACGAGGCCACCAAGTGCATTGAGCGTGGCACTGCCCAGCTCGTGCTCATCGGTGCCGACGTCGAGCCCGAAGAGATCGTCATGCACCTTGCCCCGCTCTGCGACGAGAAGAAGATCCCATACATCTTCATCAACAAGCAGAACGAGATCGGCGCAGCATCTGGCCTCAATGTAGGGTCAGCTGCAGCGGCGATCGTCAAGTCGGGTAAGGCAAAGGAAGCCGTGGACGAGATCGTGAAGCAGATCAGCGAACTGCGCGCGTGAAGGGGGTTTTCTGAATGGCAGATGGAACACCCGCAGAGGTCATTGAAGTCATCGGCAGCACCGGGATGCACGGCGAGGCCATGCAGGTGAAGTGCCGGATCCTTGAAGGTAACAACAAGGGCCGGATCATCACCCGCAACACCGTCGGCCCTATCCGCGAGGGTGACATCCTGATGCTCCTCGAGACCGAGCGCGAAGCGAAGAAGCTTTCGAGGCGGTAAGGATGGTAGAGACGTACAAGTGCAGTTTCTGCGGCAAGACGATGGAGCCGGGGACGGGGAGACTCTTTGTCCGGAAGGACGGGGCTCTCTTCTACTTCTGCTCCACGAAGTGCCAGAAGAACCTGAAGCTCGGGCGTGTCCCTCGTAAGGTCGCCTGGACCGAGGCCGGCCGTAAGGCCCGCGGCAAGGAGTGAAACCGATGGACAGGACCTTCGTGATGATCAAGCCCGACGGTGTCCAGCGCGGCATCATCGGCGCGGTCATCTCCAGGCTCGAAGCCAAGGGCCTCAAGCTTGTGGCGGCGCGGCTCACCATGCTCTCTGAGGAGAAGGTCATGGAGCACTACGCCGAGCACGTCAAAAAGCCCTTCTTCCCCTCCCTCAAGGAGTACGTCATGAGCGGCCCTGTGCTCACCATGGTCTGGGAAGGCAAGGGTGCCGTTGCGATCGTCAGGAAGCTCGTCGGGGCAACCAACCCGGCCGAGGCCGCACCCGGGACCATCAGGGGAGACTTCGGCATGGAGACCGGCAAGAACGTCATCCACGCCTCGGACTCCGACGAGAGCGCCGCACGCGAGATTGCAATCCACTTCTCTGACGACGAACTCATCTCCTACGCCAGGATCGACGAACCGGTTCTGTACGAGTGAATATACCGGGATCTTCCCGGTTTTTCTTTTCCTCATCTGTTCTTCGGGTACGGTTTTTTTCTTCTTCGCGGTTTCTTTTGCGGATCTCCGGAGAGTGAGATTCGGGGATCGGATCGGGAGAGCGCTTTGAAATTCTGAGGGGGCAGCACACCGCCTTCCCCATGCAGCTCGCCGGGGGCTCCTCGAAAACCTACGGTTTTCTCGAACTCGCTATCGCTCGTTGCCCCCGGACCCCCATTATTAGGATAGGACCGGGGAAGATCGAACGGAGGTTCTGAGGAGGGAGATTGCCATCTTACCCCCTATCCCGAGCGGGGAACGAGCGCCAGCGAGTTCGAGAAAGCCGCCAGGCTTTCGAGTAGTCCCCCGGCGCGAGATACTGATCCCGTCTTCCCCCACATTGAGATGGAGGATAGGAGTGATGGCGACCTTGAGAGAACCAGTACATCTCCTTCCCAAATTGCCTCTCCCCCGATCCCGAACCGGTTCTGAGGAAGATGTTGTTCCTTCTTCTTCCACAATATCATAGCGCTCCCTCGAAAGGCATTATACTGGATAGCACCTAGCTTTCTCCATGAGCGGCGACATGCTGAGTTTTGTACTGCTCAGCGTATCCTCCATTATCATCGTCATCAACCCCCTGGCAGCGACGCTCCTCTATGTCTCCCTGACCGAAGGGATGGAAGAGAACCAGAGACGATCGGTGGCGAGGGTAGCATGCACGTACGCCCTCGCCGTCCTCCTCATCTTCGCGATCGCCGGCGGCCTGATCCTGCAACTCTTCGGGATCACCCTGGAAGCCTTCAGGATCGCGGGCGGGTTCCTCCTCTTCGGCATCGGCATGGAGATGGTCCAGGCGAAGACTTCGAGGACGAAGATCTCGGCGACCGAGAAGTATGAGAGCCAGGACGCCGACGACATCGGTGTGATGCCCCTCGCAATCCCGATGATCGCAGGACCGGGGGCCATCACGACGGCGATCGTGCTCACCAACGGGGCGACCTCCAGTCACCCCGTCGGGATCGCCGTCGTCATCGGGGCGATCCTCATTGCGATCGGGATCACCTACCTGATGCTCACGAACTCAGAGAGGATCATGCGCCATGTTGGGCAACGGGAGTACCGCGCCGTGAACAGGTTGATGGGTATGATGCTCATCGCCATCGCCGTCCAGTTCGTGATCACCGGGATCAAGGCGGCCTTCCCCATCCTGGCGGGGGTGGGGGCGTGAAGGTCTGCTGTGCTGGCATGGCGGCGCCTCCTGCCACGGTCGCAGACGGTCTTGCCCTGGCCGGCAAACTCGCTGGAGAGGCGCGGGCCGCCGGGGCCGACCTCCTCCTCCTCCCGGAGCAGTTCGCGACCGGGTGGTCGGCAACGGAGCCGCGGGCCGAGCCCCACATCCTCCCGGCCCTCTTCAGGACCGCCGTTGAGCATGGCATCTGGGTCGTCGGGTCGTGCTACGAGGGCTATGTCAGGCCGCGGAACATGGCCTATGTGATCAGCCCGGAGGGGAGGATCGCCGCGAGTTATGCAAAGGTCCACCTCTTCTCCCCTGACGGTGAGGACAGGGCCTGCACGCCCGGCACCACACCGGCGACTTTCGAGGCCGGGGGCGCCAGGTTCGCCCTCGCGATCTGCTACGACCTCAGGTTCCCCGCACTCTTCACCCACTATGCCGCATGCGGGGTTGACTGCGTCCTTGTCCCGGCCGCATGGCCGGCGGTGCGCCTCTCCCAGTGGGACCTCCTCGTGCGGGCGCGGGCCCTCGACGGGGAATATTATGTCGCCGGCGCGAACGCCGGGGCCGGGTCCTGTATCGCCGGTCCGGACGGGGAACTCGTCGGAGAAGAGAGAGGTGACCTCGTCCTCGCCGAGATCGACCTCACAAAAATTTCAGCGATGCGTGTGGCCCTCCCGGTCATGAAAGACCGGCGGCCCCACCTATACACTGCATGGAAGAACACTCATGAATGGTAATGAACACATCACCATCAGCCTCGCAACCGCGGCCGTCGTGCTCGCTCCCTGGCTCTGGTCCATCCACCCGGCCTGGTTGATCGCCGCCATCTTCGGCGTCTTCATCGGGGCCCTCGCCCCTGACGCCGACGCAAACGACTCGGCGATCTTCCACACCCGTATACCGGGCGCAAGAGGGAAGAGACTTCTCATCCTCCCGGTCTTCGGCTACGGTATCCGGTACCTGATCTACTACCCGATCTCCCTCCCCTTCATCATCCTCTGCGGGGAGAGGGGCATGCCCCGTCACCGCGGCGTCCTCCACTCCCTCATCGGCGTCGTGCTGATGACGGCCCTCCTCGGCTTCTATGCATGGGCAATCGGGGCCATCGTCTTCGCGATCCCCTGGGACACCGGCTTCACCGGCTTCCTCCTCGGGTTCCTCGGCGGGGCAGTCGGCCACCTCCTCGAAGACTCGTGCACGAGGAGCGGTGTGGCCTGGTTCTTTCCCCTCTCTGACCACAGGACGAAAGGGAAGATTGTCACCGGCAGTGGCGACCTGAGGCCCACAGTCTATGCGGCCTCAATGTGCGCCGTGGCCTTCGGCCTTGCGGCCGCGGGGCCGGTAGGACTGGTGCCGGCCGACTTCTACCCCTGGACAGGCGCCGTTGCAGCCTGTCTTCTCTGGTGCCTCTTCCTCATCACCGCCCGGATAGGGCGGTAGAGTCCCGAATTTTATCTACCCAGACAACCTATTCATTTCTATGTACCGTCTCTCGTGCATCCACTGCGGTGCCGAATACGCGCCCGGCGAGATCATCTATACCTGCAAAAAATGCGGGCACCTGCTCACCGTCAACTACGACCTTGACGCAATCAATGTGACGAAGAAAGAGTGGGAACAGCGCCCCCTCTCGGTCTGGCGCTACCGGGAACTCCTGCCGGTCAATATCAAGCCGGTCACCCTCCATGAAGGCGGAACACCTCTGTACCACCTTGAGAGACTCGGAAAAGAACTTGGCCTCCCCCACCTCTATGCCAAACACGAGGGCATGAACCCAAGCGGTTCCTTCAAGGACCGGGGCATGACAGTCGGCGTCTCGATGGCCCTCCAGCTCGGCATGAAGAGCGTGGCCTGCGCGAGCACCGGCAACACCTCGGCAAGCCTTGCTGTGTACGCCGCGAAGGCCGGCATCCCGGCTGTCGTCCTCCTCCCGGCAGGGAAGGTCGCCCTTGGCAAGGTCGCCCAGGCGTTGATGCACGGCGCCAAGGTGATCGCGGTCCGCGACAACTTCGACGTGGCCCTCGCTCTGGTTCGCGAACTCTGCGTGAAGCACGGGATCTACCTCCTGAACTCGGTGAACCCGTACAGGCTAGAGGGGCAGAAGACCATCGGCTTCGAGTCTGTCGACCAGCTCGGCGACGTGCCCGAGAGGATCGTCCTGCCGGTCGGGAACGCCGGGAACATCTCGGCGGTGTACAAGGGTCTGCGCGAACTCGAAGCCCTTGGCTTCATCGACCGCATGCCGATGATGACCGGCATCCAGGCCGCAGGTTCGCAGCCTCTTGTGCAGGCGATCCAGGGCAACCTCAAGGAGGTCGTGCCGGACGAGCACCCGGAGACTGTGGCGACCGCTATCAGGATCGGCGCACCGGTGAACGGCGAGAAAGCCCTCGTCGCCATCAGGGAGACGGGCGGCACTGCGGCCTCGGTGACAGACGAGGAAATCCTGGCCATGCAGCGTGACCTTGCACGTATGGAGGGGATCGGCGTCGAACCGGCCTCGGCGGCGTCGGTTGCCGGGATCAAGAAACTCGCTGAGGAAGGGGCGATCGACCCCGACGAGCGGATCGTCTGCGTCGTGACCGGCCACCTCCTCAAGGACCCCGAAACGGTGATCAAGCAATGCCCACCCCCGATCGAGATCGACGCCACCGAGCAGGCGTTGCTCTCTGTCTTGCACTTGTAATCCTGCTGGCACCTGCAGCCGCGGCCCTGGAATCGACGGTGACGGTGCTTCCCGGAGGCGATGCCTACCGGGAGACCGTCACCCTCGTCAACACGAGTGAATACTCCTTCTGGGAACCGGGGATGCTCGGGGAGAGGGTGCCCCTCGCCGTCAGGAACGTGACAGTCTCCGGGGTGTGCGGGGAGAACTGTACCTACACACAGAAGAACCGGAACACC
>NZ_CALFSA010000089.1 GCF_937919355.1 uncultured Methanofollis sp. | reverse complement strand
GAGTGTCTGTTCTTTTTTCATGATATCACCGGGTGAAGGTTCAGGTTCTGGCCCTCTCCACCGCCGCCCATGCCGCGAAGAGTGCCACCGCTCCCAGGGCGGCGATGCAGACGCCCCGGAGGGTCGAGACGGGGAGGGCGAGTGAGGGGGGAAGGGAGAGGTCGAGCGGATCTGTCCAGAGGACGAGCACCACGAGGTACGGGAAGAGGAGGGTGCCCGAGAGAAGGACGGCGGGGATGGGCCGCCTCAGGGGGACGCGGCGGTTGAGGAGGAGAAACGGCGTGACCGCCGCAAGGCAGAGGAGGCTGAGGCCAGAAAGGAATGTCAGAAGGCTCAGCAGGGCGTCGAGGAGGGGAGGGGCGCCGAAGTACGACCACCCGGAGATAAAGTTCGGCAGGTCCATACGCGTCGACGCCCCCATCAGGGAGGCGGGGACGAGATAGAGGAGGGCGAGGAGGGCGAAAAGGATCAACAGACACCGTGGTCTGGCCTGCACCTCAGTCCTCACGCCCAGGAAGAGGAGGGCGGCGGCGCACCCGAAGAGGAGAGGGGTCAGGAGGAGGACGCCGGCGAACCGGACCATAGCGAGGACACCTGTGTCCGGCATCCTGACCGCCGGTTCCGGGTCCTCCCCCGGCGGCCTGACCGCGGACGGCGAGAAACGTTCTGCGATCAGCGCCTTCAACGGATCCTCCGGATCGGGGCCGACGATGTCCCCCTGAGTCCCGTAATAGACGATGAAGAGATCGTTTCCATTGTCGAACGGCCTCACGTAGGTGAGGACGTATCCCATCACCGCCCCGTTCGTGAAGAACAAGGCCGGACATACCCGCTCTGCCGCGGCGGCCGGGAGATGGTCGCCGAGGTCGAGAGTCACCGGGGATACCTCGCCACGGGCGGCCAGCGACTCGAAGAACACCTTCTTCTCGTCCCTGAAGGCCTCTTCGTCGGTGTACCACCACTGGCCGACGACGTACTCCTCGCCCGTCTGCCCCCGCGTGTACACGGCATGGAGGGCGGTCGCGGACCGGGAGGAGAAAGAGAGGAAGGGACCGTCGTCGACATCGCCCTGGTCCAGGTGAAAGTCGCCTGCACGGGTGTGGACGGTGAAGGGGGATCCCGGCGTGCCTGACCCGTCGGGAATGAACCAGGTGTGCTTCATAAAAGAGTCAGGGTAATCGGAGCCGCAGATAAAGAGTCCGGGCTCGAAAAAACCCGGGACAAACCAGATGATGGTCATACAGAGAAGGAACAGTCCCATGGTCGCCGCCGGCCGCGGCGTCTGGTCTTCGGACCTGGTGGTCGTGCCTCTTTTCACGTGTATGCTCCGGTCAGGGCGGGT
>NZ_CALFSA010000088.1 GCF_937919355.1 uncultured Methanofollis sp. | reverse complement strand
CTTCATCAGGCCTTTTGGCAAGACTGATAAGGATGGGGATTGAGTGTATACCTGCTCATGGAAGACGGGATTCAGGACTGGATATACCAATGTTCATTCCCTGACGGCACCGAACTGCAGGAACACACCCTGAAAACCGGGAACACCATCATTGTCGGGGACCGCTGCACGATCGACTACGGGCTGAAAGGGAAAGACGTCGTCGTCTGCGAGTTCACCACCCTCAACGGGGGCATTTATGCAGACGGAGACGTCAGGATCGACAACTGGTGCGAGGTCAATGGCGACGTGATCGCCGCCGGAGACGCCTACCTTGGCGAGGGGGTGAAGATCCACGGCAAACTCTTTGTCCAGGGCGACCTCGATGTCGGCGACAACGTCCACATCGAGAGGGGGTTCGAGGCAAAGGGCTGGATATCGATCAGGAACCCGATGCCGGTGATCGCCTACCTCATCCTCTATGTGATGACCCTCCTCAAGATGGACAACCCTGACGAGATCGACGGTGCCCTCAAGGAGATCTTCGGCGGGGACGAGGACGACGAAGACGAGAACCCCCTGCTCATCCCGCCATCCTCGACAATCGATATGAAGGTCTTCTCCGTCCCTACCATGATGACCATCGGGAACTGCTGCCGCCTCCACGGCAACATCAAGGCCGCCTCAGTTGTGACCGGGCGGGACAACACCATCTTCGGGAGTCTGCGAGCGGGTGGACTCATCAGGGTCGGTGACGGCACGCAGGTCCACGGCAACGTGGAAGGTGGCGATGAAGTCGCCGTGGCGCCCGGGGTGCATATCCTCGGCAATGTGACCGGAAGGACCCTCGCCCTCGACGAGAACGCCCGCGTCGACGGGACGATCCGGGCGCCCGAGGGGATCAGGTTCGAGAGGGAGGTGCAGGAAGAGGCATGAAAGCGGCGGAGATACTTGAACTGACCGACCTTGTCTGTGTCGAAGGTTCTTTCGCCGACCTCGCAGACCCGGCGTCGGCAGACCCCGTCTTATCCCTCGACCCGGAGGCGGGAAAACTCCTCGTCGACGAGGACGAAGACCTCATGGCCGTTGCATTCAGGAGCGGCGGGACCTGGTACGCGGCGAACTACCTCTTCCACTCCCCGAAGACCGAGGTGATCGACCTCTTCGAAGGGACGGAGGGCGATATCTACCAGGAAGACCGGGAGGTCTGGACCGGCGCCGTTCGGGAGTATTACAGTGAGGTAATCAGGGAGGAAGTCAGACCGTCGATCGAGGACATCCCCCCAGACAGGCCGGGAAAGATAGCCGACCTCGTCACCGAGGTCTGGGGCAGGCAGGAAGGGACAATCTGTATCGACTGCTGTTGCGGGTCGGGCGTTGGTGCCGCCGCACTCAGGTCGGTGGTCGGGATGCGGACGCTCGCCTACGACCACGACCCCGCCCTCATCGCCCGCGGCTTCGAGGAGGGGCGCCTCGTCCCGGCGGAGACGGCGTGCATCGACGGGACGGTGGCGACCGCCTACTTCAGGCGGGTCCCCTACGGGACGGCGTTCATGATGGGGACGATCCGTTCCTTCGACAGCGGGATATGGGAGAGGCTCACTCTCGAACTCCTGGCGCTCTCCGGGGAGACTCTCATCACCGTCGCAACAGAAGAGGAGGCCCGTATGGTCGCAACCTGGTGCCGGTCTGCCGGGCGGAAACCCGACGTATGGGAGAGCGACCGCGATCCCCTTTATGACCGCTGGGTCTGCCTCTCCTGAAATCGGAGTGCGCTAAAAGAGAAACTTATTTACACCTTTCATATTTTCTGATCCTATTCAGCATCTCCACGGCCGAGGGAATTTTCTCTGCATTCCTCTCAAGAAAAGCCCGTACTTCGTCCTTTTCAGTCAGTATTTTCTCACAATCAAATCCGTCGCCGGTGATCCTGGCGGCAATTGATCGTGCCGTTTCCTGTGTTGAAACTGTGGAGTCCATGCCCTCGCCTCGCGTACCATATATAATCTGATAATGTAATATAAACATATCGAATTCTGCGAATTTACATTTATCAAGTATCACATTAAAAAACACAAAATTTTGGGACATATCATTATTGAACCGATTAAACAGCAGCAAATGAAAGGGGGAGCAGTACAGGCGCCACACACCACAACGGCCCGGGGAGAAACAGACAGAGACACCTGACCGAACAAAAAAGATCCGGGTCTTTCCCGGAGGAAAAAGAAGAGAAGGGCCTACGCCTTCCCTTCTTCCTTATCCATGCAATCGATCTCGGCGGCGATCATGAGGGGGTCGTCCATCTCGCGGACAAGGTCGCGCACGCGCATCAACCTCTCGACGCCAATGAAGTGACCGGACATCACCCTGGCCATCTCAGTGAGTTCGATCTCCCCCTTCTTCCTCGCCACCAGTTTTGTCTGGAGGAGGGTGTCGAGGACGGGTTCGAGGCTGCCGACCATCACCTTTTCCATCCACCGTATCTGCGCCTCGTCACCGCGGCAGGTGACTGCGTTCGCCGCAAACTCCTCCGAACTCCCTTCGAGGTCATAGACAGGGGAGACCTCCTCCATCTCGCCCTTCAGGAGGAGGATCGCCATCTCCTCCTCAGTGACCTTTGAGGTCTTCGAGTAAGTGGCACCAGGTTCGGCAAGGATGACGATCCGGCCCTCGTCGTGGAAGTCCGGACGACCGGCACGGCCGAGCATCTGGTTGAACTCCTGCACGCTGAGCCACTTGATCCCCATCGCCAGGGCATCGAAGATCACCTGCGAGGCCGGGAAGTCCACGCCGGCGGCGAGTGCGGCGGTCGTGACGACGCAGGCGATCTTCTGCGAGGCGAAGAGGTCCTCGACCTGACGGCGCTCCTGTGAAGTGAGGCCAGAGTGGTACGGCCGTGCCACATTCTGGCCAAGGGCGTCGGCAAGGGTGTGGCACCGCGACCGCGCGTTCGTGAAGACGATCGTCTGCCCGTGATACCCCTTTGAAGACCGCCGTGCGAACTCCTCCTTCACCATCGTCTTGATGAACTGGATCTTCTTCTTCTTCTCGCAGAAGATGAGGTGGCGCTCCAGGGGGACGGGCCGACTGTCGTAGCGGACGAGTTTCGCACCGAGTTTTTGGGCGAGAGCGCTCGGCGCCCCGATGGTCGCCGAGAGGTACAGGAACTGGGCCTTCGGCGAGGCATACTTGATCCTGGCGATAAGACCGTCGAGGCGGTGACCCCGCTCTGGCTCTTCAAGGTTCTGGACCTCGTCGATGACGACGGTGCCGATGTTTTTGAGGGTCCTCCCGTTCCGAAAGACTGTGTCGACCCCCTCATACGTGCCCACGACAATATCGGCACGGGTGCTCCTCTCACCAACAGGCCGCGTCTCCGGGAGGTTGAGGCGGCTCCTCCCGGTCTGGAGAGAGACAGAGGCGATGTCCTTATAGCGCTCCCTGAAACGGAGATATTTCTGGTTTGCAAGGGCGACGAGCGGGACAAGGAAGAGGAGACGGCCCTTCCCTTCGAGCAGGTTCTTGAACCCGGCCATCTCACCGACAAAGGTCTTGCCGCTTGCCGTCGCCGAGACGACCAGGAGGTCCTCATGTTCCAGGAGGCCGGCATTGACAGCGAGTTGCTGGACAGGCGTGAGGTATTCGATGCCCGAGGCCTTTGCAAAGGCCGGGGGCACAGGCAGCTGCGTGATGTGCTGCGTGTCGATCGGTTCTACCGCTTCCAGGCGGTCGAAGAGCGTCTGTGTGAAGTCACGCTGCTCTGGTTGGAGGAGGGCGAGCACACGGTCCACATCACGGTACGAGTCGAGGAGGCTCCTGATATGCGAGACCGACCTCTTGCCGAAACGGCCCACATATCCCATCTCCCGCCGCAGTTCCCGCTCGGCGCACTCCATGCAGATGTGCTCCCTGCCGAAACGGACACCGTTCTTCTTTGAGAGCGGAGTCACCTTATCTTCAAGGAGGCAGATGCGGCAGAGGTTCACCTCGGCCGGCTGGACCTGGAAGTCGCCGAGAAATGCGAGGAGAGCAGGCTCGGGTTTTGTTATCCTGACGTCGGACTGACGGACAAGTTCGATCAGTTTCTTTGTCGGCGTATTCTGGTAGTTTCTCCGCCCGGGAGTGCGGAGTTTCAGGTTCGTCGGCCGATACCCCTTGGTAGAACGGGCGAGTTCGAAGACACCGGTCTCCCTGACAGACCGCCCGTCGAAGAGAATGAGTTTGTATGAGCCCCTTTGCGGGGCGATGATGACCATCATGGAATGATGAGGTCGTGAATGGTGTAGTTCAACCCTGCAGTCTCAAGGCGCTTGAGGAAATCGGTGAACTCCTCGTCGACGATGACGACCGCACACTCGACGCCGTGGAAGGCGGCCTCGACCGCCCCCTCCCGCGAGCCGAAGGTGATGTCAGGTTTCCGGCCGACAGATCGCAGGGCGATAGCCGCTTCAAGTCCGACGACCCCGACCATCTGCACACCGGCGAGGATCTTCTCCATCGCCGCAAGGTCGACCTTCCGCGAACCCCCCCTCTCGATCCGCGGCACCTTGAGAACCCGGATCGTCCCCTCGGTATGGTCGATCAGGCCGGTGAGCTGCGCAATACCGACGTCCTGTCCGGCAGCGGCATCGGAGATCACCTCGCCCATCGCGTTCTGCGGCTCCTTCGCGGCGTAAAGCCAGCCGTCCTTCATATAGACGCCAACGACATCGCCTTTCTTCAGGTCATGGGCGGCGATCGCAGGCCAGACCCGCACCTTCTGGATCACATCGCGGGTGACATGCCGGGCATAACTCTCCAGCACCTCGGCATTGTTCAGCACCCACTCGATCCCCTCCTTCGTCACCTCGTACCTGCCACGACCGTAGGCAGATATAAAACCGTCGTCGGAAAGTTCCCTTATATACTCGGAGACCGCCTGCGGCGTCACACCCATCTTCTCCGCGATCTCCTGCTGGCGGATCGCTGGCTGGTGCTCGGCGACCTCGACAAGGATCTGGAACCGGGTGATCTCGCGTTTGCTCCGGAGGAGAGTGACGAGGGGGTCTTCACCGGCCATTGTTGTCGGCATAGACAAGCCCCTGCCCCTTGATGTCAAGGTGCGGAATCCTCTTGGAGAGTGCCTTGACAAAGAGAGACGACACCCCGAACTTCCGGCCGATGTCAGCGATGGACGAATTTCCGGCCTTCAGTTCGTCGTCGACATTGGATACGAGTGTCCGCAGGTTCTCGTCGGTTGACAGGGCGATGTAGATCAGGTCTGCAAGATCGGTCATCGTGCACTGGAAACTCGCCCTGAAGGTGCCGTAGGTTGTCCTGTACTCCTTGCACGGCTTTTCGCCGGGCTTCGGCATCCGCCACTGCTCTTCGATGAGGTTTCCCTTCCTGAGGATCGAAAGGCAGGAGGCGACACAGGCACTTTCCCCGCACTGCTCACAGAGTTCATCCTCGGTCATCCAGTTCTTGTTGAGCAGTTCATACATTTGTTTGAACTTTGGATTATTGAATGTGAGTAGCAGAGGAACCATTTCAACGGGATCATTCACAATCCGAATATGACCTGTCACGCAAAAACCCTATTTATATATCGCCTTATGACCCAATAAATTTTTGCAGGTTATGTGATGCAGAACAGAGGAAAGATCATCATCCGTGGAATTGTCCAGGGGGTCGGATTTCGTCCTTTTGTCTATGCCTGCGCCAGGAAATTCGGCATTTCAGGGTGGGTGAAAAACCTGGGGAGCCGCGTCGAGGTCGCCGGCGCCGGCGCGCGCTTTTCTGAGTTCGTGGACGCCGTCTCGGAGGGCACACCACTCTCGGTCATCGACTCGGTGGAGGTGCTCCCTCTCGACGGGGAAGTGGCCCCGGGTTTTTCCATCCTTTCGAGCGGCACCGGGGCCCTCGACGGCATGATCCCGCCGGACGTGGCGATCTGTGACGCCTGTGTAAGGGACATCAATACTCCCGGCGGCCGGTACGAGGGCTACTGGGCGACGTCGTGCGTGAACTGCGGGCCGCGGTACAGCATTATCAGGACGCTCCCGTATGACAGGGAGAGAACGGCGATGGAGGAGTTCCCGATGTGCGCGGGCTGCGAGTCCGAGTACACCGACCCGGGGTGCCGGCGGCACCATGCCCAGACGATCGCCTGCGAGGCCTGCGGCCCGTCCCTCCTCCTCCTCGGCCCGGACGGGCGGGAGGTCGCCTGCGACGACCCGGTGGCTGAGGCGGCGGCACTCCTGGACGCCGGGGAGGTCCTTGCGATCAGGGGCGTCGGCGGTTTCCACCTCGCCTGCATCGAGGAGTCCGCGGGCGTCCTGAAGGCGCGCCTGGGGCGGACCGAACAGCCCCTTGCGGTGATGGTGCGGGACGGCGGCGCCGCCGCACGCTACGCCTCCCTCTCACCGGAGGACGAGGAAGCGCTGCACAGCCGCGTGAGGCCGATCGTCGTCGCAAAAAAGCGGGACGTCCGCGCTCATGTCGGGATCTCGTCCCTCCACACCATCGGCGTCATGCTGCCGTACACCGGCCTCCACCACCTCCTCTTTGCCCGCCTCACCCATGACCTGCTGATCATGACGAGCGCAAACATGCCGGGGACGCCGATGATCACCGGCACGGACGACGCCGTCAGGGGCCTGCGGGGGCAGGCCGACGCCTTTCTGGTCCACACCCGCGAGATAGTGAACCGCTGCGACGACTCGGTTATGCGGGACGGGTATATCATCAGGCTCTCCCGCGGCATCGCCCCGAAGAGGAAGGCGGTCGATCTGGGGCCGCGGTGCATCCTTGGTGTCGGCCCGGAGTTGAATGCCACGACGACAATCTACAGGAACGGGTTTGCGGTGACCTCGCCCCATATCGGGAACGTGAGGAACCCGACGACCCTCGCCTACCTACAGGAGACGGTGGAGAAGATCGGGCGCCTGCTCGGCGCTGAGGTCGAGGTGGTCGCCCACGACCTCCACCCGGGTTTCCTCTCGACCAGGTACGCCCGCAACCTCGCCGACGAGAGGGGGGTTGACCTCGTCGCGGTCCAGCACCACCGCGCCCACATCGCCGCGGTGACGGCTGAGGAGTGCGTCGGCATCGCCATCGACGGTGTCGGCTACGGCGACGACGGCACGGTCTGGGGCGGTGAGGTCTTTGCCGGTGCGGTGCCCGACCTCCAGAGGGTCGCGCACATCGAGGCGGTGCCGATGCCGGGCGGCGACCTGGCGACAAAGTTCCCTGAACGGATGCTCTACGGCATCCTCCCCGAAGAGGAGACCCGACACCTCCTCGCCGCCCGCGGCTGGGGCGAGGTCGAACTCGGCGTGCTGGAGCGGCAGGTCGAGAGACGGTTCAACACCCCCATGACGAGCAGCACAGGCCGGGTTCTCGACGCGGCCTCGGCCCTCCTCGGCATATGCCGGGAGCGGACCTACGACGGCGAACCCGCGATGAAACTGGAGGCGGCGGCGGCAGGGGGGACGCCCACGGACTGGGACCTCTCCTTCGAGCGGGAGGGTTCCTGCGAGATTTTAAAGACGACCGACCTGCTGCGGACGGCGGCGAGGGCCCATGCCGCGGGCAGGCGTGCCGCCGACATCGCCGCATCGGTGCAGCACAACCTTGCCCGCGGCGTCGCCGCCCTTGCGGTCCATGCGACCGAAGAGAGGGGGATCAGGACAGTTGCTCTCTCCGGCGGGGTCGCCTACAACACAGCAATCAGGGAGACGATCCGCTCGTGCGTTGAGGGTGCGGGCCTCTCCTTCGTCACCAGCCGCGATTACCCCCTCGGCGACGGGTGCATCAGTTACGGGCAGTGCGTCTTTGCCGGGGCGGTGACGCGGGAGAGGTAGGGGGTCTCGCTCCTGCGGTCCCGCACAAATTTCTCCAGGAGAATATTCCAAACTCTGGTTCAATCCCTCACCTCTGCATGCTGGGCACGGGAGAACATTTCAGGATCGGATCGATGTCTCCCCGAATTCCATAAAGAACAGTGCGAAACCACCGCCTTCCCCCCACTCTCTGCTGGGGGACTGCTCGAAGGTCTCCGACCTTCTCCAGTTCACTTCGTTCACACCTCGAAAGCCCGATGGCTTTCTCGACTCACTCTGCTCGTCCCCGAAACAGGATAGGGTCGGGGAAGAGAGAACAGAGGTCTGCGGAGGGAGATTGCCATCCACCCCCTATCGTAAGGGTGAGAGGTGCGAGCCCAGCGAGCATGAGAAAATCTCTGATTTTCGAGTGACGAGCGTCAGCGATTCAAGAAGACCATCGGTCTTCACCGAAA
>NZ_CALFSA010000087.1 GCF_937919355.1 uncultured Methanofollis sp. | reverse complement strand
GACCTCTGCCGCGGAACTCATCTTCTCCAGGACGTCGGCGAAGAAGTCGACCAGGATGAGGCCGGCGATGAGGATGATCACAAAAGCCGCGATGTTCGGGAGGTAGGCGACGATGGCGGCCACGGTTCGCGAGAGGGTCTCGATCTGGAGGACACTCGCCGCCACCATGATCGCGATCAGGTAGACGGCCCACCGCACGAGCAGGTCGAAGAGGTGGACGATCATAAGGCCGCTCTTCTCGACCGCCGCACCGGGCCCCGTCTTCCTGAGGGCGTCGTCCACGCCGATCCGGTCCAGGAACGCCGACACGACCGACCCGAGCAGGCGCCCGATTACCCAGCCGATGAGCAGGATGATCACGGCGGCAGCAAGGTACGGCAGGAACGCGATGACGCTCCCGCCGACCTGGCCAATGGTGACGATAATATCAGGCATGATATATCGAACGTGGATTATAATATTGTTATATATACCTTCCTGCGGCGAAGGGAACGGCAGGGATAAATAGAGCAATGTCGATCAGAAAAAAAGGATGCACTATGCACAACCCCGCGTGCCTCCTGGCAGCCGCTTTTTTCCTCTTCCCGGCCCTGCTCGCCGTGCCAACCACGGCGGGCGAGGCTGTGCCGTCCTTCCCCCTCGTGAACCTCACGCCCTTCGGGAATGACAGCGCTGTCAACGCCACCCCGGCCGCGGACTACCGCCCCCCGGCGACGCCGCAGGACCTGGTGCGGGCCGAGGCCGACACCCGCGGCCACAGCGCCCGAGGCGAGATGGCGGCGGAGACGACCTACCTTTCCCTCACCGCCGAAGACATCACCGTCTTCCTCCTCTTTACCGGGCTGCTGGCAATTTTTGCCGCCTTCGTCTGGAGACTCGGGAGATAGGGGTCACCCGATCCCGATCTGGATCACGGTCGGATATTTCTTCATCATCGCGTAGACGATCGCGTTCGAGACCCAGAGACGTCCCTTATGGAACTCGCGCAGCGCCCCGAGTTCGCCGAGCGTCTGGAGGGCGAGGAGCGCCGTCCCGTCCCTGAGATAGAAACTGTCCTTCACCTCGGGCGAGAAGGAGAAGACGATCGGGAGCCAGAGGCGGTCGTGCATCTCCGCAGGGAGACGGTCCCCGAGGGTCCGGATCACCTCGCGGTCGAAGGCGTACTCCTTCCCCCCCTTCGTCGTCGACGACGGGTGTTCTTCGCCGAGGAGGCGGGCGAGGGTCTTTCTCTCGGCAACAAGGGCGTCGTTGATCCGCCCGGCCTCAATGCCCATCCACCGCCTGAGGACCGACTCGTCGTCGATGTTCGGCCGGTATGCCATCGCATCCCTGAGGGAGAGGGTGCGAGATATACCTTTGCAGTCACCTCTTGACCCACAGGTATCCCGATATCGCGAGAATTGACGCGCCGACAGCAAGCCCGAAGTCCAGGATAGGGGTTGAGGCGTCGCTCTTCCAGGTGACGGCCTGCCCCAGGACGAGCACGGCCAGGGCGATGACAACGACCCCGAGGAGTTTGGTCTCCAGGTCGTCGAGGTCGCGGACCTCCACCCAGCCGGGGAGAGGGGCCTTGGCGATGAAGAGTTCGTACAGGCCCAGGGAGATGATGTAGAAGACCGTGGCCACGAGGAATATGTCGATGATCTTGATGGAGACGGAGAGCAATGCCTCCAGTGCCGCGGGCTCGAAACTGAGGACGGTAAATGTCTCGACGACCGTCAGGATGGTGAGGATGAACCCGAAGACAAAGAGGCTGACCGAGACCAGGGCCGACCCGATCACGGCAAGGATGAAGAGCCAGCCGCTGGAGGACGCAAGCATCTGCATGACCATGCGAGACGAGCCTGCGCCCCCCAGATCGCCGTCAGGTTCATTTTTCGCGCTCATTCCCGTCCCGCCGGGGCCGCTCCCCTATCTCCTCTCCCTTCAGTCGTGCGCCATCTGGTCGACCGCGGCCGTGATCGCCAGGACGAGGGCGGCGTCGTGGCCGGGTGCGATCTCCACGCCGTAGGTGTCCCTGAGCCTGAACCATTTCTTCGAGACCTCGGCGACCCGGTCCCGCCCGGCGTCGATCCTGTACTCGTGGGCCAGGATGTTCCCCTGGATGCTCCAGTCCTCGCTGTCAGGGATCTGGACCGTCCACCTGTCCCGGAGAGGGGTGATCAGGGCCTTCTTGATCGTGGCCGCGGTGCCGCCCTCGGCCTTTTCGATCTCCATAGTGTCCCTGATGCGGAGCATCCTCTCCTGGATCTTATAGAGGTCTTTTCCCTCGCTGTCCTGGATCACGAGGGTGTTCCTGATGCGGAGCGCTTTTCCGTCCACTTTATAGGCCTTCTTCCCGGCCTCGTCCTCGATCCAGTAGTCGTCCCCGATGGAGATGAGTTTCTCCTTCATCTTATACCGCTGTGCGCCTTCTTCTCTGCCCATCTGGGCCGCTTCTGCCCGTCTTCTCAGCATGTACCTCGCCTCTTTCTCTCCCGGACCGTCATCATGCTGTGTCGGATGCCGGTCAGGTTACTCCGGTCAATACCATGAGATCAGTATTATAATTTTCTCCAAAATGAGGACATTCACCCGGCGATGGGACTCAGGCATTATTTTTCAGCGTCCCTGCACCGCGTCCCGCACGTCAGCCTCTCAGGGGAAGGGGCCGGTCATGCCCGCACACTCCCTCCTGCCGCCCCTGTCGAGGCCGATGGCCGGCCGTCGGCGGCGCGGGAGAAGAGGTGCGCCCCCCGTGTCACTGCAGGGTGCAGGAAGGCACCCGTCCACCCCGCCCACATTTATATAGGACCGTGAATATCTCTCCAGTGCCATGCATCCGGGAACGCAAGCACTTCCGTGCAGGCGCTGCTCCCTGTTGCTGCGATGCGCGTTCGAGGAACGCCGTCGATCCCACCGGGTCCTCCCGGATGCCGATGGTCAGGAGGACTATTGTCCATGAACGAATCAAATTCGCAGAAGTTCTGGATCGGCGTGATAGGCGGGCTGTTGGTGGCGCTTGTCATCAATTACCTCATCACCATCGGCGGTGCCTTCTTCGGAGGGATCGTGGCAGGCTGGATCGGGCGGGGGGGCAGAAAAGACGGCGTGAAGGCAGGCGTTCTTGTCGGCATCCTGAACGCGCTGGTGCTGGCGGTCGCCATCACCGTGTACGGCATGCAGGTTGCCCCGAGCGACATCAATGTCCTCAAGTTCCTCGGGTCGACGCTCTTCATCCTTGTCGCCCTCTTCCCCCTCCTCGGCCTCTTCGGGTATGTGGGAGGATACATCGGAGGTTCCCTGACGAAGTGACGGGCGTGCCGTGCCGGGGTCGCCGCCGCTGCGGAGGGACAGGCTCAAAAAAAAAGTTTTGTTTTTTATCTCCTCTTCCAGAGGACGACTGCGGCGATGATGATGATCGCCGCCGCCGCTCCGAGTATGAGTGTGGTTGGGAATGTCTGCGGTGTCTCCTTTGGCGGTGCTGCCGGAGTTTCGGTCACTGTCGGGGCGGGTTCTGTTGTCCCTGCCTGTTCTCCTGCTTCCGCTGTTTTAACGGCGACGGGTGCCGGTTCTCCTCCGATTGCAAAGAGGGAGAAGCCCGTGCTCTCTGCCGAGAAGTACCAGAAGGTTGCGTCTTCGTCCCTGACCCCGGTGGTGAGTGCCTGCCAGGCGCCGTCGTGGTAGCGGTAGAGCACGACGTCTGCCGGGTCGATGTTGTTCTGCTCCAGCCATGCCTTCGGGATGCTGAAGAGGATGAGGGCGCCCTCGATGGCGTCGTCGGTCGTGTGGTAGAGTGTCACTTCGTCGTATTCATAGACCACACTGGCCGGTGCCCCGACGCCGGAGGGCAGGCCGCTCCGCCCGATGGTGACAAGGAGTTGCTGGATGGTCTCGCCGACCGTCACCCTGATCTCGTAGATTGCAGAACCCCGGAATGCCAGGGTGCCGGTGCCGCCGGCCGGGATCTTTCCTGTCGAGTCGGCAGCGAGGTCAGAGTGCCCGCCGCCGGAACCTGATGGTGATGGCGTGGGTGTCGGGGTCGGGCCCGGCAGGGCTTCGAGGGCGAAGGCGACCTCTGTCGTCTCGTCCGGAGAGACCGTCACGGTCCGGTTTTCAGGCGTGACGTAGCCGTCAAGGGTGACTGTGACATTGTGCTCGCCCGGCAGGATGTCTTCAAGGATCGCGTCGGTCACCTTTCCGGTGTCCACGCCGTCGAGGACGATCCGCGCCCCAGCCGGTACGGACGAGACGTTGAGGAACCCGCACTCGCGTTCAAGTTCGAAGACGACCTCTGTCGTCTCATCTGCATAGACGTTCACCGTCTGGTTTTCAGGCGTGACGTACCCCGCGAGTTCGACTGTGACCTTGTGGTCACCCGTGGGGATGCCCTCCAGGGTCGCGTTGGTCGACCATTCAGTTTCCCCGCCGTCGAGGACGATCCGGGCCCCCTCCGGTACGGAGGAGACGTTGAGGATCCCGCACTCGCGTTCAAGTTTGAAGGTGACCTCTGTCGTCTTCCCTGCTTCGACCGTCACTGTATCATTAATCTGAGTCACGTAGTCTTTGAGGGTGACCGTGACATTGTGCGGTCCTGTCGGGATGTTGTCCAGAACTGCATTGGTCTGACCCCTGTCCACTCCGTCGAGGACGATCCGGGCCCCCTCCGGTACAGAGGAGACGTTGAGGATCCCGCACTCGCGCTCAAGTTCGAAGGTGACCTCTGTCGTCTGATCTGCATAGACCATCACGCTCTCGTTTGTCTGCGTGACGTGGTCTTTGAGGGTGACCGTGACATTGTGCGGTCCTGTCGGGATTTTGTCCAGAACTGCATTGGTCTCGCCCTTGTCCACTCCGTCGAGGAGTATCCGCGCCCCCACCGGGACGGACTTTACATCGATCTCCCCGCACTCGCGCTCAAGTTTGAAGGTGACCTCTGTCATCTGATCTGCATAGACCATCACGTTCTCGTTTGTCTGCGTGACGTGGTCTTTGAGGGTGACCGTGACATTGTGCGGTCCTGTCGGGATTTTGTCCAGAACTGCATTGGTCTCGCCCTTGTCCACTCCGTCGAGGAGTATCCGCGCCCCCACCGGGACGGACTTTACATCGATCTCCCCGCGCTCGCGCTCGAGTTCGAAGGTGACTTCTGTCTTCTTGTCTGCATAGACCATCACGCTCTCGTTTGTCTGCGTGACGTGGTCTTTGAGTGTGACCGTGACGTTGTGCGGTCCTGTCGAGATTTTGTCCAGAACTGCATTGGTCACGCCCTTGTCCACTCCGTCGAGGAGTATCCGCGCCCCCTCCGGTACGGACTTTACATCGATCTCCCCGCACTCGCGTTCAAGTTCGAAGGTGACCTCTGTCTTCTTGTCTGCATAGACCGTCACCGTCTGGTTCCCGCGGGTTTTGTAGCCCGCGAGGGTGACGGTGACATCGTGCTCGCCGATGGGGAGGTAGAGGGAGGTGTCTGTTGTGCGGGTGATGTTCACGCCGTCCAGGTGGACGTACGCCCCTGCGGGCGTCGAGGCGACCGTCACCGTCCCGCCGTACACCAGCGGGAGGGAGTCGGTGCCGAAAACTCCGCCACCGGTTTTGGTGATGGTCAGAGGTTCGTCGCAGATGCCGTCGAAGTCGGCGTCCGCACACCACTCCGAGATGTTCTGGGCGGGGTCACGCAGCCAGAGGTTGCCACCGAGGTACGGCCCGCCCGCGATGTTCGTCCCCGGCGTCCGGGATGTGTTCAGGACCGCAGAGGAGGAAGATGCACGGAGGTTGTTGGAGTTGTCGAAGCGGCAGTTGGTGATTGTGGCGCCAGTGCACCAGTTGATGTATACCCCTCCGCCGGTCTGTGCACTGTTCTCGGTGATAATGCAGTTGGTGATTTCGGCGCCAGTGCACCCGTTGATGCATGCCCCTCCGCCGGTCTGTGCACTGTTCTCGGTGATAATGCAGTTGGTGATTGTGGCGCCAGTGCACCAGTTGATGCATGCCCCTCCGCCGAAGAATTCCGCGGTGTTCTCGGCGAAGGTGCAGTTGGTGATTTCGGCGCCAGTGCCCCCGTTGATGTATGCCCCTCCACCGTCGTCGAATGCGGTGTTCTCGGTGAAGGTGCAGTTGGTGATTGTGGCGCCAGTGCACCAGTTGATGCATGCCCCTCCGCCGTCACTGTATTTTGCGGTGTTGCCGGTGAAGATGCAGTTGGTGATTTCAGCGCCAGTGCACCGCTCGATGTATGCCCCTCCGCCGCTGATCAGTGCGGTGTTGCCGGTGAAGGTGCAGTCTGCGATAGTGAGACGCTGGATGTGGTCTCCATCACTCCCGGCGGCGTTGATCCCGGCGCCGTTGCCCCGATTTGTGTTCCCGGAGATTTTGAGGTCGCGGAAGGTGGCGTTGTCCGCGGTGACGGTGAAGACCGGGGCGTCGTAGGACCATGGGCCGGTGATGACGGGTTGTGCGGGCGACCCGTCCCAGCGCGTGACCGTCACGTCAGGTGCGTCGATGACGATCCCGCCCTCGTAGACCCTGTCTTCCACGCCCCAGATGCGGATGGTGTCGCCATCGCCGATCTTATTCTGCGGGATAGCCTGAAGACTGGAGTAGTTGCCGCTCCCCTTGATCTTCGAGACATTCCAGACGTGGGGGTGAGTGATCCTGGCCGCTGCCATCATGAGGGG
>NZ_CALFSA010000086.1 GCF_937919355.1 uncultured Methanofollis sp. | reverse complement strand
CTGCGGGAAGTACAGCACCGACCGTCCCACTTTCCCGCCGACATCCTCGGATATAACCGGGATACGGTAGTCCTGGAGGGACATGTGAACGGCCTTGATGTTTCTGTCACCGATATTCAGGTTATTATCGTTGAACCCGAACATATTGGCTCCGCCCACCAGTTTTGCCGTGACCGAACCGCCTTTTGCCCCCTGTACTTCCATTTCATCGAGAAGAACGGCAACAGCCGTATCTGCAAACTTCCCCGGCCGGTCCCTGTGGCCTTTGCTTTCAGGCAGCATGACATGCGCCATGCCGCCGATAGAATGACGCTCGTTATGGAGGATCAGGGCGATACACGAACCAAGACCGATGGTGGTCATTGGTCCGCTCCCTACGCAGTAATCCCCGATCCCGATAACCCGTGCATTCACGCCGATAGGCTGAAATTCGACCATCAGAATCCTCTCAGGAAGACCGATTCGGTGAAGTCAGGGATTCCAGGAGTTTGACAAGGTCTGCGAGCAGTGTCTGGTCAGGGAAGAGGAGGAGAGTACCCTCGATCTCGTTCTGGCCGGTGTGGAGGTTCGTCCTGAAGATGACCACTTCGTCCGTCTCCTGCGCGACCTCTGCCAGTATCGACTGAATGCCTGCATGGGCCATATCCACACAGAGCGACGGCGGAGAGGGCAGCATGACGATGCCGAGGAGTTCGGCGGTTGCGTCCAGAAACGCCGAGACCATGATGTTGCCCACCTCGATCAGGGCGCTCTGGTCCATGTCGTTGATCTCCCGGTCCATGTCGTTCATGCCGAGCATCGTATTGGTCAGGCAGACCGCCGATTTCTGCGGCATGTAGAGGACGACATACCCCTGTCCATGGGTTTCTCCTGTGATCTGGAAGACAACGAGCGCACCACACTGGTCGTCGATGACCGAATAGAACTGTGAGATGTCAACGATGGAGACCGCTGGGACGTCCATCTCGATCTGGCTCATGAGCATCTGGGAGAGGGTTGTCGCTGCATGAGCGGCGCCGATATTCCCGAGTTCTCCCAGTGCATCAGTCTGTACTGCTGTTAATTGCATACTATGTGCCTCATACGATGGTATTCACGTCAAGGACCGGCACTACTTCGCCGTCACCGGGAATGGTGACGCCGCCGACACCGGGACAACTTCCGACAAGGGCACTGAGTGGTTTTACGACAACCTCCTGCTGCCCTTCCACGACATCGGCGACGATCCCGCATTTCTTTGAACGATACTGGAGGACGACAAGGACTTCGCCTGATCGAGAGGTGCCGAACATGTCGTCCAGAGTGTAGAGAGGAAGCACCTCGTCCCTGAGGAGGATCACCCGGCTGTTGCCGACCCGGTGGACCCCGTCATTCTTGAGCATCGCCACCTCGACGACATTCGAGATCGGGATTGCGCATCTCTTTCCATTGATCCTGATCATCATCACCTCGACGATGGCCATGGTGGGCGGCAGGACAAGTTCGAAACAGGTGCCCTTCCCGCGGACCGACTCGACCTTGATAGACCCTTTCAGGGCCTCGATCGCCGACCTGACAACATCGAGACCGACACCGCGGCCGCTGATATCGGTGATCGTATCGGCGGTCGAGAAGCCCGGGTTGAAGAGGACTTCGATGACCTGGTCGTCTGTCAGGGTCGCCGCCTCTTCGGCGGTGTACAGCCCCCGTGAAACGGCCTTCTGGCGGACCTTATCGTAGTTGACACCGGCACCGTCGTCCTCGATCCTGATGACGACATTGTCCCGGTCGCGCCTGGCCGAGAGGCGCACCAGGCCTTTTTCCGATTTCCCTGCCGCTTTTCTCTCCTCAGGAGATTCGACGCCGTGGTCGACGGCATTCCTGATCAGGTGAAGGAGGGGGTCGTTGAGGCCGTCCATGACACTCCGGTCAAGTTCGGTGTCGCCGCCCTCGATGATGAACTCGACATCCTTGTGGTCGTGCTGCGCCACGTCGCGGACAACACGCGGGAGGCGGTTGAAGATGTGGTCCAGCGGGATCATCCTGATGTGCATCATCAGGTTCTGCAGGTCGGCCACAGAACGGCCCACCATGTTCAGGGCCTCGTCGAACTCCTTGATCTGGTTCTTCTGGGCGATCTGCTTGAGACGCCCGCGGTTGATGACGAGGTCCTCGACAAGGTTCATCATCTGGTCGAGGAGGTGGATATCGACCCGGATATTCTTGATCTCGCGGGGACGGTCGTGGTGATCGCTTTTTGGGGGTGCCTCCTCGACCTTTTGCCGTGGTTTCGGTGCAGGCCTGGGAGACTCGTTCCCAACGGTAACGGTAACGCTGGCGATCTCGGTCCCGGAGGACGCCGCCCTGAGCGCATCGACACCTGCCTCGCTCTGGACAGTGACCTCGAAGTGGGCCTCGATCTTCCCGCTCTCGATCTCTTCACGGGAGGGTTTTGTGGATACGATCCGGCCGATCTCTTCGAGGTTGGAGAGGACGATCATCGCCCGGACATCTTTCATCGAACATTCGGGGGCCAGGTCTATCCCGACGACATAGGTATCTCCCGGACCGGTTTGAGAGGGGACGTCTTCAGCGCTGGCCTCTTCAGCGCTGTCGTCTCCGGTTTTGTCCCCGGTAGACGTGGCGTCACCACCTTCTTCGCCATGTGCCCAGGACTCAAGCGATGAGACAAGGTCGTCGATGGAACACCCGCTGTCATCGCCACCGTCTTCGATAATATCCAGGATATCATCGATCTGATCGGTACAGGCAAGGAAGAGGTCGGTGAGAGGTGCAGATACCTTCAACTTCTCATTCCTGATGAGGTCGAAAACGTCCTCCATTGAATGACAGATTTTTTCAAGTTTCAGGTAACCCATCGAGGCCGAGGCGCCTTTGATCGTATGGGCAGACCTGAAGATCTCATCGATTGTTTCCCGGTCCTCACACTCCTCAAGGGTCAGGAGGGCCTGAGAGATTGTATCGAGGTTCTCCCTCGATTCTGTGACAAATAATCCCCGGTACTCTTCCATATCAGACATTTCCTATCTCCATCGCTCGAACCGTCCTCAGTACCTCCCGGGGTATATCCGCAAGGGGGAGGACTTTATCGACGCTGTTTTTCTTCAATGCAGAGCGGGCCATCCCATAGACGAGACAGTCTTCCTCTTTGCACACGAATACCGAACCACCGGCGGCCTTGACATCGACTGCACCCTCACCGCAGTCGTTCCCCATCCCGCTCAGGACGACGGCGAGCGTATTGCGTCCGTAGGCCTTCGCGGCCGACGAGAAGGTCTTGTCAATCGCCGGGCGGACGGCGTGGACCGGCGGCGCCGTTGAGTGGACGATCTTCCCTCCACTCCTCCCGTCCTGCGTCAGTATCGAGGAGATCACGGAGTGGAACCCTGCCTTACAGACAATGACCTCGCCTTTTTTTATGAGATGGCCGTTCTCAGACTCGTGTACGGGAAGAGGGCATATCCGGTTGAAACGCTCGGCAAGGGCGGCCGTAAACCCTTCAGGCATATGCTGCGTGATGACGACGCCCGCCGTCATCTCCGGAGAGAGAGCGGAGAGGACACGGTCCAGTTGCTGGAGCCCTCCGGCCGACGAACCGAAGAGGACCACGTGGGTGGCAATCTCGTCCGAGACAGACATGACCTTCTGCGCCGGCCTGATCTCGATCAGATGCCTGATCTTCGCCACAAGTTCTTCTTGCAGGCCACGTACCCGGAAGATGTCCTGCGGCTTCAGCATGAAGTCGTCGGCGCCAAGGCTCAGGGCCAGGCGGGTGGACTCGGCGTCCTTCGAGGTGAGCGAACTGAGCATCAGGATCTTGGGGCGATACTCCGCACCTTTCAACCTCTTCAGGAGGTCGATCCCGCTGACCTTCGGCATCTCGATGTCGAGGGTCATGGCGTCCGGCCTCAGCTCGTCGATCATCCTGAGGGCCTCCTCGCCATCTGAAGCGGAGCCGACGATCTCTATCCCCGAGGCCGCACTGAGGATATCCTTCAGTATCGTCCTGATAAAGATTGAATCATCGACAATAAGCACCCGAATCATGATCAAGCCCCAAGGACGTTTTTCACCTCCTCAAGCACTTTCGGCGCCTGGAAGGGCTTGACGATATAGCCTTTCGCACCGCTCTTGACGGCCAGTTTCACCATCTGCTCCTGACCCACGGCCGTGCACATCACGACTTTTGCATTCGGATCGGCCGCGCGGATATTCTTCAATGCGTCAATGCCGTTCATCTTCGGCATAACAACATCCATCGTAACGAGATCAGGCTTCAGTTCCTGATATTTGGCAATGGCTTCTTCACCGTTTTCTGCCTCGCCAACAATGGTGTGCCCTCCGGAGAAGAGGATGTTCTTCAGGAGAGTTCGCATGAAGAGCGTGTCATCGACGATAAGGATTCTTCCCATAGTCTTCTCAGATTGTATTTGTGGAATTAAGTATATAAAGAATACGATTTTGTAAAAAGAGAGAAAAATTAATTATTTAAACTTTTGTGGCATCTGTGATGTACCTGACACCTTTTGTGGTAAGTTTTACCTCTCTCCGGACCATCACGACCTCTGCAAGGCCGAGGCGTATTAAGGTGTCATATATCCGGTCGATCTCTTTCAGGGATACCCCGAGCATATTCTCGATCGATGCCGTATCCATCCCGCTGTAGACAAGCATGGCGACCTGGGCGGACTTCGGGTCGAGGTCCCCCTCCATATCCATGCTCTTTGTGGCGTCCTTCAGGAAATTATGGAGGATCTGCAGGGTGGTGAGAGGACAGAGGACAAAACTGGTGACCACCTCGGTCCCCTCGATATGATCGATCTTCACGACATCCGTGTTCTTCCCCTGTACCTCGCGCTTGGTCAGTTCGATGGAGGCAACATCTGCAAGGGGTACACAGATCTGTTCAGTATTTGAGAAAAACCAGATCCCGGTCTTCAGGACATCGATACCTCCTTTTTCCCAGCGTGCATCCTTGACGAGTACCCCGCCCCTCACGGCAGGGGACATGAAGTAGGCGGCAAGACGGTAGGCATTACATGTCGCAAGGATATGCCTCTTCACGATACTCAACACTTTGTCGACAGATGCGATCTTTATCGGCTGGTTTTCCTGCTCCTTTGTGGTGATGCCGAGGACGCTGCCTTTTGCGTCAAGATCGAAGATCGACTTGCTCGGGATAGCAAAAGACTTCGGCCCGGTGACCCGGATCTCATCGGTCCCGAGAGTCAGTTTCGCATTTGCCCATTTTCCATCTATCTCGATTTTAACAGGAAGATCAGTCATTATGCTTCACCATTTTCTTAGGATTCTTCAAAACCTCCAGTGTTTTCTGAAGATCAGTAACAAGGTCGTCGGCAGAGACCTTCACATCTTTCATGTCGCGCAGGAGACTGTTATAGTCCTCCTTCCTCTGCTTCTTGGAATCTGACTTGAGGAGATCCATGAGCGCGTCGGAGTCCCCGCCGCCCATGGCAAACGCAAGCATGTTGTTTTCTTCTGGTTTTTCTTCTATTGCCTGTTCAGGGGGAACAGGAGGTTGAGGGACGGCCGGTTTGGCCAGCGCCGTCGCTCCGTCAGCACCGCCAGCACCACCGGCTGCACCTGTCGCCGGCGCCGCGGGGTCGGGAGAGAGACCGTCTACCTCTGCCGCCAGGTCGGTCTCGTCGGGAAGGTCGAGTCCGTCGAGGTCGAGATCATTGAGGCCGTCAAGTTCGCCTTTGAGTTCTTCGTCCAGTTCCCCGATGTCCCCGAGTTCGGAAAATTCTTCCAGCTCAGCCGAATTCGCCTCAAGGATCTCCGAGACCGCCGCATCGTCGGCAGGCGTCTCGGGGAGGTCTTTGTCAAGCGGGATATCGAGCGACGGCGAGTCCCCTGCCTCTTCCTCTGTCTCCATGCCATCGAGATTGAGGTTTTCAAGGTCCTCCATGCTGATATCAAGGAGAGGATCGGACGGGGCGGCGCTCTCCGCGGCGCTGGCAACCCCGGCCCCGGCGATAGGCGTGGCAGAGGGGGCGCTGGTCGGGTCTGGAACCGGGCCAGGTACAGAGTCCTGCCCCTTCACCGCCGAGTCGAGTTTCGCATCGATATCTTTGAAGACCTCCTCCCTGTGGAGGAGAGTGGTCTTCAAACGCTCAATGCTGGCATGGACCGCGGCCGGGAGGGTGCCGAAGACCGCACCGATCTTGCTTGATGACGCCGCCTTCTGCACGGCGGGTGCGACCGGAACCGGAGCATTGGCCGCCTCTTTTCTCTTCTCTCTCCAGGCCCTGACATTTTCCCTGATCACGGCAGGACGGAGGTCGGAGAGGTGGACGGCGCCGAGCAGGATGAGCATCATGCACCCTACAGCGACTGTCGCCCCGAGCAGGATTTCGATCGGGGGGTCATAGAGGATGAGGACAGAACCGGCACCCACAGTCGAGGAGAAGATCAGGAAACGCCTGATCTTAGGATTTATTTCTGGAAATTTCAAGGTCTTCATGTCAAACAGCTCCAAAGGTAGGGACCTGGAAGAACAATCTGATCACCGGGGGGACGACAAGGAACAAAAATCCCGTAAGGATGAAGAGAAGGGCGGAGAGGAAGTAGTACATATAGCGGTCGCCGCCCACCACGATCTTCCCGGCCAGGATATTCGAGAGTGTGATGATCAGGAGAATGGTCGTCACATAGGGCACCATCTTGTCGACAGGGAAGTTGATGAAGAGGTTCAGAGACCCCATCATAGACCCTGCAACAGTGTCCGGAGAATTGAGCGCTGCCGTACCATCGTCTCCAAGACTCTGCATGACGCTGGCGATCGCCTCCGACATCGTCTCCAGGATCTGGTACAGGGCGAGAAAGATCGCCACCATGGCCATATGCATCGGCACCAGGAGGACGATAAAACCGGTCGCCACCATGTCGCGTTTTCTCCTGAGCAGCACCTGGGAAAGCATCGAGGACCCGACAATCTTGCCAACGACACCGGGTGCGCCGCCCATCGCTACCGAGTCCCGGTAGATGTTCATGTACTTCGCAATGAGGTTCGTGCCGCACTCACCGATGAACTTCTCCCAGGTAACCGCCTCGTCGAGACCGAGGTTCAACTTCGTGTAGACCGAGTTGATAAGAGGTTCGAGGTTGACAAGGGATTTCCGGTCGATCTCGCGGATAGCCTCGACCATCGTCGTCCCCTTGCCCTCCATGATCGACCCGATGCCCCTGATGAAGGCGGGGAAGTCCTCGTCACGCAGGACGACATTGTGGTTGTCGATGTAGCCGATGATCCCGAGGGGTGCAAGGATGACACCGATCATGAGGAAGATCAGTCCTGCCTGCACACCGGTAAGGAGGAGGAGGAACACGCTTACCACAAGGATGATCAGCAGAGGCTTTTGCAGTTTGTCGATCATCGCCTGCTCCCTCGAACACCAGTGGTTCATCGAGCGGTCGAGCGTCTTCTCGTCGACAGGCACAGCCTTGTACATCAGGGCGATACCAAAACCCGAGGTGAGCAGTACCAGGGCATAGGAGGTATTGAGAGCCGCGTCGATGCCGTTCGGTGCATAGATCGCCACCGAGATCATGATGATGATCGCAACAAGCATCGAGGAGAAAAGGAGAGCGATATACGCGTCTCCCCACTTCTTCAGCATCTCGAAACCCTGTTCAAAGGTGTTCTGGTAGACGCTCCTCGCCGTGTTCAACTCCATGCTCAGGAACTCGCTGTCAGGCACGCCCGACTCGATGGCGTTGGCGTACCTGTTGAACATGCTCCTGAGCATATTGTTGGTGACCCGGTCGGCGATCATCCTGAGGCCTTCGGAGTAACTGTAATGCCAGCGGTTCACGAAGAAGACCACGCGCTGGACGTACTTCGTCGAGATGTACTCGTACCTCTTCGCCGTATACTCGAAGAGTTCGGGGCGGGAGACATTGGCCGTCATGGCCGAGGCCATGTAAGTCGTCATGAAGAGGAGGTCCCCTTCCATCATCTTGTTCTCAGAGACTTCGGCCGCTTTCTGCTGGACCGACTCGGCAAGGTCTGAGAAGGGGATCTCCCCCCCATTCACCTTCAGAACCTTCTCCTTGATCTCCTCGAACATACTCAGACCTCGATATTCAGGAGACCCTGCTTCTTGATCTTCGAGATCATGTGGAAGAGGTCCCAGAACTTCGTGCACCCGGCGGCGTTCAGCCTGCGCAGGATGTTGGCCCTCTTCTCGACCTCGAAGTAGATCTCGCTCCTCTTGCTCTCCGGGATGCCGAGCATCGTTGCGATCTTGTTTTCGAGGAGGTAACTGCTCCCTTTCCCGCAGAAGACGTGCTCGTCGGTGACCGGGTCCCAGTGGAACATCTCGACGAAGGAGAAACCCTGGGTCTGGGGGTCGTAGCCGACGAGTTCGTTGATGCTGAGCATCCGCCGCACCGTGCCTCCGCCCGGACGACGGACGGCACTCTGGATGATGACGATGTTCAGGTTATCGACGTGCGTCTTCGGGATGAGGATCGGGTCACCGCAGAGACGCTGGATCAGTTTCTCGACAGACGCGGCGTGGAAAGTGCTCATGACAGGGTGGCCGGTCTGCATGGCGGAGAAGGCGACGCTCCCCTCGACACCACGGATCTCACCGACCAGGATCTGGTTCGGGCGCTGACGGAGGGCGGCCTTCAGGAGGTCGAACATCGTTACATCGGCACCGTCGCCCTCGCCCTTGCCCTTCGCCTTGGCGACTTCCCGCGTCCAGTTCCGGTGCGGGACAGTCAGTTCAGGGGTATCCTCGATGGTGACGATCTTGTTCTCCGGCGGGAGGAAGGTGGTGAGAGCGTTGAGGCTCGTCGTCTTGCCGCTGGCCGTCTCGCCGCTCACGAACATGGACATGCCGAACTCCAGGCAGATCCAGAGGTAGGCGGCGGCCGTGTAGTCGCAGGTGTTGGAGTCGATGAGCTGAAGAATGGAGAGGGGGATCTCGTTCACCTTACGGATGGTGAAGTTGCTCCCGTGTTTGCTCACCTCCGTGCCGTAGACGATGTTGATACGGGAACCGTCCGGGAGGGTGGCGTCCACCACCGGGTTCCGGTAGGTGATCGGCCTCTTGATCCGCTCGGCCATCTTGATGACGAAGTTGTCGAGTTCGCGGGTTTCCGTGAACCCGATGACAGACTTGAGACCCCTGAGCATCTTGTGCTCGATGAAGATCGGGCCGACGCCGTCGCAGGTGATATCCTCGATATTGGGGTCTGAAAGGAAGGGTTTGAGGACACCCATCTCGATCTTGTCGCGGATCATCAGGTACTCGATGGCGCGGTATTCAGGGGGTGAGACGACGATCCGCCCGTCCAGGGTCTGGGGGATCCCGGCAAGGGCTTTCTCGTCGTCGTTTTTTTTCTTTGCCGAGAAGTCGGTGTTGAGGAACCCGACGATCCTGTCCTTGACCGATTTCTGGGCAGGAGTGTCCGCGCCAAGCAGGTCGATCTTCTCACCGGGTATCTGGGCGTACAGGATCTCCTTGATGAGGTTTTTCAGGACTGCAATACGCTCCTCTTCGGTCACGGGGTCCTTTTCCAGTGCGTCCAGGAGGTCGATGAGACGCTTCTCGACGACCGGCATCAGTCTGCTGACACTGTGGAGGAACGACGGTTCGATCGGGATGTAGTAGTTCCTGACGTCCTCGGGGTCGAGGAGGATGTGGATGAAGGTGTCTTCGCCCACAGGGTAGATGATGTTGAGGTTCTCGATCTTCCTGACATCCTTTGTCAGTTCTGAGAAGAAGAGGGGGATGCCGTAGGTGTTCACCGGGAAGATGTTGAGGTACTCGAGGAGGTGGGGGCACTGCTTGACATAGTCCCGTGCATTTGCCGGGAGCATCCGGTAGAGGGCCGACGACTCAAGGTCATGATAGCATCCGCTCAGGTCTTCGTTGGGCTCCGTCTTGAAGGGAAGCTGGACCGAGAGAGATAGGCCGCTCATATCAGACCTTTGCGTAGGTCATCGGGATGATCTTCATGCCGTACCCGGGGTGGACCTCGAAACTGATGATGTTCCCTGTCGTCTTCTGCGCACCCCGCACCTTCACCACTTCGAGCATCATGACGTACTTGTCGCCGACGAGCGCCTTTTTCATGAAGAGGTGAGCGTCGCAGATCGACCTGATGCGCACCAGGGTGTCGGCCTCGAAGGCGTAGGTGTGCAGGGTGACCAGGATGGTCTTGCCGTGGTCGACGAGGTTCTTGCAGTTCGTGAAAAAGGTGAGGATCATGTCGGTCGAGGCGTACTCGGTGAAAAGTGTCAGGGAGTCGATGACGGCGACCTGCGCCTTGCTCCTCTGGATCTGGGAGATGAGTGCCTGGAGGATGCCCTGCATGTCCTCCTTTTTCCACTCGAAACCCACGGTATGAAGGGGGTAGATCCGCATGTAGCCCCAGGCGAAGTAGTCGGAGATGTCGAGACTCATCGATTCCATCTGGGTGATGAAACTCTTGGTGGTGTTCTCGGTCGTGAAGAGGTCGACGTCGAGGCCCTGCTTCATGGCACCCCAGATGATCTGCTGTGTCAGGACGCTCTTGCCAGTATCATTCTCGCCTTCGATGAGGGTGAGGGACTCGAGGGGGAGGCCATCTGCAATCTTCTTGTCGAGTTCGGTGTTGCCGGTCGAGAGGATCTTCTTGTCCTCGCCGCCAAGGAGGTCGCCAAGGGATTTGTCTGATTTTTCTTCTGCCATGCTATCACCTGAGATATGCGGAGGTCGAGACGCCGTTTGGCGTCGTTACCTGGGCCCAGTCGGGCTGGGTGCCCCCGTACTGGACTGAAATATTCATCCTTTCATTGGGGTCGAGTTCATTGGGGTGGATGGTGTCGGGCTGGATCGAGACCCGCGACCAGGTCCCGGCACCGCCTGCCGCGTTGTAGGGGTAGTAGACCGGGGTCGTGCTCTCGACGGCGGTGAAGACTGCCATCCGGTCGAAGTCCAGGACCGGTTCGTTGCCGGTGTTCTCCACTTCAAGGTAGACAGTCCCGGCATCAAAGGCGTGGCCGACGATCGCGATGGAGGTGTGGAGGCGGGACTCCTGGACCTGGACCTGGTCCTTGTGTGCAGTGGCGACCACATCGGCGGTGACGAGAATGCCGCCGATGATCGCGTATGCCACGACCACAAGGAGGACGATGGAGACCGCAGCTGTGACCAGTGACCCCGCACCCATGGTTCATGCACCTGCCGTGAACTCTGTCGACCTCACCGTCCCGCCGGGCAGCACGATCTGGAAGTAGACCGGGTCGCCGGCAACTGTGGGGAGGAGGTTGCAGTCGTCTATGTTGATCTGGATCGTCTCTCCGGGTCTCCAGTACACCCCGTCACCGTCAAGAGTGTTATATGTCCAGCCCGTGGAATAGGAGATCCGGTTAAAATCACCCTGTTTGCCTATGAAGATATCAGCTGAAGATATTTCGTTTACTGCGATCCGGGTCGAGCCGAGATTTTTGATCCAGATATCCGCACTATGGTTCGAGGCCGAGACATAGGCATTGATGATCTTGACATCAGTCCGGATCTGCTGGTCAACGGCATGAGATGCAGAGCCGGCGGTATCAGAAATGGTATAGATTATGGGGAAGATCGCATTGACGAGCACTCCGGCTGCTATTACAGCACCGATGAGCAATATAGCAGTCGTAATGGTTTCGCTCGACATCCATCATATCCTTTTCAGATCCTTTCCAGCGACTTCACCCAGTCGTCGCCGGTGTCCTTCCCTGCCTCTTCCGTCTTTTCGCCTTCGGCTTTTGGACGCTTCCGGTCCATCAGCACCTCGATCATGTCCCGGTCCAGGGTGGTGTCGTTCGGGTCGAGGATGCGGTTTAAGACGTAAAGTTCAGAGACAAATTCTTCGGCCTTGATCTCGTCGGCCTCGCCGAGGGAGGCGGGCATGAGCCGTGCGATCTCCTTGACCTGGGAGACTTCTTCGGGGGAGAGGTAGCCCATCGAGGCATAGGAGTCAAGCATCATCTCAAGGCGGTCGTAGCCGTACTTCTTGACGGCCTTGCCGGTCCACTCAAAGAGGCGGTGGACTTTCTGGAGGCGGAGTTTCTCCTGCCGGGGTTGCTGGACCGCGGCCTGGGTGGCGGCAAGGTGCGCATGCAGGCTGGAAAGGAGGTTCTCGTCCACTTTCAGGGCGGCGAGGTCGTCCTCCTTCCCTTTCGCCTTCTGTTTCTGGGCAGGGGTTTCGGGTACGTCCTCCTCTTCTTCCTCAACGTCCTCTTCCTCGGCGGCCTCTTCTTCCTTCGCCGCAGGTGCTGACCCTATAGCACTTGCCGCGAAGGTGAAGGGGTTCTCCATCTCGTTCATTCGCTCCCTGATGTCGATGAGGAGTTTCTTGACCGAGGTCTTGACGAGGTCGACCTCTCGCTCAAGGTTTGCGAGTTTGACCTCGGGGTCGTCAGCCGACGCGGCTCCAAGGATCTGGTCAACCTGTGCCTGATTTACCGTCATTCCACGTCACCATTCCCTTTCTCAGAGTATGACCTCAAAAAAAAGGGGGTTAGTAGATAGTATCCTCACTCGAAGAGGAGGGTAACGTTGTCGACCTGCGGCGGGACGTACCTCTTGAGCTGGAGGGTTGAACCGACTGCAGGCTTGAGCTCGATATTGAACTGGTCACCGGAGATTGCGGATGCACCGGCCGGGATCGAGGCGTTGATCAGGAACTGTTCGCCCTTCTGGACGAGGGTGTCGTTGTTCCCGTTGAGGATCGTCTCGACAGACCACTCACCGGCACCAGGGATGTCAGGGGTAATCTTACCGGTTGCTCTGTCTACAGATGTGCTCCGGTCGATGACATGCTGTCCGCCCTTGTCGGTGTAGGTCATCAGGACGTCACCGATATCGTAGGCGCTGCCACCGGCGGTGGTCGCCACGGTGAAGAGGACGTTCGTCAGTTCTTTGTGGTCAGCGCTGCCGAGGCCGACGACGTTGCCGACGACTTCGACACTGGAACTGGCCTGTGCCACACTGGTGTGGACAACTGCCTGGCTCTTCTGGGTGGTGAAGAACCCGGCGCCGAGCATTACATACGAGAAGACCGCTGCGACCACAACGAATGCAATGAGCACGATTGCAGCCTCAAGGCCGGTGAATGCTTCTTCCTGCCTGAATGATCTCATTTCTTCTCACCTCAGAATACTTCGTAGAATCTCCCATCTTCAATCCGCGTGGGCGCAGTCTTCGACATGGAGAGTGCGGCGCCAACGGACGGCTTCACATCAATGGTGAAGACCTGCTTCGGGCTGACGGTAATGTCGGACAGGGGGACGTTGACCTTGACCAGCTCGCCGGCTTCAAGGAGGGAGTCCGGCGTGGACTCGGCGTTGTAGTATGTGTACGTCACCGAGGTGCTGTTCAGCAGCTTGAAGCCGTTGTTCGTAGTGATCGCATACGCGGTCCTGTTGAGGTCAACGGGCGTGCCGCCGGAGGTCAGCTGGAGGTAAAAAGTCGCATTGGACAGTTTATCGCCGGCGTCACCTTCGACAATGACGCTACCCGCAAGGTCGACCGACGAGCTCGTCTGGGAGGTCGCCGTGTGCACGACTTCCTGGCTCTTCTGCGAGGTGAAGAAACCAGCGCCGAGCATCATGTACGAGAACACTGCGGCCACGACGACGAAGGCGATCAATACGATCGCTGCCTCGAGACCGGTAAATGCCTCATCATTCTTTTCGAATTTTCTCATAACTTCACCCTGATTGATTCAGTGAACGCTGGACCGTTCTTCCAACATTCCTACACTATTGATTTGTGTATACGCATATATATGTTTCGATTTCAGACAGAATCGAATTTGTGACTTTATATCCTAAACTCAGCATAATGAGGGAGGATACACAAAAAAAGTATTATCTTCCCAGAGGGGTACCATCTTCAGGAAGATGATAGAATGGAAAGGGAAGATATCCTCAGTCTTGCCGCCGGATTGGTCATTGTCATCGTCATTGCGCTCTTTGTCAAGCCGATGATCGCGGCGGCCCCGGAAGACCAGACTCTTCAGGGCAACACCCTCGCGCAGGTGACATCCACACCCACCCCTGCGGCCCTCACCCCGGCGCCTGTGCCGGGATGGAACGGACAGGTCCACGAGGTCGGGTTCGTCGACCCGGCGACATATCACCTGAAGATCACGGACGACCAGGTGCAGTGGAGCGGGATCCCTGACGATGATACCGGCAGGGACACCATGGTCCCCTATGCCACAATCCGCGGCACGGGGAGCGGGACGACGGAGACCATCCATGTCCCGATGCCCTACTGGCAACTGCGCTATGATGTCGACCCGTACAACACCAACTTCGGGTACCTCAATGTCCAGGTGATGGACGCCGACGACCCAAACAGGTTTGTCAGGATCGTCACTCTCAATCGCGCAGACCTCATCCCCGCAGAGAATGCAACTGCAGAGTGGAAGAACGAGAACTGGGAAGAGACCTTCTATGAAGGGCAGAGAGACTACTGGTTTGTGGTCAACACCCAGTGTGTCAAGTCGTACACCCTCACCATCATGGTGCCGGAGAAGTACGTCCCGGGAGATCTCCAGTAACAGAGTTCTCCCCCAAAAATCTCTTCTCCCCGTAAGGGGATTTTCATGTATGCACATATCGGCCGGAGAGTGGCGCAGGGCGATCCGGGGCATGCACTCTTTTCCCGGCATACTGAGAAAATGAGCAGGGGACTTGAACAAAAGTAGGAGAGCCTCAGCCGAGATTTGAACTCGGGACCTTGTCCTTACCAAGGACACGCTCTACCAGCTGAGCCACTGAGGCATGGATGCATTACAATATAGGATATATCCAGTATAAAAGAGTGTTGATGGTTCCAGATCCGGGATCAAATAATAAAATAAGTATATTCTCAGGATATACCTTACAAATAAGGACTTAGTGCGGAAATACTTGATTTGACTGCGTCGATCCCCTCGACCTCAATGACGGGGACGAGACTGTTCTCTCTGACCGCCGCCATCACCGCCGCAAAATCAATGGTGCCCGCCCCGACTGCGGAATGTGTGTCCTCTTTGCCGTCATTGTCGTGGATGTGGATGTGGTTGATCGGCACCTGCAGGAAGGCGGGGAGACACCCCTTGATATGGGCGTGGCCGACGTCGAGGGCGAAGCCCGCACCGCCGTCGGGGAGGGGGAGTTCGTCCGGCGTCTGGAGGAAGAAAAATTCCCAGGCCATGTTCTCCACCGCATACCTGACCGACCGCTCTTCCGCCGCGGCCGAGAGTTCGGCAAGGGAGCGGGCAAACTGCCTCTGCGCCCTCTCCCGGTCTGCCACCCAGGCAAAGTACCCCGGATGGATCACGACGTCGGCGTCCACCTCGGCGGCGATGGCGAAGCAGTCATCGATCACCCTGACACTCGCCTCCCTGATCGGTTCGAGAGTGCTTGCGATATTGACGCTCCGGGAGGGAGCATGGATGGAGTACTTCAGGTCATAGGAGAGGAGGGGGTCGGCACTCTCGATAGAGTGGCAACCGTCATCCATCACCTCGACATAGTCGGTCAGTCCGGCGATCTGGTCGAGGGCATCGGGGAGAGGGAGGGAGTGGAGTGCGTAGGTGGAGACGCCGTACATGGGAGAGCATTGTGTGGAGGGCCATAAAACGCTTCCCGCCCCCTGCGGCGACAGGTGGTTTCTTGCCCCTCCGCACCCATACTCCCCGGGTGATTCTGCAATGTCCTATCGTCATCTCTTCGGCCCGGTCCCGTCACGGCGACTCGGGATATCCCTCGGCATCGACCTGGTGCCCCTGAAGACCTGTTCCTACAACTGCGTCTACTGCGAGTGCGGGCCGACGACGGCGCTCACCACAGAGAGGAAGGAGTACGTCCCGACAGGGGACGTGATCGCGGAACTCAGGTCCTATCTCTCGACCTCGCCCCGCCTCGACTATGTCACCTTTGCCGGGTCTGGGGAACCGACCCTCCACACTGGGATCGGCGAGATCATCAGGACGGTCAAATCAGAATTTCCCGCATACCGCGTCGCCGTCCTCACGAACGGCAGCCTCCTCCCCGACCCTGCAGTGCGGCGCGCCCTCCTCGACGCTGACCTCGTCGTCCCGACACTGAACGCCGTCTCCGACACACCCTTCTGGAAGATCTGCAGGCCGCACCGGAGTCTCTCCGCAGAGGCCCATATCGACGGCCTCGTTACCTTCCGCAATGAATTTCGCGGGGAGATCTGGCTCGAAGTCTTCATCGTGCCGGGCGTGAACGACGACGACGCCGAGATCGGAAAGATCGCCGCCGCCGTGCGGGAGATCAGGCCCGACCGCGTCCAGTTAAACACCCTCGACCGCCCCGGCGCCGCCGCCTGGGTGCGGCCTGCCGACCGCCCGACCCTCGACCACATCGCCTCCCTGATCACGGCGGCGCCTGTCGATATCGTCGGCGACCTCCCGTCACGCGCGGAGATCGACAGTTTTCACCAGGAGAGCGCCGACACCATCCTCGCCCTCGTCAGGCGGCGCCCCTGCACCCTCGACGACCTGACGCACGCCACCGGCATGCACAGGAACGAGGTCGGGAAGTACCTCCAGTACCTCCTGGAGAACCATCTCGTCGAAGCAAAAAGAGAGGGAAGAGGGATATTCTTCCTCTCAGTCTCATGACTTTTTGATGTGCACGTCCATCTGGGGGAAGGGGATCTCGATCCCTTCCTCCCTGAAGCGCTCGTCTATCCTTGTGTTGATGAAGTCCTGCACGTCCCAGGCCATATTGAAGGCCTTCGCCCAGACGACGAGGGTGAAGTTCAGGCTCGATTCCGCAAATTCAAGGAAATAGACAGTCGGTGCGGGGTCGTTGAGCACGTACTCCGATCTCTCGACCGCTTCATGCGCGATCTCGAGCAGGATCTCCTTCACCCTCGTGACGTCCGAACCATAGGCGACAGAGACCGGGATCTTGATCTTCAGGCGCACCTCAGGGAGGGCGTAGTTGACGATCACCGAGTTCGCGATCTTGGTGTTCGGGATGGTCAGGAGCTGGTAGTCGAGGGTCTGGATGCGGGTGCTCCGCGGGCCGACACTGATGACGTCCCCGAGAAAGGTGTCGATCTTGATCCGGTCACCCACCTTGAAGGGCTTGTCCATCACGATCAGCGCCCCACCGAAGAAGTTGGAGAGGATGTCCTGCGCTGCAAGGGCCACGGCGACCCCGGCGATGCCGGCGCCGGCAAGGAGAGGCGTGATGTCGATGTCGAGTGTGCTCAGGATGAGCAGGAAGGCGACGAACCAGATGCCGTACTTCACCGCGATCTCCAGGGCGTCGATGATCCGGTCGTCCACCTCGCTCTCTGTCCGCGAGGCCATCCACCGCCCGTACAGGTGGACGAAGTTATACGAGAAACTCGACGCCACCCATGCCCCGATGATGATGTAGAAGGCACTGAGGTACTTCGAGTCGAGGATGTACTCGTACTTCGGCGGTATGATGCCCGACGAGACGACGGCGAGGTATGCGGTGATGACAAGGACGGTGATGATGAGGGGTTTTCCTGTCGCCGCAATCAGGATGTCGTCGATCTTCGACTCCGTCTTTTCCGCACGTTTGACCAACCAGTGATAGATCCAGTACAGGGCTACCGATCCGATGAGCCCCGCAAAAATGAGAAGAACAGCGTAGAGGGGGTCACCCATGATGGGTACACTTATGCAGGGGGAAACGTATTAATTATGAGGATTCCATGGCAACAGGAGACGAACTGAAGGCTGCGCTCCACGAGATCGTGGACCGCAACTACACGTTTATGCACATCTGCGGCACGCACGAGGCTGCCATCGCCAGATCCGGTCTGCGCAGCGTCCTCCCCGAGGGGCTGCACATCGTGATGGGACCGGGCTGTCCTGTCTGCATCACGCCGCAAGGGGAAATCGACGCCGCCCTTGAGTTTGTCGAGAAAGGGTGCATCGTCGCCACCTACGGCGACCTCCTCCGGGTCCCGGGCACGAAGGGCTCTCTTGAGTCCTGCGGCGGGGACGTGCGCGTGGTGCAGGGGGTCCACAAGGCCGTCGAGATCGCGAAGAAGACCGACAAGGAGGTCGTCTTCATCTCGGTCGGTTTCGAGACGACTGTCCCGACGGTGGCCGCCACTCTCCTCTCCCACCCGCCCGAGAACTTTTCGATCCTTTCCTGCCACCGTCTCGTCCCGCCGGCGATGAAATGGCTCCTTGAACAGGGCGAAGCCTCTCTCGACGGTTTCCTCCTCCCGGGCCACGTCTGCGTGGTGTCGGGGTATGAGGAGTACGAGCAGTTCCCGGTGCCGCAGGTGGTCGCCGGGTTCGAACCGGAGGACATCCTCCTTGGCCTTCTCATGCTCGTGAAGCAGGTGAAGGAGGGGAGGCACGAGGTCGAGAACGCCTACCCGCGCGCTGTCTGCCGCGAGGGGAACCCGAAGGCGAAGGCGCTCATCTCCGAGGTCTTCGACACCGTCGATGTCGAGTGGCGGGGCTTCCCGGTGATCCCGAAGTCGGGCCTCGCCCTGAAAGACGAGTTCGCACACTACGATGCCAGAAAGAAGTTCGGTATCGAGATCAAGCACGTCGAGAAGGTCTCGGGTTGCATCTGCGACCGCGTCCTCCGCGGGATCGCGCAACCAACAGACTGCAAACTCTTCGGGAAGGTCTGCACCCCGAGGACGCCGGTCGGTCCCTGCATGGTCAGCCATGAGGGCGCCTGCAAGATCTGGAACCTCTATCATGTCCGTCATCTCTGATGGCGGCGCAATCATTTTTTATACCCGTCTGACCAACATATACAGGCTGTCCCGGTAGGGTAGTGGATATCCTGAAAGCCTCCGGAGCTTTCGACCCGGGTT
>NZ_CALFSA010000085.1 GCF_937919355.1 uncultured Methanofollis sp. | reverse complement strand
GAACTGGATGGTCGTCCTCTTCCACTGCCTGTAGTAGAAGAGCAGGAGCGCGACAGGAGAGAGCACGAGTAAACTCAGTGTCGCGGTGATGTCGAGCCATGCACCGAGGAGAATCAGCAGCACCACGACCGAGGAGAACATCCTGACCGAGTTCTCCAGGATGACGCTGGGGTGGCACCTGAGTTTTTCGCCGGCCATGCTCCTCTCCCCTGAAGACGGATGGCCCTGTGGGGCGGTGCGTCCGTCGTCCGCGTCAGGGGCGTCCTGTCCACACTGCAGACCGTCGGCGGTCTGGTCGGGAGATGATACTGCGTCTGTCCCGGTGGGGGGTAACCCGTTCTGGTTCTCCACTCTTTTTTCCTCCCTGTCTCCTCTTTCTCCCCTCACTCACTCGCCCGCAGGCCCGGCGGCGTCGGCGGGGGCGGGGGCCGTTTTGATCCTGTCCTGGAGCATGCGGCCGATCAGTTTGTTGAGCAGGTCCGCGACCTTCTCCGCCTCCGCGATCTCCAGGTATTCGATGGTCGCATCCCCGCCTGCGGTGGTGATGGTGACGTCCGCGAGACCGAGCATGGTGTCGATCGGGCCGCGGGAGACTTCCACTTGGTGCACCCGTTCAATCGGCACCAGGATGTGGCGTATCACGAGGACTCCGCAGCGGACGTCCACCCTGTCCTCGGTGATCTGGTACCTGTACCGGGCGTAGTAGACCGGCGGGGCCGCCACGATATAGACCAGGGCGACCGCGAGGACCACCTGGGCGGCGGATTGGACGAGACTGTAGTGGGGGCCCAGGAGGCCCTGCGAGAAAGTCGTCAGGACGAGGTAACCCGCCAGGAGTATGGCGTATGAGATGGCATGCCCGATGTACATCGAGACCATGCACTTCCGGTTCAACCTCCTGTAGCCGTCGCCTCCCGGAACTGTCTCATGAAAGGGTCCCTCTTCATCAACAGCAGGGTGCCCTCGAAAAGAGTCGGGGATTTGCATACGTAGAGTTTTTCATCGACCGCAATTGAAGGTATGGTCGGGAGAGGGGGTGCGCCCGGACAGCGGATGATGCGCGGGGCGGTGTGCTCTCCCGCCTCTGTGACCGCACGAGGGAGAGTTCGGGGAGTGGTCGGGCCCAATCTTTATTATGGGATCACGTTCAACAATATGAGGTAGCACTGGGCCGATAGATCAGGGGAAGATCGCTTCCTTGGCATGGAAGAGGCCGCGGGTTCAATTCCCGCTCGGTCCATAACTGTTTTTGATGTGCGTTCGGGTTTCGGGATCAGGTCTGTCGATAGGGTTTCTTTCGCTCGTCCTGCCACTTTCTCTATTCCCTTCTCCGCACGGATTCGGATCGCCCCGCCGGCCCGCGCAAACGTGGGGTGGAAATCTTCCCGTCATCGATGGATGATGCCGGTGCTGTCGGTTCCACGCATGATGAGATGAGGCAGAGGAATCCATCTCACCACACAAAAACGATACCTTCTCCTGGTTCAGTGGATACCCTCGCGTGAGAATACCTGTGGGAGACTCACCGCCGGAATCCCGCTCCCCCCTTCCGTTCACCCGGTCATCAGCGCGTGTATCCCCCGCAGGATATCGATCGGTCCGGGCGGGTTGCCCGGGATCTTCAGGTCGACAGGGAGGACGGCCTCGACCCCGCCGAGGACCGCGTACGTCCCCCGGTATATCCCGCCGTCGCAGGCATCGTCTCCGACCGCGATGACGTACTTCGGGGCCGGCATCGCCTCGTACGTCTTCCTCACCGCAACCTCCATGTTCCGCGTCACGGCGCCGGTGACGAGGAGGAGGTCCGCGTGCCTGGGCGACGCGACGAACGAGATGCCGAACCGCTCCACATCATAATGCGGAGACGAGAGCAGGTTTATCTCAATCTCGGTCGCGTTGTCGCTCCCGGAATCGAGTTCGCGGATGGCGAGGCTCCGCCTCATCCGTGCATCGACCGCCGCCTTCAGGTCCCTGCCGATTGCCTCGAACTCGGGGTCGTGCAGGGAAATATCTTCGGTCTTTTTCCGTGAGATGATATTCTTGAATACAGGTAGCATTGTCGTCACCTCAGAGATCGGTCCCGGCGTACGAGAGGTTGAGGCTCTTGTTTATCACCGGGAAGTCTGCCACGATGTTTCCCATCACGGCGTGCTGGATCACCTGCCAGTTGCAGAAGGATGCGGTCCTGACCGAGTATCGGTCGATCCTGCCGTCCCTCACCCGGACCAGGTGGACATTCTGCCCGCGGGCCGATTCGACCATCCCGTAGGCATACCCGTCAGGCACGCCGCCGCCCTCCGCCTCCGCGATCACCGGACCGTCAGGCAGGTGCTCGAGGCACGTCCGGATCATCGAGAGCGAGTCCATCACTTCTGATGCCTTCAGGCTGAACCGGGCGAGCACGTCCCCGGCGTCGAGCACCCGCACCGGCGGAGCGATATCGGCGTAGGCACCGTACGGGTGGTCCCGGCGGACGTCGCAGTCCGCTCCCGACGAACGGGCAGTGGGACCGGTGAGGTGGAGCGGGCGGATGAACCGCGGCTCGACAAAACCTGTCGTCGCAAAACGGTCGATGACCGTCGGCGAGGCAAGAACAACCTTCAGCGGGTCCCTGAACCTTTCCTGCACATCGGACAGGAAACAGGAAAGGCCCCGGATCTGGTCGCGCGAAGGGTCAAAGCCCACCCCGCCGATCCTGACAGCGCCCCTCATGAACCGCGACCCGGTCAGGTCCCGGTCGAGGCGGAAGACCTCCTCGCGGAGCACCGTGAAACGACTTGCACCGACAGGGTAGGCGACGTCCACAAGCATCCCGGCCAGATCCCCGAGATGGGAGTGAATACGTTCGAGTTCGGCATAGATCGTCCTGAGATACTCCGCACGGTCGGGGACAGCGATCCCCGCGATCTTTTCGACCGCAAGCGAGAACCCGAGGGCGTTCGCGACACTTTCGTCGCCGCTGACCGCTTCGGCGACGGCGACGCACTCTTCAGGCCTCTTCCCCTCGGCGAGTTTCTCTATCCCCCGGTGCTTGTAGAACATCCGCACCTCAAGGTTCGCGACCGTCTCCCCGATCACGCTGAACCTGAAGTGGCCGGGTTCGATGATCCCCGCGTGCACCGGCCCGACCGGGACCTGGTACACGCCTTTCCCCTCGACCGGCATGAACCTGTACTCCTCCTCCGGCGGGATGGCGGTCCTCGGCGAGAATGGCCTGTTCGGGACCGATTTTCTCAGCGGGTGGAAACCCTCAGGGTAACACTCGTGGAGGACGAGCCTCCTTCTGTCGAACGCATCCGGGAAATCGACTCCGAAGAGGTCCCGGATCTTCCGCTCATACCACGACGCCGACGAAAATATGCAGTCAACGGACGGAGCCGATTCGTCTTCAAGAGTACACACAAGCGTGAGGACCTCCGGCATGCCCCGCTTTTCCATGCAGTAGAACAGGCTGGCCCGTCCCTCCCGGTCAAACCCCTCGACGCAGGTGAGGTCGACAAGTTCGAAGCCTCTTTCAGCGGCAGAACGGCAGAACGGAACAATATCCCCGGGCGTGATCCTGACTGATATCTCTCCCGGCCGGACCAGTCCAGGGACAGTGCCGGGTTTCAGTGCCTCGATCTCGGCGAACATCTCTCCTTCCGTCACGTCAGACACCCCCAAAACCGAGCTCTGCGACAATCTGCGAGATCACCGCAATCTCCTGCACCGGGAACCAGAGGCCCTGGACCGTGACAATGACGATGAGCAGGACAAAGGACAGGCGCATCCCGAGCGGGACGATGTAGCGGTGCGGCTGCTGGACGTTCGCCTCCGACCTGGCCGAGAACTCACGGATCAGGAACCGTGCCATGCCTGCGACCGCGATCATGATCAGCACAAGCGTCGCCGCAAGGAGCCAGGGTGAGACAGTCGCAACCTGGGTAAGCAGGAAAAACTTCGTGTAGAAGATCGGGAACGGCGGCATTCCGACAATGGCAAGGGTGCCGACGATCACGCCCCAGGCGGCCGTGGGCTGCAGGTCGAAGACATCGACGATCTGATCGTCGGCCCCGGGTTCGTGGCTCCGGTACTGCCGGTGAAGAACTCCCGCCGAGAGGAAGAGCGCCGCCTTCGTCAGCGAGTGCGCGAGCATGTGGATGACCACCCAGAACAGCGCGACCGGCGACCCGACACCGATGCCGAGGAGGATGAGACCCATGTTCTCGATACTCGAGAAGGCGATGAGTTTCTTGAGGTTCGTCTGGTAGAGCATCGCAAGGGACGCAACGCCGACCGAGAGGAAACCGGATACAAAGAGGATCAGGGAGGCCTTCTCCGCGAACGGGGTCTGGTGGACGAGGGAGTAGGCCCTGATGATCCCGTAGATCCCGACATTTAACAGAGCGCCCGAGAGGATGGCGCTCACGGCCGACGGCGCCTTGGAATGGGCGTCGGGAAGCCAGGTGTGGAACGGGACGACACCCGATTTGGCGGCGAACCCGATGAAGAGGAAGACGAAGGCGGCAAAGAGCAGGGTCGGCGGGAAGGAGGAAGCGTGCTGCACCAACACCGTCCAGGTAAGCGTCCCTTCGCCGAGGGTGATCCGCGCTGCTTCGAAGACGAAGATGACGCCGGCAAACGAGAAGAGCATCGCGACGGAGGCGATGAAAATATACTTCAGTGCGGCGTCGATGTTCTCCCGCGCCGCCAGGATCGCCACGAGCAGGGCTGAGAATACCGTCGTCAGTTCGGCGAGTATCCAGAAAAGCCCCAGGTTATCAGCAAAGAACGCCAGGGTAACGAAGAGCTGGAGAAGCGCAAGACCACTATAGAAGAGCCTGAGACGATTCGGGTTGAGTTCGCCGGTCTCCATCAGCCGCTCGGTGTATCCCCCAGCATAGAGACTTGCGAAGAAGAAGACAACGCCGGAGACGACGGCCAGGAAAACCCCGAAATGGTCCGCGAAGAAGATCCCGTTCCAGGGACCGAGGTCGGTCGCGGGCAGGGGTACGGTCAGTATGAGGACGCCCGTCACGACGAGGAACGCGGCACTTTCGACGGCGGCGAGGAGATGCAGGATGCGGCGGGACGGTATCAGCACGAAACCGATGATCGCGGCGACCACAATGAGCGGGTAGGCGGAAAGGATCATGGCGCATCCTCCTCCCGCACGGTCCAGAGCGAATACTGTCTGACTTTCTCGTTATAGGCTTCAATGGTGGAATCGATACCGACAGTCAGGATTGTTGTCAGGAGTATCAGGATGATGAGGTCGATCATGATCATGACTTCTATGATGAACGGGAGTTCGGTGACGCAGATCCCGAAGAGAAGGACGCCGTTCTCCATCGAGAGGAAGCCGAGCACCTTGGTGATGGCCTTCGTCCTCGAGAAGATGACGAGCATCCCCATCAGCATCAGCGAGATCCCGATGACGGCGCCGATGAAGAATATCGGCTCGACCTTTGCATAGGCTGACGACAGGATGTTGCCGAGAGAGAGGTAGACGCCGATGATCAGCGCTATGGAGACCAGTATCGAGCTTGCGGGCGCCAGGTAGTGGAACTCCAGGTCGCGGCGGATGCTGATCCGTTCCTGGATCTCTCCGATGAAGTACGGGATGACGAGCACCTTGCTCACGACCGTGAGAATGGCTATCCACAGGAGGACCGCACTCCCTTCCACGAAGGAGAAGACCACCGCGAGCATTGCCAGCAGGAGCGACTGCAACTGGTAGGTCCGGAGCAGGGAGGGGAGCGACCTGGTCGAGAGCAGGAAGGCGGCCGTGATGAGGACCGCAACGAAGATGAACCTGACAAGGCCGTCGACGAAGGAGACGTCGGTCATGCAAACACCTCGATGAAGATCGTGAGTACTGAGAAGAAGAAGGCGATGATGAAGAGGTTGGGGAGAGAGAACAGCCGCATTTTCGCCATCGAGGACTCAAAGAGGCCGATGATCACCGAGATGACCGATCCCTTCACCACAAAGAGGGCCATGGCGAAGAGGACGCCAGCCACCGAGAGTTCGGTCACGAGTCCGAAGGGCATCAGCACCAGCACCAGGATGGCGATGAGGAGCGTCTGCTTGATGGCGCCGGCGTATTCTATCATCGCCAGGTTTCTTCCCGACTGCTCGAGGACCATGGCTTCATGCACCATTGTCAGTTCGAGGTGGGTCTCCGGGTTATCGACAGGTATCCGGCCGGTCTCGACGATCAGGATGATGAAAAGCGAAACGCCGATGAGGATCATCGTCGCCGACACCGGGAAGAGCATACCCGCAGAGTCCCGCGCAATTTCAAGGAAGTTCAGGGACCGGGCCACGACGGCGAGCGCCGCCAGGACGACGATGGAAGTCGGTTCGATGACGGCCGCAAGGCTCATCTCCCGCGAGGAGCCAATCCCCCCGAAAGCGCTTCCGGCGTCAAGGCCAGAGAGCGCCATAAAGAACCTGGCAATTCCCAGCAGGTAGAGGAAGAGGATGACGTTCCCGATTCCGGCCACCGGTTCGGGGACATACAGCAGGGGTACGAACAGCGCCGCAACGACGGCCATGCTCAGGCAGACGTACGGGGTGACCCGCATGACCCACGAGGAGGCCGAGGAGTAGACCGTCTCCTTCCTGAGAAGTTTGGCGATGGTATAGTACGTCTGGAAGAGGCCAGGTCCGCACCGCCCCTGCGCCCGGGCCTTCACCTTCTTGATCAGGCTCATGAAGAGCGGTGAGATCAGGAGGACAAACCCGACGTTCAGCAGTGCGAAGATGATGAAGGGACCGTTCATATGAACCACCCCACGCCGAGCACCAGGATGACGATGCTCACGAAGATGTAGAGTATGTACGTGTCCAGAGTCCCCGCGTGGAATATCTGGACGAGCGAGGAGACGGCGAGGGTTCCCCGGGCGACGGGGAGGTAGAGGTATTCCTCGAAGAACTTGATGAGCGATATCCCGGCGCGGGTTCCTGCCACGATCGCCCGGTCGGGGTCGAGCCAGGTCCTGTCAATCTTCTTTTCCGTCCGGTATATCGAGGAGAATATGGTGACCACGGGTTCGGAATACCCTGTTCCCGTATACTCCATCCGGCCGTTCTGGGAGAGGAGTCCGCACCCCCACGTCTCCGTGACCCGTGTTTCCCGCGAGGCGGTCGCCCTCACCACGAGGACGACGGCACCGAGGGTGACGACGATCAGCATGCCGACGACAAGCATGTCTGGCAGGGGGAGGTCGTAGCCGAGGGCCGAAAAGATCTGGAACGAGCCGATACCGGTTGCTATACAGAGAAAGGCCAGGATCGCAGGGCCGATGAGCATCGACCTGCACGCTTCCTCCGCATGCACGGCGCGGTCTGACCTGGGATGAGCAAGGAAGGTGATCCCGAAGGCCTTGACAAAGCAGGCCGCCGCAAGGGCTCCGGTCAGGGCGAAGAGCGAGAGGGCGAAGATGAGGAGGACCTTTGTGAGCGGGTCGACGACCTGGAGGCCGAAGAAGAGCGACTCGAAGAGCATCAGTTCGCCGACAAAACCGTTCAGCGGCGGGAACGCGGCGATGGCGATCGCCCCGGTGCAGAAGAGACCTGCGGTGAACGGCATCCGGTGGACGAGCCCTCCCATCTCTTCCATGTTCCGGGTGTGGGTGGCGGCGACGACCGATCCCGCCGTCATGAAGAGGAGACTCTTGAAGAGGGCGTGGTTGAAGGAGTGGAAGAGAGCCGCAAGGAGGCTGAGCGTTGAGAGTTCCGGCATGCCGAGGTCTGAGAAGATCACGGCAAGACCGATCCCGCTGAAGATGATCCCGATGTTCTCGATGCTGCTGTAGGCGAGCAGACCCTTGATGTCTGTCTCTTTATAGGCGTAAATGATCCCGAGGATTGCGCTCGTGATGCCGAAGAGGAGGATGACGGCGCCCGAGGTGAAGTCGAGTGCGAATATGTCGAGGACGGCGCGCACGAGGCCGTACACAGCGACCTTCAGCATCACGCCCGACATCAGGGCGGAAATATTCGAGGGGCTGGCCGGGTGGGCGTACGGGAGCCACTTGTGGAACGGGATGACGCCTGCCTTGACCGAGAAACCGAGGAAGAGACAGAGGAATGCCGCGAGGGCACCGGGGGACGCAAGCGGCGAGGCCGGGACGAGGGCAAATGTGCCAGTCTCGCCATAGAGGAGGATAAAGCCGATGAAGAGGAAGACCGTGGATAACTGGGTCATCACCGCATAGAAGAGGCCTGCTCGCCCGATCCCTTCGCTTTCAAAGTCGTACAGGACAAGGAAGAGTGAAGAGACCGCCATCATCTCCCAGAAGACGAGGAACTGGACCATATTTCCTGCGAGGACCACCATCCCCATCGAGAGGAGGAAGAGGTTCATCAGGGAGACGAGCAGGTTCCTCCGCATCGGATGACCGCCGTGCTCCACGTACCCGAAGGAATATATCGCGTCGGCGAGGCCGACGACGCCCAGGATCAGCAGGAAGAGAGATGAAAGTCGGTCGAGCACGACGGTGAAATCAATTCCGGGGAGCAGGTGCCAGAGCGTCGCGGAGACGGTCGTCGCAGAGAAGAGCACCGGAAGTGCGGCCACCGCAAGAAAAGCCGATCCGAGAGCGGTCGCGATGAGCGAGACCGTGCGGACCGGTTTATCCTCCCGCCTGATGAGGAGGGGGAGAACTGTGCCGAGAAGGAGTGCGAAGAGACCGGCAAACAGGAGGTAAAGAATCACTCCGATCACATCCTTCAAACCGTCCGGACTTATACTCGCGCCCTGCCGGGTTCCCGCTTCATGGGCGTGACCTCAAGAGTTTCCAGTTCCCCGCTATGGAAGATGAACCGGTCCCTGATCGTCTTCGGGAGTTCTCTCTCGGAGATGAGGCAAAAACCGAAGGATGCGTAGAAGTCGATGAGTTCGGTACGGGAATGCATGTACAGGGTCTCCTGTTCACCGCATTCGCGGATGAGAAGATCCATCAGTTTCCGGGCGATCCCCCGGCCACGATATTCTGAAAGGACGAAGACGCCGTCCACGTCGTACCCGTCCGGGTGTTTGCTGCACCGGGCGGCACCGACGAGATATCCTCCGATCAGCGCTCCGAAGATCCTGTCGCTACCCGGATGCGCCTTCTGGTCATGGTAGTGACTCCACACCTCGTTTTCAACACGCAGGAACTCGTGAGGGAAGAGTTCGCGGATCTCAAGGCGGCCTTCGATCCCGGTGGATGCCTGCGCTACATGCGTCTGGAGGAATCTTTTCTTCAGGCCTTCGATAGTCCAGGAGTCCCCGGCAACGATGCTCTGGAGCGTGAGGAGGGACATATCTTCATCGAAATTATGACGGGTATACTCTGGCATTTCGGAAATCATGGTGAATCGGACCTCTTACTGATATGTTCGGATTTACGGAGATCGTAGGGCCTTACGGCATGCCAGCCGGATATTGCAGTGTCGGGCATGAGGACCTGCGAAACGCTGGTGGTCGTGTGCGCGCAGAAAATAGGTCTCTCGATACGAATTCGACAATTCCTGGAGGATATTCTGGGTTGGATTTCAGGAGTATCACCCGCAGATATCTTGGCTTAGTTCTGCGTCATAATACCATTTATAGTTATTTCACCGGGGATGGTGGACCTTCCCGGCTCTATTGAGGTGTGTGTTCGGATGTTCTGCGCCGGTTGTGCCGGATCGTTTTTTTGCTGAAAAAAAGAAAAACGGTCGGTCCTTCAGGGCCGCACACTCTTTTCCCGCGCATCCGTAGACTTCCCCGGCCCGCAGATCGCCCTCATCAACCTGATCGCACAGAAGTCCCCGCACATCGTGCAGGTCCCGTCGCCGCCCGCGCCCATGATCTGCCGGGCCCGTTCCGGGTCGAAGCAGCAGGCGACCTGGGCGTCCCTGTCGAAACCGGCACGGTTCTTCGCCATCTCGAGGTCCCTCCCGTCCGCGTCCCTCTTCACCGTGTCGCCGATGTGTGCGGCGATCCTGAAGGCGATCAGACCTTCCTTCACCTGCTCCGGCGTGGGAAGGCCGAGGTGTTCGGCAGGGGTGATATAGCAGAGGTAGTCCGCACCCGCCGCACTCGCCGCACTCGCCCCGACAGCCCCGGCAATATGGTCGTAGCCGGCGGCGACGTCGGTCGGCAGAGGCCCGGCGACGAAGAGCGGGAAGGACGACCGTATCTTGTACGACCGTATGACCTGCCCGATCCGGTCGAGCCTCACGTGTCCGCCCGCGCCCTCGATGATCACCTGGACGCCGTGCTGGTGGGCGTAGTGCGCCAGTTCGATGTTCTGCCGCATCTCCTCCATCTGCACCGCGTCCTGGCCGTCATGGATGCACCCGCTCCGCGCCGTGTTGCCGAGGGAGAGGACGATCTCGTGCTCCCGCGCGATCGCGAGGATCTCGTCGAAGTGCTCGACGAAGGGGTTCTGGCAGTGGTTGAGGTGCATGAAGGAGGCGGTGATCGATCCCCCCTTCGAGACCACGCCCATGACCCGCCCCTGCGCCTTCAGGAGGTCGAGCATGCGGTCGTTCACGCAGTGGACTACCAGGGAACTCACGCCCTCATCCGCCTGCGCCCTGATGGTCGCGAGGATGTCGTCGGCCGTCAGGTCTTCAAGACCGTTTTCGGCCACCGCCTGGTAGACGGGCACCGTCGTGACCGGGAGGGTCGTCTCCCGCGCCACCGCCGCCCTGATCGCCGGGATGTCGCCCCCCATCGAGAGGTCGGAGATCGTGTCGGCCCCGTACCTTTCGGCAATACGGGCCTTCTTCACCTCGTCGTCAGGCGAGACACTGACATTCGACGTCCCGAGGTTCACGTTGATCTTGGTCCGCAGGCCCGCACCGATACCGACGCACCGACCACTCCTCTGCATGACGACGACTCTGCCGTCGGCGATACGCCGGCATACCTCATCAGGACCGATTCCTTCGTCGTCGGCGACGGCGCGGATCGCGGGTGTCACCGTCATAGATTGCGCTGCTTCAAGAATACTGGTCATAATATGTCTTCTCCTGATTACCCTGAATACTTGGACCCCTTGTATGAAGAGGGTTTACGGGGGGAAAATTTCTGAAAATGAGAGACTGCGTGACACCGCATCTTCCGGCCGTCGGGGTGGTGCCGGGCGGCACCGCCGGGACAGGTAATGATCTCTGTTTTACTGCACGAAAACCCGGAAAATCGCAGGGAAATTCCATTCTCCCGGTACCACCGACATCCACCACCTGATGGATGGTTTTTTGCCAGAGGGAGACTGATAGAAGATGGGTGTATTGTGGGTCTCAAGGAATGGATTGTGCCACAGGACAAGGCATTTTTCGACCTGTTCGAGAAACTGGCAGATACGGTCAATGAAGGGGCACTTCTGCTCAACTCCCTCGTCAACAACTATGTCGACGTGCAGAACCAGTGCCACAAGATGAAGCAGATCGAACACAAAGGCGATGAGATCGCCCACCAGGTCTACGAGCAACTCAACCTCACTTTTATCACTCCCCTTGAGCCGGAGGAGATCTCGCGGCTTGCAACCGCCCTTGACGACATCCTCGACTACATCGACGGGACGACGCAGCAGATGTACGGTTACGGCGTCACCGAGACTGACGATGTCATGAAAGAACTGTCGAGGCTCATCCTCCTATCGACGCAGGAGGTCCAGACGGCGGTACGGCTGATCAGGAAGATGGACGACCCCCGCACCGTCGAGGCGCACAGTATCGAGATCAACAGGCTTGAGAACCTTGCCGACGTTGTGCTCGGGAACGCGATCAAGGACCTCTTTGCCACGAACGACGCGATCACCATTATAAAACTCAAGGACATCTACGAGAACCTTGAGGTCGCCACCGACAAATGCGAAGACGTGGCGAACGTGCTCTCGGACATTGCCATCAGACATTCCTGAAGTGCCATCATGGAAGTCGTCATAATTCTCGGCATCCTGCTGGCCCTGATGTTCAACTTCGTCAACGGCCTGAACGACGCCGCAAACTCCATAGCTACAGTCGTGGCGACGAAGGTGCTCTCCCCCTTCAAGGCGGTGCTCCTTGCGTCTTTTTTCAATCTTATCGGTCCGCTCCTCTTCACGACCGCGATTGCGGAGACGATCGGCCGGGGGATTGTTGACCCCGCTGTTTTCACGCCGCACCTCATCCTCATGGCCCTGATCGGCGCAGTGCTCTGGGTCTTCGGGTGCTCGTACTTCGGTATCCCCGTATCGAGCAGTCACGCCCTGATCGGCGGTATCCTCGGCGCCGCAACGGCGCGGGCGGGGATCGAGTCGATCCTCTGGCCGTCGGAGACGCTCTTCCTCGAACTGATCGTCATGATCGTGATCGGGGCGGTCGGCGGCATGGCGACGGCGGCATACCTCGCCCGCGCCACCGGGGAGGCGTGGAACCAGTATCTGGCTTTCGGCGCTCTCGGCGGTATCACCGTCCTGATCCCGATCCTGGTGGCCTCAGGCCTCCTCCCCATATCCGGGATCGTCAGTGTTGCGGTCTTCATGATCGTCTCCCCGATGCTCGGGTTCATGGTCGCCTACGGCTTAGGGGTCGTCATCATCAGGCGCTTCGCCCATTCAAACTCGCTCCTCCTCAACCACGGCTTTAAAAAACTCCAGATCGTGGGCGCGGCCTTTCAGTCGATCGGCCACGGGAGCAACGACGCCCAGAACGCAATGGGCGTCATCACGGCGATGCTTGTTGCCGGGGGTATCCTGAGCGAGTTTACGGTGCCCATCTGGGTCATCCTCATCTCGTGTGCGGCGATCTCCCTCGGCACCCTCTTTGGCGGGTGGCGGGTCGTGGACATGATGGCGAACAAGATCACGCGGATGCGCCCGTACCAGGGTTTCTGCGCATCGACTGCGGGAGGGGCTGTCCTCGCCCTGGTCACCGCCTTCGGCATCCCTGTCTCGACGACTCACGCTGTGAGCGGCGCGATCATGGGCGTCGGGGCGACGAAGGGATATTCAGCCGTGAAGTGGGGGATCGTGCGTGACATCGTGGCCGCCTGGGTCATGACAGTCCCTGCGTCCGCGGCGGTCGCCTGGGGATGTTATGTCGTCGTGGACATCCTCTTCCCGTGAATAGGGGAACAGGCCCTGTGCGGGGAGAGGGGACCTTCCCCTCATGTCTGTGGCATGCATCGACTGCAGGCGTGACAGTTTCGTCTCTTTCAGTTCTGCGCCGGGGCGTGCATGAAAGGACAGGGACGGTTGGCACTCGCTATCCTGAGAGGTTACTGTGTGGACAGCAGGCACGGGGCCAAAAAAAAAGAAAGGAAAAAGTTCTTTTAGAACCTGGGCTTTCTGTGCTTGGGGAGGCAGTCCCGGCAGTACACCGGTCTTCCTTCTGTCGGCTTGAAGGGCACTTCGCATTCCTTACCGCAGTCAGAACAGACCGCCTTGAACATCTCACGGGGGCCGCGGGAGAAGTTGTCCCTCGGACCGCCAACTCTGTTGCCGTACATTATGTTACCTATGCAGTTTTGACGCTGCACGCATATGTTAGAAGTAACAGTATAAATAAGCATGTATTGTCCTCAAATCCTGCAAATGGGTGTGGAATCCCAGAATATGCTCCTATACATTGACCGATTGATAATACCCTGTTGAATATATATCCACGGCCGGAATCGGGCGAAACTCTCATGGGGTGCGGCCGCGATCTTTTGTTGATACAATCATGAAAATTATCGGGATCAATGGAAGTCCTCGCGGGCAGGAGAGCATGACCCGGCGCCTTGTTGCTGCCGTGCTCCGCGGGGCGGAGGAGGCGGGGGCGGAGACCGAGTTCGTCGACGCCGCAGCGCTCAGGATCAGGCCGTGCAGCGCGTGCACCCTCTGCTATCAGACGGGCGAGTGTCCGAAGCAGGACGACTTTGCGGCTCTCTATGAGAAGATGCTCGGCGCCGACGGGGTCGTCTTCGGTTCGCCGAATTACATCGACAATGTCTCAGCCCAGATGAAACTGGTCTTCGACCGCATGGCCGACGCCATCCACTGCCAGCTCTTTGCCGGGAAGTACGGGTGCGCTGTTGCGACCGCCGGCGGCGCCGGGGCTGACGACATTGCGGCGTACCTGAACCATGTCCTCCAGGTCCTCGGGGCCGACACCGTCGGTGCGGCGTCCGTGGAGATGGTCTCGGGGCCGGAGGCCTTTGCCGCCGCCGAGGAGAAGGCCTTCGCCCTCGGGAAGGACCTCGTCGCCGCGATCGAAACGCGCCGCGAGTACCCTGATCAGGCCGCACTCCACGCCGAGGTGGCGGCCGGCATGAAGGCACTGGTCTTCGCCAATAAGGATGTCTGGAAGCACCAGTATGGCCACTGGACTTCCCAGGGCCAGAATTAAGTTTCGTAGCGTTTAAATGGCATCGGGCGGGATATGTGTACATGCGTACCCTCCCCGCCCTTCTTCTTGTCGCCCTGACGCTGGCACTCTCCACTGCCGGGTGCGCCTCGGCGCCGGCGGCGTCGCCCGCAGTGACACCCGCATCCGTCACGCCTGTGGAAGGTGACGAGACCCCTGCGATCGTCGTCGAGGTGCTCGGCCTCACGCCGCAGTACAGTGTGGACAGGCCCTTCACCTACCTCGCGCGGGTGCAGACCACAAACCCGGCAGGGCCCGAGGTCACCGGTGTCGCCGTCGTGGTCAGACTCGTCGAGACCGCGACCGGCGACGTCGCCGACACGGAAAACATTTTTATCGAGCGTTTCGTCCCGGGCGACACGAAGATCTACACCGTGCGCCTGAGCGGTGACCCGGAGCAGGAGTACCGCGTCGAGACGGCGGTCCTCGTCAACCAGTCCTAGGACTCTCCTCTTTTTTCCCGGCCTCACGCCGCATCCTCGCCGTGTGCGACCCCTCCCAGTAGAGGCGCCGGCAGATGGGGCACCAGAAGAATGAAAGACTCTCCTTTTGCCGCGGGGCATAGTCCGCACCGAGGACTTCCTTCGTCCGTGCCGGCCTCAGGGGGGTGTTGCAGACCGAACAACGGTCGAAGGTGAACTCCTGCCTGATGAGGTTCCTGTCCACCAGTTGCCTCTCCTGCTCCGCCACATCCGCCGACCTGATATACACCCCCCTCTCCCCTGCCCGGCGCGCCAGTTCGGCGTCCCGCGTCAGGAGGAGACGGCCGTCGGTCTCGGCGATGGCGAGGAGCACCGTGTCCTCCCGCGGGTCTCCCGGCGTGAGGGCGTTCGCCGAAAGGGTGTCGTATCCCATCATACGCAGGTGCCGCGTGAGGGTTCCGAGCATCCTGTCGGCGAGGAAGCGGGGCCGCCCCCTCTCAGACCGACCTGACAACAGGGACCCTCTCCCCGCACCGGTGACACCGGTCGCCGTCGAGGTCGACGAACCTGCTCGAGAAACCCGACCTCTCGATGAGCAACGCCCCGCAGGAGGGGCAGTAGGTGTTCTCGTACGGGCCGGGCGGGACATTGCCGAGGTACGGGTACCTGATCCCGAGGTCCTTTGCCTGCTTATAGATCCGCTCAAGGGTCCTGAAGGGTGTCGGTTCCAGGTCCCGCATTTTGTAGTCCGGGTGGAACCTGGTGAAGTGCATCGGCGTGTCGGGCCCCAGGTTGTCGAGGACCCAGGTGATCAGGGCCTTCATCTCGTCTTCAGAGTCGTTGAGGCCGGGGATGACCAGGGTCACCGTTTCGATGTGCATGCCGCGCTCGTGGGCGGCGACGGTGGCGTCGAGGACGGGCTGGAGTTTCGCCCGGCAGACCTTCCTGTAAAAATCTTCGGTGAAGGCCTTGATGTCCACCCTGAAGGCGTTGAGCATCGGCGCAAGTTCGTCAAGCGCCTCCTCGGTGATGTAGCCGTTTGTCACGTAGACCGTGCCGAGACCGTGCGCCCGCGCCTCTGTCCCCATGTCGAGGGCGTACTCGTGCCAGATCGTCGGTTCATTGTAGGTCCAGGCAATGCTTGCGGAGGCCGACTGGAGCGCCCTCTCCACGCCTGTCTCCGGCGGGACATCCGTCAGGGGGAGGTCGGCGAGGGTCGCCTGCGAGATGTGCCAGTTCTGGCAGTGCTGGCAGCGGAAATTGCACCCGACGCCGCCGAGGGAGTACGAGAGGGTGCCGGGCAGGAAGTGGAAGAGTGGTTTCTTCTCGATCGGGTCCACCGCCTCTGCGGCGACCAGGCCGTAGTTCGCCGCGTACAGCGTGCCGCCCTCGTTGACCCGCACCCCGCAGATCCCGTGTTTGCCCCCGGCGATCGTGCAGCGGTGGGCGCAGAGCGAACACCTGACGGTGTCGCCTTCGAGTCGTGCGTACTGGTGCGCCTCATGCATGCCCCTGCATGGGACCGCGCCGGCATTAAAAGGTATGGGCCCCGGTGCAACCGATATCAACAAGATATATGGGCGTAATTCGTAAACGTATAAGGTTAGATCACCATGAAGAAGATCGTGCTCTCCCTGGGAGGTTCGATACTTGTACCCTCCCTTGAATCTCATACTATCTCCCGCTATGTCGAGGTATTGAAGACGATGGCCTCCCGTGCACAGGTGTTTGTCGTGGTCGGCGGCGGTGGCGAGGCAAGGCGCTATATCGGGGTTACGCGCTCTCTCGGCATCAACGAGGCCGCATCGGACGAGATCGGGATCATGATCACCCGGATCAACGCCTCCCTCCTGATGTACGCCCTCGGCGACGCCGCATACCCGGCGGTCGCCACCTCGTACCAGGAGGCGCGGGTCTTCGCCGAGTCGGGGAAGATCGTGGTCATGGGCGGGATCACGCCCGGCCAGACGACCGATGCGGTCTCCGCCGTCCTTGCGGAGACGGTGGGCGCCGACGTCCTCATCAACGGCACGTCGGTCGACGGCATCTACACTGCCGACCCGAAGAAGGATGCACACGCACGGCGGTACGACCGGATGACCCCGCAGGAACTCCTCGGGATCATCTCGGCCGCCCGTCTCGACGCCGGGTCGAATACGGTCATCGATATCGTGGCCGCGAAGATCATCGAGCGCTGCGGGATCCCCCTTGTCGTTATCGACGGCAGGCGTCCGGAAAACCTCTCCGAGGCGGTCTGCAATGGCGCCTTTACGGGTACCGTCGTCAGCGACGCCCCCTGCACTCTGTTCCCCTTCTAATCTCTCATCACCATAATTCTTTTTAGGCAAGACGCCAATAGGTATCCCTGCATCCGGGGTAGTAGGGTAGCCTGGTCCATCCTAGAGCGTTTGGGACGCTTTGACGGCAGTTCGAATCTGCCCTACCCCACTTTTATGGACCGTTCACGTGCCTGTCAGATCTATCATGCCCTGAGGGGACGCTATCCTCCTGTGATCGAGAACGGGATCAGTTATGGCGACCCTTTTGAAGTGCTTGTCCTGACCATCCTCTCGGCCCAGACGACCGACCGCTCTGTCGAGGCGGTGCGGCCCATCCTCTTCGCCCGGTACCCGACGCCCGCTGCCCTTGCCGCCGCGGACGTGGAGGAGGTCGCCGCCATCGTAAGGCCCACCGGATTTTACCGGGTGAAAGCGCGCCACATCGTCGGTGCCGCCCGCATGGTCGCCGACACCTTCGGCGGCGAGGTGCCGGCGACCCTCGACGGCCTCCTCTCCCTCCCCGGCGTCGGGAGAAAGACAGCGAACATCGTCCTCTCCAATGCCTTCGGCATCGACGAGGGGATCGCGGTGGACACCCATGTACGCCGGATCTCCCGTCTCCTCGGCCTCACCGATGAGGACGACCCGGCAAAAATCGAGAAGGACCTGACAGCACTCTTCCCCCGCAGGGTCTGGGGCGAGGTCAATGCCCTCTGTGTCCAGCACGGGCGGGCGGTCTGCATTGCAGGGAGGCCGCGCTGCGACCTCTGCCCCCTCACGCCGTGGTGCCGGCACTTCAGGGATGAAAAAAGTCAGGCGGTCCGTTGAGACCTGCCATGAAGGGTTTTCATGGAGGGTGTCGGGTACTCCTGGACGGGGTCTCTCCAGATGATTTTTTCGTCCCTGTCCGCCGCCGAAAAGTCATTATACTATACAGTCCCATTCTAAAGGCAGTTTCAACCATTGATGGAATAATGGCTCTCCAATCACAGGAGTGCCCCTCCAATGGCTCTGATATGCAGGGGTCCACGACCGACCTCCCGTGATTGCGTTGCATGGCATGACAATAACACTCCATGCCAATGAACACGATAAAGTTGTTATTTCATATCCCGAAAAGAAGGTATAATCCGGCCTATCATAATGGAAAAATGACATATCCCATTCGCCAGTATATTGCCTGGCCATATTGCCCCCGATAAATATTACTCTATTATAATATTCTATTTTAATGTATAATCTCATGTTAATGAATTAAAAAAAATTAGGAACTTTTATATGCGCCCTTCAGGAAAGATATAATGTCCCTATTCGGGGCTTTGCAGTAGAGACTCAGGGGGATTACATCTGAAAGACCGGGTGAAATTCCCCATGAAGAAACATTCCTGCACAAAGGGTAAAAGGATGAACTGATATGGCAGCATATTCAGAAACAATCGATCTCTATTCAGACGACGGTAAGTTGCTGAAAAGCGGCGTTACCCTCGAAAAGATCAGCCCGCTGGTGAACCCGGCAACCAGCAAGATCATCGACCTGACTAAGAGAACGATTAATGTCAATCTCGGGGGCATCGAGCAGGCCCTCAAGATTGGAAAGCTCGGTAAAGGTAAGATCAGGGGACGTGAACTCAACCTCCCGATCATGGAGAACAAGGACGCCATCGTCGCCAAGATCAAGGAGATGGTCCAGGTCGAGGAGGGTGACGACACCAATATCCTCGAGTTCAACAAGGGCAACCTCCTCCTCGTCGAGGTTCCGAAGAAGCGTCTCATGAACGCTTCTACCTACGACGCGGCCATCACCGCCGTTGCCGCAGCGACCACCTACGCGATCGTCGACCAGTTTGACATTGACGCCTTCAACGCTTCCACGGTCAAGGCCGCCTGCTGGGGCAGCTACCCGCAGACCATGGACATGCAGGGTGCACTTGTCACCTCCATCCTGTCCATTCCCCAGAAGAACGAAGGCATCGGCTTTGCTCTCCGCAACGTCCCGGTCAACCACTTCGTCATGATGACCAGCAGGAACTCCCTCCAGGGCGCCGCCCTTGCGTCGACCCTCGAGACCGCCGGTGAGTTCGAGATGGGTGAGGCAATCGGCGCATTCGAGCGGAACCAGCTCCTCTGCTACGCCTACCAGGGCCTCAACGCCAACAACATGGTCTACGACCTCGTCAAGAAGAACGGCCAGACCGGCACCGTCGGTACCGTCGTCCAGTCCCTTGTCGAGCGTGCGATCGAGGACAAGGTCATCGCACCCGGCAAGAAGGGCGGATACTTCCAGTTCTACGACACCAAGGACCCGATGCTCTGGAACGCCTACGTTGCAGCCGGTTCCCTCGCCGCCACCATCGTCAACTGCGGTGCGGGCCGGTTCGCTCAGGCCGTCTCCTCGACCCTGCTGTACTTCAACGACCTCATCGAGCACGAGACCGGCCTGCCGTCCTGCGACTTCGGCCGCATGATGGGTACCGCTGTCGGCTTCTCGTTCTTCAGCCACTCGATCTACGGCGGCGGCGGTCCGGGTATCTTCAACGGCAACCACGTCGTGACCCGCCACGCCAACGGCGTTGCAATCCCGTGTGTGGTCGCCGCGGCATCCCTCGATGCGGGCACCCAGATGTTCTCACCTGAAGGCATGTCCAAGATGATGGGCGAGACCTACGGCAAGATCGACGTCTTCAACAAGCCGATAGACCAGATCGCCAAGGGCGTGGATCTGATTGCCTGAGTCAGCCTTCCCCCAGTGCAGGATCGTTCCCCTCCGTCTCCTGTCGCCCCAGACGACAGAAGGCCTGCTGAACCGGGTCACAGGGGTGTCGGGAGTCCGCCGGATCGTCATCAACGGTCCCGGCCTCCCGGCCATTGTCCCGTACGGCCCGGCCCGCGGTCAGGCCAATCCCAATACTAACAGGAGGACGATCCAGGTCTGCGGTGCGGAATTCGAGATGAAAGTTCAGACCGGCACGGTCACCCTTGAAGTCGAAGACGAAAGTGTGATCACGGCAGTGCAGGAGATGTGCGACGCCTTCTTTACCAAGATCCCGTACACGCTCCAGAAAGGCCGCCGGTTCATGAAGAGCAGTCCGACCCTTGTGGACTATGCAAAATATGGTCCGAAGGCGAACGAACTCATCATAGGACTTGTCGATCCCAGAAAGAAAGACGGTCCCGTCATCATCCCGATCCCAACCCGTCAGGAAGAGGGGGAAGACTGTCAGGGAATATCCAGACAGAATATACACCAGATTTAACCGATTGAGGTGACAAAATGGCATACAAACCACAGTATGGTCCGGGAACTTCGATTGTTGCCCAGAACAGGCGCAACCAGATGAACCCCAGTTACAAACTCAAAAAACTCCGTGACGTTACCGACGAGGACGTCGTCCTCATCCTCGGCCACCGTGCACCCGGTGCGGCTTACCCGAGCGCCCACCCGCCCCTGGCCGAGCAGCAGGAACCCGCTGACCCGATGCGCAAGCTGGTCAAGCCCACCGAGGGTGCGAAGGCCGGCGACCGTGTCAGGTACGTCCAGTTTGCGGACTCGATGTTCAACGCCCCGTCCCAGCCGTACCAGCGGACCTACGCAGAAATGTACCGCTTCCGCGCCATCGACCCCGGCACCCTGTCCGGCCGCCAGATCGTCGAGTGCCGCGAGCGCGACCTCGACCAGTACGCCAAACTCCTGATCGAGACCGAGATGTTCGACCCGGCAACCATCGGCATCCGTGGTGCGACCGTGCACGGCCACTCTCTCCGTCTCGCAGAAGACGGCATGATGTTCGACGCCCTCCAGCGCTGCGTGCTCGGTGAGGACGGCATCGTCCGCTACGTGAAGGACCAGGTCGGTGTCCCCCTCGACCGTGCGGTCGAAGTCGGCAAACCGATGGACGCAAAGTGGCTCAAGGAGCACAGCACGATCTTCCACTCCCTTGTGGGGACTGCGCTCCGTGAAGACCCCGAATACATCGAATACCTCCAGCGCATCCACACGCTGAGGACCAAATACGGCTTCATGCCGAAAGAGGAGTGATGACCGATGGCAAAGATTGAGAGAGCACAGAAGCTCTTCCTGAAGGCACTCAAGGAGAAGTTCCAGGGACAGG
>NZ_CALFSA010000084.1 GCF_937919355.1 uncultured Methanofollis sp. | reverse complement strand
AAGAGCCGGAGGGCCCGGCGGTCATCGGGATCGACGGTGCGGCAGATATAACCTGCGTCCTCCAGTTTCCGGACGGCCCGCGCGACGGCACCCTTGTCTATGCGGAATCGGTGGGCGAGGGTGTCCTGGGTGATACCCTGTTCGTGGGCGAGGTGGATGAGGGTGAAGAGTTGTCCCGACGAGAGGCCGAACCTCTTCATCCGCTCGTCGATGAAGATATGATGTGCCCTGTGGACGACAGAGATGAGGGCCCCGACAGGGGTCTTCTGGCGATGCGGACTCATGGGGGATCTTATTGGTGCCGTCGGGGGATAATTGTTGTCCATGCAACTGTTGCATATGCAACAATATCCCGGGATCTTTTTCCCTCTCCCGACCTTTCTCCAGCCATAGGCGGGCCAGTCATGCCTGGTGATCAGAGAGGGGGGCCAGATCGGGGGTTTAGGCGGTGGGGGTGCCGCCCGAGAACCGTGTATGCATGAGGTGTGGATATCAGGAACTGAAGACGAAGGAGATAGCGTGCCCAAAGTGCCGGGCGCGTGAGGGGACGTGACCGACAAAAGATGTGCGCCCTACGGGCATCATGTATTGCAGGGCGAGATTATCTGTCCTGGTCGCCCGGTCCGGTGCTGCCTCCGATATGTATATCCCCCCGCAGTGGGTTGACCTGCTGTTCCTGGTCGCCCGAGAACACATGAAATGAGGACGGTGAGATGACCGATAGTATGAGAAAATACGCAATGGGATGGGTGCACGAGTATCCCGATGTCAGGGACTACTCCCCAGACCATGAAGTTATTGCACCGCTGCTTGAACAGACACGACTGGATGTGTCTTTAAAGGCAAATTTACCCGTTTCCATTGACCTGAGGAAGTGGTGCCCTCCGATTGAGAACCAGTTGAACCTCGGGTCATGTACAGCACAAGCGGGCGTGGCCCTTATCGAGTATTTCGAGAGGAGAGCATTTGGAGAACACATCGATGCATCGCGGCTCTTCCTCTATAAGACGACACGGAACCTCCTCCGCTGGACCGGCGACACAGGGGCCTATCTGAGGACGACGATGGGGGCGATGGTGCTCTTCGGCGTGCCCCCTGAAGAGTACTGGCCTTATACCGACACACCCGGCGACGAAATCGACGGCTTCGACCGCGAGCCCCCGGCATTCTGCTACGCTTTCGGCCAGTCATACCAACCGATCCACTACTACAAACTCGACCCTCCGAATTACACGAAGGAACAGGTCCTCCACTGGATCAGGACGCATCTTGCCGCAGGTTTTCCGGCTATGTTCGGGTTCACGGTCTACGACTCAATCAGTCAGGCCGAAGACAACGGCATGATCCCCTTCCCTTGCGGGAAGGAGAATGTCCTTGGTGGCCACGCTGTGGTTGCGATCGGGTACGACGACAACCTGAAGATCACGAACGCCAACTGCAACTCTGAAACGACGGGGGCACTGCTTATCCGGAACTCCTGGGGAACGAAATGGGGATCAGGAGGATACGGCTGGCTTCCCTATGATTATGTCCTCAAAGGACTTGCTGTGGACTGGTGGACTCTGATCAAAAGCGAATATATAGACACTGGGATTTTCTAAGGCTTCCTCCCGGAGAAGCAAACAGGTGCGGGCGTACCGGGACACGTCCCTGCGTCTTTTTTTTGCCTGCTCCATCAGCGGTCCTGAGCGATGGGAATATATACCGCCCGCGCGAGAGGCACTCCATGCCGCGCCGACTCCTGCCGCCCCTCTCCTGCGGGGTGGCCTGAATGGACTGGTCCCTCGTTCTCGCCGTCATCTTCGCCTTCAACATCCTCTTTGCCATCGCCGTCGTCTTCTTCGAGAGGAAGAACCCGACGGCCGCCCTTGCATGGCTGATGGTGCTCTTCTTCCTCCCT
>NZ_CALFSA010000083.1 GCF_937919355.1 uncultured Methanofollis sp. | reverse complement strand
GGCCTTCTTCGGGCTTGCATGGGTGCGTTTCCTGCGGGAGGACATCAGATGAGGACCGAAGGCATGCGGGTCATCGCCGCGAAGGAGTTCCGCGACCACATGGGGAGCAGGCGTTTTCTCGGCATCTTTGCGGTCATGCTCCTCCTCGCCGCGGTGGGAATGGTCTCGGGTGTCGGCCTGTACCAGGCGGCACTGGAAAAATACAACGCGGCGCAGACAACCGTTTCCGGGGATGCCGGCGACTCCTCCGGGCAGGGGGCGCTGTCCCCCCCTGCGGTGATGTGGCTCTTCCACGCCGTCGGCTACCCTTCGATGACGCTCTGGGCATTCCTGGGGGTTGCGATGGGTTTCGACCTGATCACGCGGGAGAAGGAGAGTCGGTCCCTGAAGGTCCTCCTCTCCCACCCGGTCTACCGGGACGAGGTGATCACGGGGAAGGCCCTCGGCGGTGCGGCGGCGATCGCCGTCGGGGTGGTGGTCATGCTCCTCCTCTGCGTCTCTGTCCTCCTCCTCTCCGGGATCGTCCTCCGTCCCGACGAGGTGGTGAGGGTCGCCCTCTTCGGTCTCTTCTCCTATCTCCTGATCCTCTCCTTCTTCCTGATCGCCCTCTTCTTCTCGACGGTTGCGGAGACGAGCGGTGGCGCCCTTGTCTCCTCCCTCTTCGTCCTCGCCGTTCTCCTGGTCTTCCTCCCTCTTGTCGTCAACAACCCGCTGGTGATCTCCGCGGCTGTCGGCGACCCGCCCGAGAGCCCCGACTGGGTGTTCGAGAGCGGGATGTCTGACGAGGAGATCCTGGCTGTCCTTGAAGAGTATGATAGGAAGAACGACGCCTATTATGACGGGCGGATGGCCTTCACGAGTACGGCGATGATCGCCTCTCCTTCCTGGAACTACCTGGAGGTGATGGCGGCGGTGACGATACCGTCCGATATGACGGAGGACCTTTCTGACGAGGAGGCGGAGGACCTGGGTGCGGTCTTCGGCATCCTCGCCGGGTGTGCCGACCACCTTATCGCCCTGCTCGTCGTGCCCGCCGCCTTCTTCGGGCTTGCGTGGGTGCGGTTCCTGCGTGCAGACATCAGGTGACGGCCTGGCCGTCACCTCTTTCATGCCCGGCGGCCCACATTTCTGGTCGTTATGGCGTGGTCGTCGGAGCGGAAGTTCGCCCTTCTTGCAGGGCTCTATATCGCGGCGATCGTCGCCGCAAACCTCGTCGGGAACAAGGTGGCGGTGATCGGCGGGGTCGTGGTCTCGGTGGCGATCTTCGCCTATCCTGTCACTTTTCTCGTGACCGACATCGTGGCGGAGGTGTACGGGAAGGAGAGGACGACCGACCTTGTCGTTGCGGGGGTGCTCTCTCTCGTCTTCGTCCTCGGGCTGACGGCCCTCTCTGTCGCCCTGCCGCCGGCGGAGAGGTTCGCGTACAACGACGCCTACACGGATGTCTTCGGGATGTCCTGACGGATCATCCTGGCGAGCCTGATCTGTTCTGCGGTGAGCCAGACGCACGACGTCTGGGCCTTCCACTTCTGGAAGGAGAAGACGCACGGGAAGTATCTCTGGTTGCGGAACAACCTCTCGACGATGGCGAGCCAGCTCATCGACTCGACGGCGTTCATGTTCATCGCCTTCTACGGGGCGGCGCCGGGCTACACCGTCCCCTTCATCGTCTCCCTGATCATCCCCTACTGGCTGGTGAAGGTGGTGGCGGCGGCCTGCGACACCCCCTTCTGCTACCTCGGTGTGTGGTGGCTGCAGGGGGGAAGGGAGAGGGGTGCCGGTCGGTGATCGCCCCCGGGAATCGTGGCCTCCGGTCTCGATAGCGGGGGAGGTGGCTGATCACTGTCCCGCGCCGGGGGACTACGCCCCCGATCACTCGAAAACCTACGGTTTTCTCGAACTCGCTGACGCTCGTTCCCCGCTCAGGATAGGATGGGGATGGCAATCTCTCTCCCCGTGATCTCATCCGCCCTTTCCCGGTTCTATCGTAGATCGGCGGTGTGTCCGGGTCAGATCCGCCCGGATCTGCCCCCGATCCGGGGGTGGGACCCTCCATCCGGGCCCGTACCGGGGAGATCCGGGGATCCCGGCATACCGGGGCCTGTGGGAGAAATGGGGTGAAATCCGTCAGGACTCGACGCCCTCCTGCCGCCTGTATGATCGCGGGTAATGCCATCCCCTCTCCCGGTCCCCCCGGTGCCGTTGGGGTGGAGGGATAGGGGGTGGATATTGCCCTGATGCTCGTATGCTGCTCAGGATGGTCGGGGATGCGGCGCTCTCCCTCCCCGCGAGACCCTGTTTTCCTCCCAATCGGGTGGTGTCCCGGCGAGGTGCTTCCGGGTCAGATCCGCCCGGACCTGCCTCAGATCCGGGGATCGCGCCTCCCATCCGGGCCCGTACCGGGGAGATCCGGGGATCCCGGCATACCGGGGCCTGTGGGAGAAATGGGGTAAAATCCGGCAGGACTCGACGCCCTCCTGCCGCCTGTATGATTGCGGGTAATGCGTCCCCTCTCCCCCGCCTTGCGGTGCCGTTGGGGTGGAGGGATAGGGGGCGGATATTGGCTGGATTCTGGATCTGTGGGTTTCTGGGACGGCGGTTGAACGGCACTCTTCTCCGGGGGGCTGCCGCCCCCCGGTCCCCCCACATTAGGATAAGCAGGGGATGGTTATCTCCCCCTTCGGATATCCTGGT
>NZ_CALFSA010000082.1 GCF_937919355.1 uncultured Methanofollis sp. | reverse complement strand
TGCGGCAACACAGCGAATGAATACACAGAAGAGACGAATACAAAGAACGGGCCTGAAGGGATTTGAACCCCTGGCCTGCGGATTAAGAGTCCGCCGCTATGCCTGACTAAGCTACAGGCCCCTGTACTTTGACTCTACCATATTGGGTGCGATTCCATATAAACATTGCGTCGATGGTTTGTTATTCCCGGAGATACCATACTCCTTGATGGCCGATGCGGCTGTGCCCGGATCTCCCGGGAAGATCGTGAAATACCTCGTATGCGGCTGCGGCAGCACGGGATACAACGTTGTTGAGGAGCTGCTCAAGGAAACTGACTCAATATTAATCCTCGACCGGGACGAGAAGCGCGTCGAAGACCTCCGAGATCAGAAATACGACGCTATTGTCCGGGATATGAAAGAACCAAACGCTTTTGACGATTTGCCTGTTCCTGAAGTCATTTTTGTCCTCTCCAACGACAAAGATGCCAACCTCTCGGCAGTGCGGACCACAAAAGCAAAATATCCTCTTGCACATGTAATAGCCCGCGCCCCCGACCCGGTGGGCAAGGACATGCTTGAGAACGCAGGGGCCGATGTCGTCCTCTATCCGCAGGAAGTCATCGCCAAGACCGCCGTCCACCATATCAGGAGGCTCGCCGCCTCGCGCATTGCGCGGCGTCTCTCCGCTCTCCTCGGTTCCTGGGAGGGGACTCTCGGGATCGTCGCCCACACGAACCCTGACCCCGACTCGGTATCGAGCGCGATGGCCCTCGCGGCGATCGCCCACGACGCCTCCGGCGGAAAACTCATCTCCCGTATCCTCTATGACGGCAATATCGGCCACCAGGAGAACAGGGCTTTCGTCAACCTCCTTGATATCAAGATGGAGAAGATCACCCCTGAGATCCTCGCCGCCTGCGACCACCTCGCCCTCGTCGACTCTACTGCGCCTGGTTCGAATAATGCCCTCGGCAAGGAGGCCCGGGTGAATGTCATCATCGACCACCACAAGAACGGCACCCACGACACCACCAAGGTCGAGTTCGTGGATATCAGGCCGGGCATGGGGGCGACGGCAAGCATCCTGACGCAATACCTCCAGGAACTCGACCTCCCGGTGAACACGAAGGTGGCGACCGCGCTCCTCTACGGGATACGGGCAGATACCCGCGACTTCAGGCGGAACATCACGCCGCAGGACCTCAACTACGCCGCTTTCCTCCTGCCCCTCACCGACCGCGACATCCTGGACAAGATCATGTCCCCGTCCGTCTCGCAGGAGACTCTTGACGTCCTCGGAAATGCGATACGGAACCGCGAGGTCGTCTCCGGCTATCTTTTCACGAATGTTGGCTATCTCCGCAACAGGGACGCGGTGCCGCAGGCCGCCGACATCCTGATCAGTCTCGAAGGGGTAAACACCGCCATCGTCTACGGGGTCACCGACACGAACATCGTCTTCTCGGCGCGGAACCGGGATATCAGGATCCATATCGGTAAGGTGCTGGAGGAGGCATTCACCGGGATCGGTGAGGCCGGCGGGCACGCAAACATGGCGGCGGCCACCATCCCTCTCACCTATTTCTCGATGGTCAAGGAGAAGGAGGAACTCCTCGACCTGATCATCGACCCGATCCTGAAAAAGGTTCGTCGGATCGTCGGTCTGGAGAACGAGGCCAAGCATGAAGTTTGAGGAGTGGGAACCCCTCTACGAGGAGATCCTGGACTATTTTGCCTTTGACCGTGCAGGCGACGAGGAGGCGGCGCGTCTCCTCGCCTCCATCCTCCCCCACGACGATCTCGCTGCCCTCGAAGCCCTCTGCAGGGGGAAGACGGTCACCGTCTGCGGGAACGCGCCCTCCCTTCCCCGCGAGATCGGGGGGATCGAGGGGACGGTCTTTGCGGCCGACGCCGCCGCTGACGTGCTATATGCACGGGGCATCAGGCCAGACGCCGTCTTCACCGACCTCGACGGTGCGACTGACGCCCTGATCGAGATGAATAGGGAGGGGACGGTCGTCGTCGTCCATGCCCACGGCGACAACATCCCCCTCCTCCGTCACTGGGTTTTGAAATTGCCCGGTCCTCTTGTCGGGACGACGCAGGCCGCCCCCTTCGGCCGCATCCACAACTTCGGGGGATTCTCCGACGGCGACCGCGCGGCCTTCGCCGCCCACGCCCTCGGTGCGGTGTGCGTCTCCCTTGTCGGTTTCGACCTCGACGATCCCGGTGTCGACCCGGTGAAGCGGGGCAAACTTGCATGGGCGCGGCGTCTCCTCGCCATCCTCGGCCATGACATCTGACGCCGTCATCCTGGACGGGTACGTGGACGAACCGGCATGTCTCGGCGTCCCCCCGTATGTCTCCCCCTATATCAGGTACTGCGCCGGCGTCCTTGCCGAACATGGCTATACGGTCAGGTACACGACGATCGATGCCGTCCGGAAGGACCCGGCGGTCCTCGGGACCTTCCACGACGCCTCCCTTCTCCTGGTGATCGCCGGCATCACGGTGCCGGGGAAGTACCTTGCGGGGACGCCCGCCACTCTCACTGAACTCTCCCAGATCGGTGTGCAGGTCCGCGGCCCCCTGAAGGTGCTCGGCGGGCCTATCGGTTTCGGCTACTCCCCGCAGGGGGGGAAGAAGGCCGTCGAGGCGGCAGCGGCGGGGTTCGATCACCTCCTCGGGGGTTCGCCCTCCACCGCCCTCGACTCTCTCCTCTCCGGCGGGGAACCGACCGGCACAGCGGAGTACGCCGAGATCGACCGCTGGAGCGTCCTCGGCGCCCCGGTGATCAGGCAGCACCCCTTCTTCCCGCGGGTGATGTGCGAACTGGAGACGGCGCAGGGGTGCTCCCGCGCCGCCGGTGGCGGGTGCTCCTTCTGCACCGAACCCTTCTACGGCCTGCCGCGCTACCGCTCCGCCGCCGGCGTCGCTGCTGAGGTGGCGGCACTCTATGCGGCGGG
>NZ_CALFSA010000081.1 GCF_937919355.1 uncultured Methanofollis sp. | reverse complement strand
AGACCTCGGCGTTTCCGACGTCGACCACGAGGTCGACATGGTCGTGGGGGACTGCGGCCGCTGCTTCCCTGACCACGTCCTGGAGGCGGAGCCAGGTCGAGGGCGGCACACCATGGCTCAGGTAGGACCCGGCGGTCTCGGCGTTCCACTGTATGCCGCCCACCGCTCTCATCATGCACATATGGTGCCTGTACAGTTCGGGGTATTTCCGCAGCTCGCCGGCGATAAACTCATCGTATTCCCGGGCCGCAGAGGCCAGGTTGAGTATGTCATGGAAGGCCGTGCGGCTCATCAGGGTCATCTTCTCATGTGCCGACCTGAGGCTTTCGTCGTCGTCCGGTGTCATGCAGGCCACGTCCTTTTGTGCGGGTGTGCGCTCTGTTCTCTCATTTTTTCCGCTGAAGGCACCCTCCAGGCGGCGCCTCCGGTATAGGTAATCCTTTTTTCGGTCATACGTCATCTCGGATAATGTTCTTCTGTCGATTCGTCTCTCGGTGCCTCGCCAGGCGGCACCTCCGGTACTTCTAACATGTGCCTCTCACATGGTCCTGCCTCCGGTCCTGTCTATCTTTGCGTGTCCTTCAGGCGTGCGACGCTCGCCAGGAACCGGTCGAGGGCCTCCGCCTTCTTTCTCCTGACCTCTTCGAGGTCTGCAAAGGTGGCGTCGAGGTCGATTTTTTCGACCTTCTCCTCCACCGGGAGGACGTAGCGCGAGACCTCCAGGGTGAAGTCGTTCTCCGCGATCTCGTCGGTGGTCGCCACGGCGCTGAAGCCTTCGATCTCTTTGAAGGAGGTGTAGGCGTCAAGGACTCTCGCGGTGTCTTCGTCTCTGAGGATGTTCCGCCCCCTCCCCGCCAGGAACAACCCTGTTGCGTCGATGAAGGCCGTCCTGCCCTGCCTCTCCGCTGCCTTGCCCGCGGCGATGACGAGGACCGCATATTCCGCCGCTGTCGAGGGGAAGATCCGGGGCGGCAGGGCGATGACCGCCTCGACGCGGTCTTTGTTGATGATGTTCGCCCTGATCTCTTTCTCCGTCCTCGCGCTCCTGAAGAGGATGCCTGCCGGGACGACGGCGACCAGCCTCCCGCCGTCGGCAAGGGAGGCGATGGCGTGGCTGAGGTACGCAAAGTCCCTGCTCGTCCGCGGCGGGACGCCGTAGACGAACCTGACATAGGGGTCGTGCTGCAGGACCTCAGACCCCCAGTCCATGGCACCCGCCGGGACGGTGCCGACGACACGGTCGAACTCCCCGAGGCGCCGGTCGTCCTGCACGAACCCGGGCGTCAGGATGGGGTCGCCGGTGGCGATGTGCACGTCAGGGCAGTTGTGCACGAGGAGGTTGAGGGCCGTGACCAGCCTGCTGTGGTCGTTCGGTGTCTGGGCGTAGAGGGTGACGCCGCTCTCTCTGTTCTTCCTGGCGTACCGTACCACCTCTCTCAGGACCATTCCATCCTGGCAGAAGGGGTCGAAGACGGACGTTCCGTCCGCGGGTGCGAGGAGGCGGACAAGGAGGCGGGCGAGAATTGGAGGGACGGCGAAAACTCTGCTTCTCCAGATCTCATTCCGGATCCCACCGTACACCTGGAACCGGAGTTGCATGCGGTTGCGGGCATCGGCGTCGCGGAACGAGAGGGCGGAGATCTTCTCGACGACCTCTGTCCAGAGTTTGTCCAGGCCAGTATCGAAGTCCAGGGCGTCGAACCATCTTTCCTTGCCTGGGTGGGCCTGTTCAAGGCGGGCGAAAGCCGCGTTCAGCGCGTTTCCCGGGCTTTCCGCGGTGCGGATCTCGTCCCACAAGGGGGCGTAGGGGAGGAAACCGGGAAGGCCCTGTGCGTGGTACTCCCTTTCTATCATCATTATGGGGAGGGGTCTGCGATGGTTTTCTGTCGCCTCTTCCCATTCTGCCCTCTGATCGGCCACCATTTTGAGGGCGAGGAGGGCGGTGAGGATGATGGATGAGTGTGCGGTAGCCGGGTCGGCACGCAGTATGCTCCTGACCTGGAGCAGGTCGCCGCTGAGTGACCGGGGATTGGTCATCGCCGCACCCCCAGGTAATCGGCGATCAGCGCCTCTTTGATCCGGGCTGTCAGCTCTGCTTCCTTTCGTGCGAGGGCCTCGTACTCCCGGTAGGCTGCCAGGCACGCGGCCAGGCCTTCCCCGTCGTTGGCTCTGTTGAGGGCCGGGACTTCCAGTCTTTCCAGGGCCATGATGGAGAGCATGGGCAGCACGGTCCCGCGAGCAAGGGCTGCGAGGGCGTCCCTCCCCTGCTGGCTGTTGAAGTACTCGGCCATCAGGGCTGCGTCGGCCTCCTCCCTGAACCTGAGGATGACGAGGTTCTGGGAGAGGATATGGCCCTCGCACTTTTCGTCGGCAAGGGCTGCGCGGAACTGGCCCCGCATCGAGAGGAGGACGTCGCCGGTGTGGATGCGGGCGCGCTCGATGTCAGTCTCGGTCCTGACCGCGAGGTGCTCGACGTTGTCCTGGTCGACGGTGCCGTCCTCAGCCAGCGCCCTGATGCCCACCACCGGGTACAGGGGGTCGCTCTCTGAGGTGGGTTTCCCTGTGTGGGCGCCGCGAAGGATTTTTCCCTCGACGAGAAGATCTTTGAGAGGTTTTGTGGGGGTCACGGTCCCCCCCCCTCCACATTTTACAGTAGGTTGTATACTCGATTTGTCCATTATATCACTACTCACTCGCGTGATATGCATCATACTCGTATGCGGGAGATATATACTTTGTGTAAGCGCCCGTGAGAGGGACCGTATGGTCGATCGCATTCCCCCCCATATTCTGATTAAAAAATGAAGTTTATTACGCAGGACTATACTTTTCTGTCCTTTTAATGCCAATATTTTTGACTTTATATCTCCTAAGTCTCTTCCCTGGGACACATGTGGTGGTGAGAAGAGGAGAAAGTGGTGCGTTCATCCCTGCCTTTCCTCTTCTCTCTTGAGAGAGTGATCTATTCTGTCATTCTGCTCGTTGTATGCTCACGTTCGGCCGGGTGACTAATTGACGAGGTGTCGTGCTGCAATCCTGTGATAGCAATCACGATCAGTTCCCTCTCTCCCTGATGCACATTTCAACAATGCGCATGATGCTCAGGGTCTCATCGATCTTCAAACATTCATCGGGTTTATGGTCGCGATAATATCCGCAGGACAGGTTGACAACATCAAGGTCCGGAAAAGCACGGCGTATGTTATACGCGTCTCCCATCTTACCCCGTGTGACCTCCATGGGGTACCCGGCATCCGCAGAGATCTTCACAAGCCAGTCGGTGAAATCCTGCGAACAGAGCCGGATCCTGGGTTGGAGTGGGCTGTCCTCCTTCCCGTACATATCGATAATGTCATTCCTGTTCTCACGATCGACTATGATTGTCCAGAGGGCAGCCCTGAAAAACTCCGGATGGTTTTTCATCGCTTCTTCAATGCCGAAACCTCCGCTTCGCCCATAGGACGGTTTCCCTGAAACGGCCTTCTCTTCCTGTACTGTCAGGATCGCACGGAAACGGAGATCGGTGTGGTGCATCAGATAGAGGATCAGGGCAACTCCCGCCTTATCATCGAATCCTGCCTGAATCTCTTCAGCTTTCGTAACGCCCCCATCGTGAAGGCGAAGAAAATCGGGACATGCTAATTTCTTGGCCTGTTCCTCCTGTGCTATCTGATGGCGATCCTGCCGGACAGGGAAGGTGTCTATATGGGCGTTGAGAAGAGGCAGACGCTCCTCCTCTATCCTATCCGTGGGCGTGAAAGAGATGTTGCCTGTCTCGTCCACCTCTCCATGCCACTGCCCGTTGGAATAACGGGCGCAGATATGTTCTGAGAGCGCCATCTCTTCCCCGGAGGGAGAATCAATGCGCACAATATCCTGGAGAATGGTAAAATAATCTTCTTTTACCCTGCAATATAAATCTAAATCTGATTCTGGTGTCGATAACATCCTCAATACCTGGAAGGAGGTAGTTATGGCACGATATGTGTCTTCTGGTTTGCGCCGGGGCGATTATTGGCCAGGCCGGTCATGAGGAAGATACCTCCCCCAGAATCATGGGCCCCGGCCATCTCTCTACTTCCTGCGATCTTGAGCCAGCACTCTCTTGATACAATCATCCAGCTCTTTTTCTGCCATTTCTCTTTTCATACAGATGTTTCTGAGATCCTCGCTCTCTTTGAAGAGGTCAATGACCTCTGGTTCTGGGGCGATATATCGTACAATGTCGAAATCGCAATTATTTTTAAAGATCGTAGAATACAGAATCTCTCTGGCAAAAGGGCCGATTTTTTTCTCCTCACAGCTTTCGAGGGTATTGCGCCGCCGCCCTTCATACTGGTGCTGCCAGTAATCGTCAATGATCCCGGAAAAAAAGGTGTCTTCGATCAGGTTTTTCTTTTTATATTTCTCGCTCAATTCTTTGCCGTCGACAAATAGGACATACGGCCCGGTCTTCTCTTTCCTGATCACTATCAGGTATATATCGTTCCTGATTCTCGGGAAGAGTTCGTTTGGCAGGCGTATAATGGCGTCAAGCCATTGGTTGTCGACCAATTTTTTCCGTATCTGCTTGAACTGTGCTCCCGAGGTGATGCCCGGGGCAACCAGGAGAGTGAGAGTGCCCCGCGGAGTGAGGATGTCCTGCAATTTCTGGAAAGTCGCCGCATTAAACTTCTGTGCGATCTCCTTGGACGAGGCACAGTCCGCGACGATGACGTCGGTCCGGTCTATCCCTTCGGGAAGGAGAATCTCTTCCTCCTCTTCCTCCTCCTCTGCCCCCCCGCTGGTCTCGACGACGCGTGTGTCGTGCGACACTCCATATGCCCGCATTGCCATCCTGCAGAGGAGGGCATTTCTATCGTGCAGGGTGGTCCAGAGGAGGGTGTGGATGTTCGGGGCAAAAGATCTCGTTCTGGCGCAGAGCATACCTGTCCTGCAGAAGGGGACAAGCACCCGTCCTTGTGGGGAGGCGATCCGCAGTATGATGTCTGCAATGGCAGGTGACATTCCTGTGTTCTGGTCATGGGCCATGAGACAGGTATCGATCGCGTCGAAGTACTCTCTGTCCCCGGAGGGCAGGTCATTGAGTCTCCTGACCGCCTTGCAGATCATATCACTGTTGGCCGAATCGAGGGAGATGGATGTCACGACATCGCGGAGCCCCAAATGTTCTGCTTCGCTGTGAATTCTGTCTTTGATAATGGGGGAATAGTCCTGTGCAGAGTAGTATATCTCTTTCCACTCTCCGTGCCTGTGGATATAGAGCAGGAGAACCGCGAATGCCTCGACATGATCCCGGAGGCCGATGTCCTTCAGTAAATGGAGGGTCTTCCTGACGATCTCTGGTGAACGAAGGTTTTTTTGCACTATCTTCTCCTCCCAAAAATCTTCTGGAGTATCCCTGTCATCAAACGGGTGCGGACTTCCTGCTCTTCCATACGGAGTTTTTCATGACGGTAATAGGCCCGGACGAAGTCATAGGCATCCTGCGTTTCCGGGGTGGGGCAGGGGATGGTGAGGCGGGATAATTTGTCCGGGGTGATCTTCCTGAGGTGGGCGGCCCCGGTTGCGTACGTGAGGAGGTCTTTCTGACCCCATGGCGAGTTGAGATAGAGGGCAATGTATTCGGGCGGGGCGGCATCCCTCTCTTTTTCGAGTCTGATAGCCGCAATGTTCTCACTGATCACCAGGCCGGCCGAGGTGCTGTCGACGACGGCGCACTTAAAGGGGGGGCCGGTGAGGGTAACGAGGACATCTCCTTCCTCCACCAGATGTTTCTTCAGGTCTTCAGGTATTCTTTTCCGGCTTTGATCGTCCAGGGCGCATATGGGTTTCTCTTTTTTCCGGACAATGCCAATGGGGTCTGTCTCGATATCTTCGATCCTGATGATGTCGGGTAGTGCTTCGCCCGGGAATGAACTCCATTTATAACTATATATTCCCCGCACGATGGTCCACCGGGATGTTGAAAGCGCCCTTTCATTCCCTGAATTCCAATCGTCTTCCTCTTCCATCGCCGTACCCCGCAGGTGTGATCACATTGGGTAGCATGCTACTTCAAACCTACCATTAGGTAGAACGCTACTAATTTATTAGCAATGAGTTACAATCACAATACGTCCTGCCTGCTTACAGGGGGACACCACGGAGGTTCAGAAATGGAAACGAACTCGGATACATTTGAAAAAAGCGGCGATATGTCATACGAAAACGTCTTTGTCTCGTCCGGCACTGTCCGGCGCACCCCTGGTGACGACGACACCCTCCCCTCCCGCCTCTTCGAGATCCTGAAGGACCTTGTCAGGATCGCAAGCCCCTCCGGTGACGAAGACACCCTGGCCCGGCACATCGCCTCCACCTACTTCGCCGACGGCTGGGAGGTGCGGGTCGACGAGTACGCGAACCTGGTCGCCGTGCCCGCGGGGCAGGTGGGAGACCTCCCCCTGCTGACCGCCCACATGGACACCCGGCCTGTATGGGGCGACGACATACGCGCCCGCCTGGCCGAGGAGGACATCATCTCCCTCGATGGTGGGACAGTCACGAAAAAACATCCGATCCAGTGCGGCTTCGACGACAAGGCCGGCATCGCCATCATCCTGGCCCTGAAGGAGCGCCTCGGCCCGCGGTTCAAGGTGCTGCTCACCACCCGAGAGGAGACGGGCGGCGCGGGCGTGGCCTACGCCCTGGCCGATGAACAGAACCGGGGCTTCTTTGCCGGTGTCCCCTTCGCCTTCACCATAGATCGCCGCTCCACGAGCGGTTCTGACATCATCCACACCTATGCCGGCCTGAAGATGTGCTCCGACCGATATGTCGAGGAGATAGAGGCGATCTCCGCTTTCCTCGGCGCACCCATGGCGGGCAGCGACCGGGGGACGATGGCGGACTGCTACCAGATCGCGGAGGCGTTCCCCATCCCCATCGTGAACCTCTCGTGCGGCTTTATGCACGAGCACACGCCGAAAGAGACCCTCGACTTCGCCAGCACCCTCGACACCTTCCAGGTCGTCGAGAGGTGTCTCCGGGAGCAGACGCGCCTCACGGAGGCGGCGCGGTGGAACTGAGACCCGACAGGAGAGTTTGAGTATGTCACAGGAAAAACTTGCAATCATCGAGTGCGTCCCGCAGAATGAAGACAAGAAGGAAGGGCTCGTCCTCTACGAGTTCCTTCACACGACAGGCATCGACTTCGCCGACTACTTCGAGTTCACCAACTGCTCAGACCTGCTGGAGTTCCTCGCCTCCGGCGAGGTGGAGGAGTACGCCTCAGTCCACCTCAGCGGTCACGGCGCGGCCAGCGGGGACGAGGCATGCTTCAAGATGCCGCGGGGGAGGATACACCCCGACGAGTTCCCCGCGGAGTGTTTCCTCGGCAAGACCGTGGCGGTCTCGGCCTGCGAACTCGGGAGGAAGTGCTTTGCCGATCCCTTCCTGGCGACGACGATGGCGGCGGCGATGATAGCGCCGCAGAGGGAGGTGCCTTTTATCGACGCGGCGGTGTTCTTCGTGAACTACTACTACCACCTCTACCGCCAGGGGGTACGGCCGAGAACGGCATTTGACCGGACACGGGAGTACCTCAATGGGAAGGCGCTGGGCGGGTTCCAGTACTTCTCCTGAGGAGTGAGTGCTCTATGGACGAGACTCCCTCTGCCCTCGACCGCCTCCTTGCCGACCTGGCAGGGCCGGTTCTCCCGTACACTGGAGGAGGGTGCGCCCGGCCTGCGCCTCCATCTCTCGACGGCTGAGGAGGGCGGGCTCTCTGTCCCCGACCACGCCTTGCCCCCTCCCCGGAGTTCTTCATGGGCGACCGGCACCTCATCCCGGTCATCGACGGTGGTCATTGTGCCGGGAGGTGTATGCCGACCTCTCTGTCCCTGAAAAAATCCCGCGTACCGCCCTCTGGCCCTTCCCCCTCGACGGCATGTTCGGGTGGCCCAGAATCTTTTCGCGTCGCACGCAGACGGCCGTCCTGCCATGTGATGCGCTGCAACAGGATCCTCGTCTCCCTGGAGCACGACTCGATCGCCAACCATCTGGACGATCTCGACGGCATGGTGGTTTTTTGTTCTTGGCAGGTGGTCGATGATTGTATGCCAATTTCATTTTTCAGAG
>NZ_CALFSA010000080.1 GCF_937919355.1 uncultured Methanofollis sp. | reverse complement strand
CGGACCTCAGTCACGGTCGAGACCACCCGCCCTTTCTCCTCATCGACCAGGAAGTCGACGACGGCCGTCTCGTTTGCGATCCTGAGCGCCGGGGCGCACCCGTCCCGGGTCGATGGGAAGGGCGTCGGGTGACAGGAGAGGAGCACACCCTCGACGGTGCCGCCGCCGAGGTACATCGCCCGCGCCGCCTCGTCCCTGAGGGCAATCCTGGCGATGTAGGAGGCGTTCGTCGTCATCCCGTCGGTGTCGCCGAGATGACCGGGACGGCCGCATAGTCGAAGTCAGGGAGGTCGTCGGATGTAGCAGGGCGGGGGCTGAGCACCGTCTCCGCCGGGAGAGGTATCGTTGCCGGCGGTGACGTGTCTGTCGGCGTCGTCGTGCACCCGGCGGCGAAGATCATGATTCCAATAGCCAGAAGAGGATACCACATGCTTCCGGTTTCCATGAAGGCCACTCTCGTCTCTGTTTTATATATCACTTCTGTGCGGACCGTCTATCTGTCGGGGATTTTTTCGGTCCGCAGTCGCACGATCTCCCTGATGCCGAAGGCCAGCACCGCCGCGGGGACGGCAGTCAGGAGGAGGACGAGGACCATCCATGACCCGAAAGCGAGATGAGTGGGGTCAGCGAGCCACTGGAAGAAAAAGGTCAGGGTGATGGAGATGACGGGGGCGATGAAGGCGATGAGGAGGAGGCAGACGACAAACCAGGCGTACTCCGAACGGGAGATGCCATTCCCTCTCCCCCTCAGCGAAGGGAGGAAGAACCAGAGGCCGAAGACGAGCACGGCGACGGCGAAGAGGAGGACGGCATCGGTGAAGGGGTGCATGAACCGCCGTACGATATTTCGGTATATGTGACTTTTGAAATGTCCGTCTCCCTGACAGGGGACGAAAAGATGAACATCTCAGAAAGTTTAAGGGCCGTCTCCCCGATCAACCTGCACGGGTACGATCGTCCCCGGCCCGGTATCATGGAAAGAATAGACCGCATCGTCCTCCTGTTTCTCCTCCTCCTCTTCGTCGCCTGGAGCCCTGCGGCGGCGAAGATCGTCGTCGAGCCGGAGCCAGCGGAAGTTCCCGCCGATGCGATCAATGTGGACGACGAAGTGCTCGTGCCCTGGTGGGCGGTCCTGCCCAGGTGACTGGTGTCGTATTTCATCCTCATCCACAGCCCCGAATGGACCTACCCGATCATAAATATCCTCTTCTCACTCAGCGGCGCCATCGTCATCGCCGCAAGGGACCGCAGGCGCCACCCCCTCGACAACGAGAAGAGAAAGGCGATCTATACGTGCATCAGGGAGAGGCCGGGCATCTCGTTCGCCGAGATCGTGGAGACGACAGGGATCAGCCGCGGTACGGCGCAGTACCACCTCGTCCGCCTGAGAGTGGCGCACCTGGTCAGGGCCGTCCGGGGGGACAGTCTGACCGGCTATTTCGAGAGCAGAAACGCCTGCGGCCCGATGGAGCAGACCATACTCCTCCACCTCAGGAGCCCCACCGAAGAGCGGATACTCGCCCTTCTACTGGAAACACCCGACCTCTCCCAGTCGGAGATCGCGGAGGCCGTCGGCGTCGCCGACCCCACGGTCGCCGGGCACATGAAACGCCTCGTCGCCAACGGGGTCGTCGAATCGTACCGCGACGGAAAAAAGACGAAGTACCTCCTCACCCCCGCCG
>NZ_CALFSA010000079.1 GCF_937919355.1 uncultured Methanofollis sp. | reverse complement strand
ACGGCGAAGGCGCTGAATGCAACCGGTGCGGTGGTGGCGGAGACGACAGTCGTCCCGAAGGTCGACCATGCGGGGCCATACAGACTTGCTCTCACGGACTACAGGAGCGAGGCGACGGTAGGATCAGAGGTGCCAATCGTCCTTGCAATGGTGGACTACTACGGCAACCGGATCGATAACCGGCGGGAAGTGGCGGAGGGCAGGGATGCCGAGTCGGTTACCTTCTCTGTCGGGTCTCCGGGAGACTCCGCTGTCTTCCTTGTCGACGGCAGTGTAACCGGTGATACCGCTGTCTGCCCGGTAGATGGGGAGGGGAATGTGACGGTGACCCTCCGGCTTGCGAGAAAAGCCGGGGAGAACATCGTATTCGTAGACCTGCCATCTCCGATCCCCGATGCATATTTCACATTCTATGGTCTCAGTGACGCTCCTCCCGCTTCGATCACCTGTGCTGTCTCTCCAGACGGCACGCCCCTTCCATGGGTTTATGCAGACGGCAAGAGTACGTTCACCATCACCTGCACACTGATGGATGCTGACGGTAACCCGTCGGTCAACCGGTCGGTGCATGTGAGTACCTCCCTCCCCGGTGAGGAGAAGACTCTCCGTTCCAATGACAACGGTCTGGTCATGTTCACCTACGGGCCGAAGGATAAGATCGGGAAGGTGACGATCACGGCAACCTCGGCGGACAACTCTTCGGTGACCTGTTCGCAGACTGTCGAGTTCACGAGTACAGATCCTGTTGACATGATCCTCACCGCCTCTCCGCAGACTATGCCGAGCCGCGACGTGAAGAACACGACTGCCGAGATCAGGGCGAAGGTCGTGGATGTGAAGGGTAACCCTGTCAAGGGGCAGACGGTCACGTTTTCCCTCTCTGACATCAATACGGCAGGGTATACTGCCACGGCACCACCCGAACTGGTGGAGAAGTCGGCGGTCACGAACAAGAACGGCTCTGCGATTGTGCATTTCAGGCCCGGTGCCTTTGTTCAAGACCGCAAAAACAAAGCTTCGGCGACTGGCACCTGCAAAGTCACGGCCAATTGGGGTGACGACGTCGAAGACCTCACTCTCACCTGGAAGAACTATCCCTACCTCTCTGTGTCCACTGCGGTCGACAATGAGACTGTCACGGTGAACCAGACGGTGAACGTCACCGTCAGTCTCAGGGGAGACGGTTATGCTCTTCAGCCCGACCCGATCGATGTGGTGCTGGCGATAGACCGGTCGGGAAGTATGCTCTACGATAAACCCGACCGCATGCACTCGGTGAGGGAGGCGGCAAAGAAGTTTGTCGACAGGATGACCACGAAAGATAAGGTGGGGCTTGTCACCTTCGGGAGAAATACAGGTTCATGGCATCGGATCAATAAACCTGGAGAATCTTCTTTTGATAATCCTGACAGATATATCGACAACGCCTACCATACTCCCAAAAAATATCTCGACTATGCGACCGTCGACCTGAATCTCACCGATGTTTTCCCTTCGGTGAAAACAGAACTCGACAATATTGTCCCGGACTCAGGGACCCCCATGCGTGCGGGACTGTATAAGTCAATAAAAGAACTTAATGGTTCTGGAAGTTCAAATCCTGATCCAGATGCCATCAAAGCGATCATCGTCCTTTCGGATGGGGACTACAACTGGTATGGCGACCCCCTGGCACGGGGCGATGCCGCCGGTTATTGGGACAAAAAAGAGGTTTGGGACGGTTTATTCAGTTGGCATTATGAAGATGTTTGGGTTCCAACTCGTGATCCCGAGGATTTTGGGGACCTCACCCAGAAGTATTATCGTTTTACTGACCTCTTCGATGAAGAGCAGGATCTCTCTGTCTATGCCAAAAATCACAATATTAAGATATACTCAATCGGGTATGCGGACACCATCTCAGATGACGGCAAAAAGACCCTGCAAAAACTTGCCGAGTCCACGGGCGGGAAATACTATGATGGAAGTGCCGCAAATATCGGTGCCATCTATACGGCCATCGCCGGCGAACTCAAGACCGAGGCCGGCGTGAACACCAAGATGGACATCTCCTTCAAGGACGTGGAAGTGAACAGCGAGATTATGGACGGTGACGCGGTCTTTACCTACCTCCACATCCCCGGAAAATCCACCAATATCAGCACCTGGATCGATAACAGCACTCCTCCATATGTCCCTCCCCATAATCCATCGTACCCCTACACGGAGGACCAGACTACCAACTGGAACGACGACCACAACCTCCACTTCGACATCGGCACGATCCACCTGAACCAGACCTGGACGGCCAACTACACCCTCAAGGTGCTCATGGACGGGAACATCAACATCTTCGGTCAGGGCTCGACGATCTCCTTCGACAACGGTAATGAAACCCTCGACTTCCCGAAAACCTTTATCACCGCTCTCCCTAGCATGAATAACACCGGCATTAACACCTCGTACCTCTGGGTCGGTGAACCCTCCCGTGTCGGCTCAGGATCGATCACCGACTTCCTGCGGATGAAATGGAACCTCAACTACACCGGCAACCAGACAGCCACGCAGAAACTCTTCTACTCCATCGACGAGAAGAGAACCTGGATCGATTTTGGAACAGTGACACCAAGGGCAAAGGGCCTGAGACAGGAAGAGGCAGTGCTTGATGTCCGTGACCGTCCGGCGGCACAGTACTGGATACGGGTCAGGGCCGCCGCCCCAGATGCGCCACCAGCAGGAAATGAAACGTCAGTATCTTTCTTCGTCGGTAATGTCACTGCAAAGAAGATCAGACTGCAATAATCTTTTTTTAAAATCTCAAAAACGGACCCAGCGGGAATCGAACCCGCGTCCCTGGGTTCGAAGCCCAGAAGG
>NZ_CALFSA010000078.1 GCF_937919355.1 uncultured Methanofollis sp. | reverse complement strand
GGGAAGGGCCACACCAGAGAGGACCACAAGAAGGTCTCCGACCAGATGTACGCCGCCTACGCAGAAGGCAACGACCTCCGCGGCCTGGTGGCCATCGTCGGCAAGGACGCCCTTTCCGAGCGTGACCGCGGCTTCCTGGAGTTTGCCGACCTCTTCGAGGACAAGTTTGTCAGGCAGGGCATCGACGAGAACCGGACGATCGAGGACACCCTTGATATCGGCTGGGAGCTCCTTGCGACGCTGCCGGTCGAGCAGCTGGTGCGTATCGACCGCGACCTGATCCAGAAGTTCCACCCGCTCTACCGCAAGGGTGCGAAAAAGGCAGAGGTGTAAGGTCCGATGGCGCTCAGAGATGTCAAGCCCACCAGGTCAGAGTTGATCAATATCAAGCGGAAGATCAAGCTCTCCGAGCGGGGCTACAACATCCTCAAGATGAAGCGCGACGGGCTGATCCTTGAGTTCTTCAAGGTGCTGAAAGAGGCGAGGGACACCCGGGGCGAGATGCTGCGCAAGTATCAGCACGCCCAGGAGATGATCGCACTTGCAAACACGGTCGAAGGAACGATCGGTGTGAAGGCTGCGGCTTTCTCCGTCAAGGAGCAGCCGCAGATCACCCTCAAGTCCAAGAACATCATGGGCGTCGTCGTCCCTCAGATCGAGGCGTCGAAGGTGAGAAAGAGTCTGGTCGAGCGTGGCTACGGTGTGCTCGGGACCCAGGCCGTCATCGACGAGACTGCCGAGGCGTACGAGGAACTCGTTGAGGCGATCATCGAGAGCGCCGAGATCGAAACGACGATGAAGCGCCTGCTGGACGAGATCGACCACACCAAGCGGCGTGTGAACGCCCTTGAATTCAAGGTGATCCCTGAACTGAAGGCCGCCGCCTCCTTTATCAAAATGCGGCTCGACGAGATGGAGCGCGAAGAACTCTTCCGTCTCAAGAAGATCAAGGCAAAGACTGCAGCGAAGGCTGCGGAATCGGCCTGATCCCTTTTTTTTGTCCCGTCGTCGGGATTATTTTTCTGCTGGCTCTGGCTTTATCTGGTCTCTCGAATCCGCTGGTGCCCGTCCCCGGAGATGGGGAAAGGTCTGGTGAAAACCGAAATGGAAATCTGGATTGAGAGTTTCGATCCCGGTCTATCCTGCACCGGGGAGTCCTGACCCCGGGAAGAGAGAATCGAAAATCTGAGGGGTGAGGCCACCGTCGAAACTCTCCCGACCGGTATCTTCCCCCATAATTGAGGTTCGCGCTGGCCCGATACGAACGAAAACCAATATCATTTTATCCACCTAACGAATACGGGAACACATAATCCCCATGGTGGCAGGTTATCTCATGACAATAGGAACCCTCTCTGAACTTGATCCCGCTGGAAAGACAGTCCTTCTCCGCCTGGACCTGAACTCTCCCATTGACCCCGCTTCAAACCAGATCCTGGACGACAAACGGTTCCGTGAGCACCTGCCCACGATCCGGCACCTGGAGGATTCCAGGGTTGTCATCCTCACCCACCAGAGTCGGCCGGGCAAGAAGGACTTCACGACTCTCCAGGCCCATGCCGAGAAGCTCGGGCACATGCTCGGCCGTCCTGTCGGCTATGTCGACGACATCTTCGGGCGTGCGGCGCGGGAGGCGGTTTCCTCTCTCCATACGGGGGAGGTGCTGATGCTTGAGAATGTCAGGTTCAATGCTGAGGAGAACCTGACGCTTTCTCCTGATGCGGCGAAGGCGACGCATATCGTCCGGAGGCTCGCCGCGATGGGCGATGTCTTCGTGAACGATGCCTTCGGCACCGCCCACCGTTCGCAGCCGACGGTTGTCGGTCTGCCCATGCTTATGCGGTCGTCTGCCGGCCTCCTGATGGAGCGTGAGGTCGCGAATCTCTCCCGTGTCTTCACGGGTGCGCCGCGGCCGGTGACCTTTGTCCTCGGCGGGACGAAGGTGGATGACTCCGTCGCCGTAGCGGCGAACGTGCTTGAGAACGGCATCGCCGACCGTGTCATTGTCATCGGCGTGGTGGCGAATGTCTTTTTGATCGCCGCAGGCTACGATGTCGGGAGACCGTCTGCGGATCTCATCGCCCAGTTGAAGTATACGGCCGAGATCGAGAAGGCGAAGGCCCTCATCGCCCGTTTCGGCGACAGGATCATCTACCCCGATCAGGTCGCGGTGCGGGAGGCAAATGCCCGTGCAGAGTATCCGGTCGACCATATCCCTGCCGACGCTCCGGTGATGGACATCGGTTCTGACGCTCTTCAGGCCGTCTGCGATGTGATCCGGTCCTCGGGGACGGTTGTCCTGAACGGCCCGGCAGGAGTCTTCGAGGACACCGCTTTCGGGGTGGGCACGTTCGAGATCTTGAAGACCTCGTCGAAGGTGCCCTTCTCCGTCGTCGGTGGCGGACACACGGCCGCGGTGATCGAGAAGATGGGGCTTGAACCGGCCTTCACCCATATTTCCACCGGTGGCGGGGCGTGCATCGAGTTCCTCACCGGCAAGAAGCTCCCCGCGATTGATGCGCTGGAAAGGTCGCAGGGGATCTTCAGGGCCTGAAGCCCTTCTTTTTTTTGTCTGCAGTCCGTGCAGGTATTCCTTTGAACTTTCTCCTCTTACCTTCGCACCTTTCATTGCCCGGGACCCGCTTGAAAGTGCAGGGCGATCCTCCTGAACTGAGGGAAGTGATATATGACGGCAGGCATATGTCCACGGTGGTCGGGGGTTTATGTCATGAGGGAGTCGAGGGGGAGGATCGCCGTACTGTGTCTGGTTATCTGTATCCTGCTGGGTGTTTTCCCTGGGGGTGTGGCGGCCGACGACGTCACCGTCAGCACCCATGTGACTGTTGTCACTGAAACCGATGCTGCGCCTCCCCACGGAGGGAGTGGTGGTAACAGAGACTCTTCTGGTGGGGGGAGCGGTGACGGGGGCGGTGGCCAGACCTCTCCTCCTGCCGATGCCGTGGACGATACTGTTGCGGAAGGAAATGAGACGTCTGTCCCGGAGATGGATGGTGGTAGGGCATCTTCCCCGGTGGCCCTTCAGAATAACTCCGGCTTCTCGAACGGGAACCTGACCTGCCTCGCCTGTGGTGGGGAAGCGGTTGTGGGGAATGTACTGAGGATTGCGGGGGTCTTCCGTAACCCCGGGGTGATAGCCACGAATGCGACTCTTGTGGGCAATGTATTCAGGAACAATGCACTTGTGGGTGTTATTGACGGTGAAGAGCAGGTCGTCATGGGGGGGTCCAGCGAAAACCTCTCCATGAACTTCACACCTCAGGAACCAGGCAGGTATCTGGTCCGCGCTCATGTCGTGTACGGCGGGAGGATGACCCCCATCTCGGAGGTGTCCTTCCAGGTCAAAGAGAAGGGTACGGTACCTTTTCTCTTCCCCTTTGTCGGGGCGGTTCTTCTTGTTGGTGTCTATGCGGTCGTCCGGTGGCAGAGGAGGAATCTCTAACCCCATTTTTCCGTAAAATCCTGTTTTGTCTCTTTTATGGTGCTGTCCGGTCGCAACCGGTTTTGTTATGATGTCTGTGGCATCATGGACCTGCGGTCCCCGGAGGGGCAGGGGATATAATTATATCGTCAAAATTATATTGCACCGTGTGATATGCTGGTGCGGTCAGTGTTAGTCATGGGGTATGGCCATGGGTAGAAAGGTTCTGGAGATTTTTATCCTCGGTATTATTTTTCTTGCTGTTATATCCCATCTGGCGGCTGGTGCCAGTCAGGATATGTTGGCAAAGAGGGGATCTTTTCCCGGTGATGGGTTTTCTCCATTTCATCCGGAGAGGGATATCCTGCTTATGAAGCCAGGACCAGGGTTCGACCTTCCTGACGACCTGCTTGATGACCTTCCTGACGACCTGCTTGATGAACAACCGTTCGAAGACCCGACCACCGACCCGACCACCGACCCGACCACCGATCCGACCACCGATCCGACCACAGATCGGAAGAGCGTCGTGTAGGG
>NZ_CALFSA010000077.1 GCF_937919355.1 uncultured Methanofollis sp. | reverse complement strand
GAGGATGTCGGCAGGCGCGTCGCGGACCTTTCCACCTCGAACGAGGAGATGGCCAACACCTCGCAGGACGTCCTGGAGAGGGCCCAGAATGTCGCAAAGATGGGAATGGACGCGGAAAAACTCGGCAAGGACGCCAACACGAAGATCGCCGTTGTCGAGAAGATCGCACGGGAGAGCGTGAAGGACATCACCGAACTGACCGAGGAGATGCGTGAGATCAACAAGATCGTCAAACTCATCACAGACATCTCGAACCAGACAAACCTCCTGGCCCTCAACGCCGCGATCGAGGCGGCACGGGCAGGGGAACACGGCCGCGGCTTCGCCGTCGTCGCGGGCGAGGTGCGGAACCTCGCAGGCGAGTCGAAGAAGGCGACGAACGACATCGAGAACCTCATCACCGCCATCCAGGCAAAGAGCGAGAAGACCGCAACCGCGATCACCTCGGCCAACACCGAGATCGCATCCAGCGTCGAGAGCGTCAACAACGCCATCCTCGCCCTCAACAAGATCGTCGACGGCGCAAGCGAGGTGACCAGGGACATGGGCGAGATGGCGAAGGCCATCGAGGACCAGGCGAACACGAGCAACGCCGTCGTCACAATCGTCGAGGAAGGGACAGGACTCACCAAACAGAACATGTCCGAGGTGGAGGCCCTGGCCGCCCTTGCGGAGGAGTCAAGCGCCTCGACAGAGGAGATCGACAACGCCGTGCACGAACTCGCCAGCATGGCCGCTGACCTGAAGACCTCGGTGAAGAAGTTCAGGATCTGAAGGGGGCGGGACTGTGACAGAGACTGTAGATGTCGTCGAATTCGTGATCGGGGGCACAAGATACGCCCTCGATATCCTGCTGGCACGCGAGATCGTCGAGATGGTGCCGATCACGCCGGTGCCGCGGGCACCCCCCTACATCACCGGGATCATCAACCTCAGGGGCGAGATCACAACCATCCTCAACCTCAACACTCTCCTCGGCCTCCCGGAAGAGGGGCGGCGCGAGACGAAGAAGATCATCGTCCTCGTCCCCGAGGCGGCAAGCGGATCGAACACCGGGATCATCGTCGACGACGTCCACGCGGTGCGGCAGGTCGGCGAAGGTGACATCGCCCCGATGGACGAGGCGATGGCGAGGGAGGCGTATGTCAGGGGGATCATACGGGTCAAAAATGAAGAAAACGACACAAAAAAGCAGAGCGACCTGATCATCTGGATCGACCTCCAGAAAGTGATCAGGGAGCGGGTGAGCCGCGCCTGAGCGCGGCACCTTTTTTTAATCGTCCAGACCGAGTGCGGTGGCGGCGGCCGCAAGTGCTTCCTTCAGTTCTGCATCCCTGATCGGCTTGACGATATAGCCGAGGGGCCGGGTGGCCAGGGCGCGTTCTCGCATGTCCCTGTCAGAGTAGGCGGTGACGAAGATGCACCTGATCCCGAGTTCTTCGGCAAGGAGAGAGGCGGCATCGACCCCGTCCCTGCCGCCCTTCAGGTTGATGTCCATCAGGGCGACGTCGGGAGACGTCTCACGGGCCTTTTCCAGCGCGATGTCGGCCGTCGCCGCTGTCCCGGTCACCATATGCCCCAGTCTTCTCACCCGGTTCGCGATATCGAGCGCGATGATCGCGGCGTCCTCCACGACCAGCACCTTCACGGCGTCTCCTCCCTCACCGGGACCGTGACGAGTACACGCGCCCCGGGTCCGTCGTCCCTGACTTCGACCTCCATCCTGCCCCCGAGTTGCTCCGTCACCAGGGCCCTGACCAGCGTGAGGCCCAGGGAACCGTCTGCCACCAGGTCAAAGCCAGGGGGGAACCCGACTCCGGCATCTTCGACAGCAAGAGTGAGGACGCCGCCGTCGTCCCGGGCAGAGACCCGGACAGGACCGGGCGCACCCCCCGGGCAGGCATGGGTGCATGCGTTCAGGACGAGTTCGTTCACGATCAGCCCGACCGGGATCGCCGCATTGAGCCTGAGAGAGAGGTCGGGCGGCACGACATCGGCCGTGACCAGACCCGCCGGATATTCAGCGGCGTCCGCACTATCGGCGATGAGTTCGGCGAGGTACGCCCCGAGGCCGACGCGGGCATGGTCGGGCGAGCGGTCGAGATGGTCATGGGCCCGCGCCAGCACGCCGAGACGTCCTTCGGTCTTCCTGATGATCTCGCGCCCGGCACCCTTCCCCATGCTCGCCGCCTGCAGGGAGAGAAGACTTGAGATGAGCTGGAGGTTGTTCCTGACCCTCTGGTGGATCTCCGCGAGCAGGCGCTCCTTCTCCTGCAGCACCCGCCGGGCCGCGGTGACGTCCTCCATGATGACGGTCACGCCGGCCTCCCCGTCATCAAAGACGGTCGGAACCGATTTCACGGTGAAATAGAGATTTTTTCCGTCCTTCTCAAAGGTGATCTCATCGGTCCCCTCCTTCCCGCCAAGAGCCTCCCGCACCAGCCCGCTTTCAAGGAGGGGGGCGAGAAGAGGTATGTCAAGGGAACCGATATCCCTGCCCGCGACCTCGTCGCGCCCGAGGCCCGTGAAGGAGAGGAGGTTGTCGTTGGCCTGCACCACCCGCCCGGCACTGTCCAGGACGAGGATGATGTCGGAGGAGAAGTCGAGCATGGCGGAGATGGGCACGCGGTGGGAGAGGTAGTAGACCTTCGCGACGGCGACCTCCTGCATCTCGAGGCGACCGGAGACGACGAGCATATTCAGGTACTTCGCCACCGAGTTCCGGTTCATGCCGAGTCGCCGCGAGATCTCGGAGGTGGAGAGGCCCCGCGGCTCGTCTCGGAGGAGATCGATGATCCGCAGGCATTCTCCGGCCGGAACTTCTGGAGTACGTGACACGGGTTAATCCTTCCTGATTTTCATTCATCGGCCTTCCAGATTTATAGTTATTACGAAAACTGCCTATCAATACTGCCTATCAAAATCAAAAAAAGGATATAGTACGACTGCGATGATCTGTTGTCAGAACTGCCTATCAATACTGACAGGCAGATGGGAACGTCAGGTGCGTCAGGGGCCCGGACGCCGGCGGCAGGCACAGACCAACTGCCTTCCGGAAGACCAATCCCCTGCCGCAGATGCCGCAGAACACCAGGGAGAAGAGAGACCATGAAATCACAGGATAAGGCACAGGCACAGGACGCAGAGCAGGGGATAGACAACGCGGAGGAACAGCAGGCAGAGGTAGTCCTCCGGGGGATAGACCTCATTCCCACCCCCCTCCATATCATCGACAGGGACTACAGGGTCCTCTTCATTAATGAGGCCGCAGCAGCCACGATCGGGATGAAGGTGGACGAGTGCCTCGGGAAGCACTGCTACGACCTCTACAAGGCCGACATCTGTAAATCAAAAGACTGCCCCTGCCGTGTGGCGATGGAAACGGGCAAGGCAAGCAATGCCGAGATCCGTCTCCGCGACGGCCGGTGGATCGACTGCACCGGCGCGGCCTCCCGTGACGAAAACGGTCAGATAATCGGCGCGGTCGAGTACTTCCCCGACATCACCGCCCAGAAGCGGACCGTGCAGGACCTCCTCCATGTCGGCGAGGAAGCGCGGAACGGAAAACTCTCCGCCCGCGCCAGCCTCGACGCCGACGGCGACTTCCTGGAGATCGCAAAGAGCGTCAACGCCCTCCTCGACGCGATCGTTGTACCCCTGGAACAGACCATGAACGCCGTCCAGCAGATCGGGAAGGGCAAGATCCCGCAGAAGGTCACGGGCGACTACAGAGGAGAGTTGAAAGACCTCATCGACAGCGTCAATGAGTGCGTCGACGAACTCAACGCCCTGAAAGAAGGTAATGCCGTCCTCCAGAGGGCTGCACAGAACGACTACACCCGGAAAGTCGAAGGGCACTACGAGGGCATCTACGCCGAGATGGCCACGGCAATCAACACCGTCCTGGACCGCTTCCTCCACCTGCAGGAGACCGCGAGCAATATCAGCCGGGGCGACCTGAAAAACCTGGAAGACTTCAAGCGTGTCGGACGGCGTTCTGAGAACGACCAGGTGATCCCGGCCTTCATCGCCATGATGGAAGCGATCCAGAAACTCGTGAACGATGCGAACAAACTTGCAAAGGCCGGCAGGGATGGGAAGTTGTCCACCCGTGCCGACGCCTCGAAGCACGCAGGGGATTTCGCAAAAGTCATCGACGGGGTCAACCAGTTGATGGACGCCGTCGTCGAACCGGTCAACGAGGCGATGCGTGTCTCAGGCCAGTTCGCCGTGGGCGACTACACCGTCCGGTTCTCCGACGAGATCGCCGTCGCCGGCGACTTCCAGAAGTTCAAGGACTCCCTGAACAACATGGCCAACAAGACCTCCGCCGTCGTCACGCAGATCAAGAAGGCGACCGAGCAGGTGGAGTCGGGTGTCTCCGACGCCAGCAAGGGTGCGGACGAGATCGCAAAGGCCGCCGAACAGGTTGCGATCACGAGCCAGAAGTGCGCCGACCTCAACCGTGACCTCCTCTCCCAGATGGAAGAGATCAGCCACCGCATCAGCGACCTCTCGGCCTCGAACGAGGAGATGGCGAGCACCTCGCAGGAAGTCCTGGAGAGGGCCGAAAACGTCGCAAATATGGGCAAAGACGCTGAGAACCTCGGCAAAGACGCCAACACGAAGATCACCTCCGTCGAGAAGATCGCACGGGAGAGCGTGAAGGACATCACCGAACTGACCCAGGAGATGCGGGAGATCAACAAGATCGTCAAACTCATCACAGACATCTCGAACCAGACAAACCTCCTGGCCCTCAACGCCGCGATCGAGGCGGCACGGGCAGGGGAACACGGCCGCGGCTTCGCCGTCGTCGCGGGCGAGGTGCGGAACCTCGCAGGCGAGTCGAAGAAGGCGACGAACGACATCGAGAACCTCATCACCGCCATCCAGGCAAAGAGCGAGAAGACCGCAACCGCGATCACCTCGGCCAACACCGAGATCGCATCCAGCGTCGAGAGCGTCAACAACGCCATCCTCGCCCTCAACAAGATCGTCGACGGCGCAAGCGAGGTCACCCACGACATGAGCGAGATCGCAAAGGCCATCGGCGACCAGGCGAACACGAGCAACGCCATTGTCCAGACCGTCGACAACGGCACCAGGCTGACCCAGGAGACGATGAAGCAGGTGAGCGACCTTGCGGCCCTCGCCGAGGAGGCAAGCGCCTCGACAGAGGAGATAGGGAGCGTCACCCACCAGCTCAACTCCATGGCAGGGGAGCTGAAGGACACGATGAACCAGTTCAAGGTGTAAGCACATGGAGGTCATAGACGTCGTCGAGTTTGAGATCGGGGGCACCCATTATGCCCTCGATATCAGCCTCGCACGGGAGATCGTCGAGATGATCCCGATCACGCCGGTGCCGCGTGCGGCGGCCCACATCGCCGGGATCATCAACCTGAGGGGCGAGATCACCACCATCCTCAACCTCAACAGGCTCCTCGGCCTTGCGGAGAGAGACGAGAACGCCACACGGAAGATCATCGTCCTCGTCCCCGAAGCGGCAAACGGCTCGAACACCGGGATCATCGTCGACGATGTCCACTCGGTGCTCCGGGTCGGGAAAGACGACATCGTCCAGATGGACGACACCCTCGCGAAGGAAGCATATGTCAAGGGGATCATCAGGATGAAAGCGGACGAGAAAGGGGGGAAGACCCAGAACCAGGACCTGATCATCTGGATCGACCTCCAGAAGATCCTCTCCAACCTGACCGGCTGAAAGCCGGAAAGCGGGAATAGAAACGTATTACCCCTACCCACCCGTACAATACGGGGGAATGCAGAGAACAGAGTGGAAAGGTTCAGAATACTGCAGGCCAGGCCTCCACGTCTGTACCTTATTACTCGCTTTTTTTACTCTCGTCTGTTTTTGCATCGTTGCGTATGCATTCTCCATCGGCGTCACCAGGGTCATGTCGGCAGTCCTCTACGTCCCGGTCATCCTCATCGCCTACCGTTACCCGCGCTGTGGCATCCTCTCGGCCCTCGCCACCGGTTTCGCCTATCTCGGCCTGTATGCACTCATCATACCGGACAGGACCGACTTCGCCGAAGTACTTGTCAACACCGTCCTCCTCGTCGGGATCGGGACACTCACCGCGATCCTCGCGTGGCAGGTGAACGAGAAGGAGACCAACCTCCGCGGCATCTACGACGCCTCCTCCGCCGGGATCTTCCTCCTCTCGAAGGACGGAAAGATCTCCGGGGAGAATGATCGCTTTCTCTCCCTGCTCGGCTACGGAGAGGGGGAGAGGCCGGAGAGTCTGAGCAATATCTGGCCGGGAGGAGGGGCCGCCCGTTTTTCCGGCGAGACGAAAAACGGCATCGAGACCGAACTCATCGCGCGGGACGGTCGGCATATCCCGGTCTTCCTCTCGGCAGCGCCCGGACCAGAGGACCGGGCAGTCTGTACGGTCGTCGACATCAGCCAGAGGATACAGGCAGAAAGGGAGAGGGAGGAGGAGAGGGCGCGGACACGGGAGTACCTGGACGTCGCGGGTGTGATCCTCCTCGTCCTCGACAATGAAATGCGTGTCAGGGCGATCAACCGCAAGGGATGCACTATCCTCGGGTACCCGGAAGACGAGATCGTCGGGCAGGACTGGACCGGGACCTACCTCCCCACACGGGTGAAGACGCGCGTGGTCGCGGTATGCACCGCCGTCCTGCGCGGCGAGAGGGACACGGCCTTTCCTTTTGAGAACCCGGTGCTGACGAGGACGGGAGAGGAGAGGCAGATCGCATGGACGATCCAGCCTATCAGGGACGATAAAGGGGCGATATTCTCCGTCCTTGCTTCAGGGGAGGATGTCACCCGCCAGAGGCAGACCGCCAGGGCACTTGAAGAGAGCGAAGGGCGCTACGAAAGTCTCGTCGCCATCGCACCCGAATCGATCGGGATCTACTGCAACGGGCAGATCGTTTACCTGAATGCCGCCGCCCTCCGCGTCCTCGGGATCGGTGACCGGACCGGGAGCGGACAGATGCCCTTCTGGCCCTTTATCCACCCGGACTCACGGGCAACTGTGCGCGAGGAACTCACCAAGACCCAGACGGGCGTCTGGTCCTCGTACTTCCAGGAGATCAGGCTCTGCAGGGCCGACGGCGGAACCGTCTACGCGGAGGCGACGATGGTCCCGGTCACCCACGAGGGGCGTCCCGCCACCCAGTTCGTCCTCAGGGACATCACTGAAAAGAGAAGGATGGAGGAGGAACTCAGGCGGTCAGAGGTACTGTACCGGACGATCTTCGAGGCGTCGGCGGCCCCGATGGCGATCGTCGAGAAGGACCTGACCATCTCCCTTGCAAACTCGGGGTTCGTCGCCCTCTCAGGGATCTCCAGGGACGAGATCGAGGGAAAGGTCCCGTGGGAGCATTTCATCCCCGCGAGGGAGCGCCAGAAGATGCTCGACTACCACAGGAAGAGGTATACAGGAGACGGGAATGCACCGCAGTCCTATATCTCCACATTTACCGACGCACACGGGAAATGCCGCGACATCATCGTCACCGCCTCGGTCATACCCGGCACGGAGAGGAGTATCATATCCTTCGTCGACGTCACGGTCCAGAAAGAGTACGAGAAGGAACTGAAAGGATCTCTCCGGGAAAAGGAGGCGCTCCTCAAGGAGATCCACCACCGGGTCAAGAACAACATGCAGCAGGTCGCAAGCCTCCTCTCCCTCCAGGCCGCGACTGTCCCGGACAGTGAGTTTGCCGGGTGCCTGCAGGCAAGCGAGAGCAGGATCACCGCCATGGCCCTCGTCCACGAGAACCTCTACCAGTCAGAGAGCCTCGCCTCCATCCGCGCCGGGCCCTACATCACAACCCTCTGCTCCGAGATCAGGAGATCGTTCTCCCCGGGACCGGGGATCGGGGTTGAGACCGCAATCGACGATGTTGTCCTCGACATGGACACGGCCATCCCCTGCGGCCTGATTGTCAATGAACTCGTCACGAACGCCTTCAAACACGCCTTTGCCGGGCGCGACCGGGGCAGGGTGCGGGTCGGTCTGCGGCGGGAGACCGGAGGGAGACTCTGCCTCCGTGTGGAGGACGACGGGGCCGGACTGCCCGACGTGTTCTCTCCCGACAGCGAGGGGACACTCGGGTTGCGCCTGGTGTCGGCGCTCTCCGATCAGATCGGGGGGACTCTCAGTTTCACATCAGGGAGAGGGACGCTTTTTTCCGTCACCTTCCCGTACGCACCGCCGGACACCGTAAACGAGGGGAGCGAGGACCGCACATCCCTCACGGCGAAGTGAGGGAGGGAACCAGGCTCTGGCGGGCGTCATTCACCTTGATCATCACCGGGTCATCTCTCCGGCAGCATATCGTCGTCTGTAATGTCGGGCCCTGAACAGGGTCCTGCTGTTCTGCATAGGTAAACCTGAGGACCAGGTCGTCACCTCTCGGCACCGCCTTCAGGGCACAGCAGTGCCGCCGGGACCGGGCGGCGTCGAAGAGGTCTCTGACCTCCACATCTCCAGATGCTCCGCGGGAGGGAGAGCGACTGACATCAGCGTCCTCTATGATGAAGTCGCCCCCCTCCCATGTCCCGGTAGGTCCGATGAACCTCGACCCATAAAGACCTCCGGCCCATATCCAGTCAAGGCGGAAGTACGAGACTTTCCCCCGGTATTCTGATCTTATGCAGACCTTTTCAGTCGAGTATCTCCCGCCGGGATAACCCCTCCCCAGGTTGATCAGCGAACCATACCCTTCGAAGGCGATGATGTCAATCACGGGGAGAGAGGCCATATCCCCTGTATTGAAGATGTCTTTGATGAAATTTATCGGTATTATCCCAGCCCTTGCGTCCATGAAGTGATCAGGGAATAGAACACATAAGAGAACATAAATTTATCTCCTGAATCCATTAATAAACATTACGCACCAGCAAGGGATCGAATGAGCCCATAGAACATTTTCTTACGTGAAAAAATTGACAAAAAGTTTTCGACCCCAGAGCCACACATTCACGCGGACAGCCGGGGCGTGCTTCCTTGTCCGCACACCCCGATATCCTCACAGCCCGGCAAGAAACATCCTGTGGAGGCGGAGGTCGCCGCCAAGTTCAGGATGGAAGGAGAGGACTATATGTTTTCCCTGCCGCACGGCGACGATCCCCTGCGGCACGGTGGCGAGCACCTCGACACCCTGACCGGCACGGACAGCCAGGGGCGCCCTGATGAAGACGGCATGGAAGGGGGCTTCGAGGCCCTTCACCGGCAGGTCGGCCTCGAAGGAGTCGCGCTGCCGCCCGAAGGCGTTCCTGTCCACCGCGATATCGACAAGGCCGAGGGGGGCGAAACGGGTGTCGCTGATCCCGGTCGCCACCAGCACCATGCCGGCGCAGGTCGCGAATATCCCGCCCTCGAAAGAGAGGATAGCCTCGCGGAGACCGCTCTCGTCGATCAGGCGGGAGATCGTCGTCGACTCACCGCCGGGGATGGCGAGTGCGTCGCACCCCGCAAGGTCTGCCGGCGAGCGGACAGGGACGACAGCGCCCGCACCGCCGAGGGCCTCCTCGAAGGCCCTGATATGCTCGGAGACGTCCCCCTGGAGGGCGAGGACGCCGACCTTCTTACCAGCCACGCTCCTGCAGCCTCTCTTCGTCTTTCAGTTCGTGGACATCAAGGCCCTTCATGGGGTCGCCGATGCCGCGGCTCACTTCGGCGATGAGTTTTGCGTCGGTGTAGTGGTGGACGGCCTCGACAACCGCCTTCGCCATCTTCTCCGGGTTCGAGGACTTGAAAATCCCTGAACCCACGAAGACGCCGTCCGCACCCATCTGCATCATGAGAGCGGCGTCCGAGGGGGTGGCGATCCCGCCGGCCGAGAAGTTCACGACAGGGAGACGGCCCCTCTTTGCGGTCTCGGCAAGGATCTCGTACGGCGCCTCGATCGCACGGGCGCGGGCGCGGAGTTCCTGCTCGTCCATGCCGACAATCTGCCTGATCTCGCCCTGGATCGCACGCATGTGCCTGACGGCCTCGACGACGTTGCCGGTCCCGGCCTCGCCCTTCGTCCTGATCATCGCCGCACCCTCGTTGATCCGGCGCATCGCCTCACCGAGGTTCCGGGCGCCGCAGACGAACGGCACGGTGAACTGCGTCTTGTCGATGTGGTACTCCTCGTCGGCCGGGGTCAGGACCTCGCTCTCGTCGATCATGTCGACGCCGATCGCTTCAAGGACCTGTGCCTCGACAAAGTGCCCGATCCGCACCTTGCCCATCACCGGGATGGAGACGGCATCGATGATCTCGAGGACCTTCTCGGGGTCGGCCATCCGCGCAACCCCACCGGCCTTCCTGATGTCCGCAGGGACACGTTCCAGGGCCATCACCGCAACGGCGCCCGCTTCTTCGGCGATCCGCGCCTGCTCGGCGTTGACCACGTCCATGATCACCCCGCCCTTCTGCATGGACGCAAAGCCCCGCTTCAGGAGTTCGGTGCCGTACCTCAGTTCCTCAAGTTTCATTATTCTTATCTATTGGATGGTCATGCCCATAAAAATAGTGCGATGATCGCGAAAAACGAGAATATGAGGGTTATTCCGCGGACAGATGCGATGATATCGGCACCGCCCTCTGCAAGGCTCCTCTCGCCCGGACCGATCTGGTAGACCCCTCTCTTCGAGAACCGCACGCCCGTTCCCCCGGCGACGACGGACATCGGCCACCCACCGTTGAAGCCCGGCCTCTTATGGCGGTCGGAGAGGAGACAGTGCCACGCCGGCAGGAACCTCCCCAGCAGCCCGAAGTAGAGCAGGCCGACACACCCCGAGATCCGGGAGGGGAGGAGGTTTGCGAGGTCGTCGGCCCGTGCGGCGCACCACCCCAGACGCGCCCGCCCGTCGGTATAGCCGAGCATCGCGTCCATGCAGTTGATAGCCCTGTATGCTGCCGCCGCGGTGAGGCCGAGGCCGAGGCCGAAGGGCGCGAAGACGGCGAACCAGAAGAGCGGGGCGACGACCGAGTCGGAGAGGTTCTCCGCCACAGACTCGTACGCCGCCGACCTGATCTCCTCGGCCGAGAGGCCGCGGGTGTCGCGGGAGACGAGCATCCCGGCGGCCCTGCGCCCCTCGTCAAGACTTCCCGAGGCCAGGGCGGCTTCCACCGCCCCCGCGTGCTCCTCCAGGGAACGCCAGGCAAAGGTCGCCTTGAGGAGGAAGGGCGAGAGGACGAGGAGGAGAAGGGCCGGGGCGAAGCGCTCACAGAGCCAGAAGGGGAGAGCAAAGAGTACGACGGAAATAGCCCAGAGAAGAACCCCGGCCAACCGCTGGAGAGAGGCAGGATAGAGAGACGGCCGACCCCACCACCCAACAAACCTGCCGAAGAGGGCGACCGGGTGGAGGGGAGTGTGCGGGTCGCCGACGATCCGATCGAGGGCGAGTGCCGCAACGAGGGTCAGCGCCGCAGGAACCATGCGGCGAGCACTCCGGCAACGAGGACGATAAAGGCGGCGGCCTCAAATGCAACCATCTTCGTGGCCGCGTAGATGATGAAGAGGAGTGCGGCCGCGGCGACGACCGCAAAGGGGATCACCGGCAGGGGCGTCTCTGCCGGCCGAGGGGGCGGGAGAGGGGTCTCCTCGACCTTCGGTTTCGGCCGTTCTTTGACGACTACGCCAAACTTCTGCCTGTTCGTGCCGTAGCCGGTGATCACCTCGATATCGAATTTTCCGGGGAAGACGTCGTTCCTGATATAGACTGGCACTTCTGCCGTCTTATCGACAAAGAGGTTCTCGTGGCAGAAATCGGTGAACCTCCCGGCATCGGGCGCGGAGAGTGTGAGGTGGAGGGGGGACCCCTCGTTCACGAGCCTGATAAGCACTGTGTCTCCGGGCGCTGCACCGATGCGTTCGGGAAGGTCTATCGAGTTAATGCTGCGTTTATTGAGCCAGATCTCACAGGAAACGTCCATATTCAGTCCTGATCAGTCTTCGGGAGGAGGTTGGGGATGCTCTCCCTGATGGGGTACTCCACCCCGCAGGCCCCGCAGACAAGGGAGCCCTCAATAACGTCGTCGTCCTTCTCCTCGACCACACGGAGTTCGAGGTCGCCCTTGCAGACAGGGCAGCAGAGGATCGGGAGGAGGGACCGCTTCACAGTTCATCCCTCACGTCGATGATCTGGGAGAGTTCAGGGCCGGTCGAGATGAGCCCGATAGGTGCGCCGATGTCCTTCTCGGCCTGGTCGAGGAAAGCGACCGCCTTCTCGGTGAGCTGGTCGTACGAGGTCGCGCCGAAACAGGCAGGGTCCACATGGTCGATGCCGGTGATCGCGGCGATGGTGCAGCCATTGATCATCGCGGAGTACCGGGCCATCTTCCCGTCCCATCCGCCGATCCGGCGGAGACGGTGGGTGACGGTGCCGAACTCCTGGAAACCGAGGGTGCTCGACTGCTCCGCGGTCATCTCGGTCTGGAAGGGCCCCTCGCCGACGCGGGTCGGGTAGGCCTTGAAGACGGCGACGACATCGTCGACCTTGGTCGGGCCGACACCATTGTCGGCGGCGATCTGGGAGGCGGAGGTGTCCTTGCTCGTCACAAAGGGATAGGTGCCGTAGTACAGGGAGATGCCAAAGCCCTGCGTCCCTTCGAGGAGGACGTTCTCGCCAGCGTCGATGGCGCCGTTGACCGCCTCGGCAACATCGACGATATAGGGTGCGAGTTCAGGGACGTCCTTGGCCTGCCGGGAGATCCGCAGGACGCGGTCTGAGTTTGCCGGGCCGCACCCTGTGCCGGTCGAACCGATCTTCTTCGAGAGATGGGCGCTCCCCTTATCCCTGCTGATGTGTTCTTCCTCGATGATCCCGCACCGGCCGTCGACAAAGGTCCTGTCAGCGACCTTGAGGAGGTCTACCTCGCGGAGGAAGACACGAGGATCGACAAGGACACCACTCCCGATACAGAGTTTCGCATCCGGATAGACGAAACCTGACGGGATCATCCGCACGCCGTAGTTCTGATCCCCGATGGTGACGGTGTGACCAGCATTGGGACCGACCCCGCCCCGGGAAATAATAGAGGGATGGTCATGGTGGGCAATATGCGCCACGATCTTGCCCTTTCCTTCATCCCCGAAAAATCCGCCGACAATTATCGTACACGACATTGCTATATCATGTAATTTGGGGCGATACATGATGATAAAAGTATATCATCGGTTCGGACCGCTCCATCACTCGCGGTTGCACGCCTCCTTTTCAGTCGAAGAGAGGCAGGACCTGATGTTCCGGTAATACGGGACGTGCAGGGCGATATGGGTGACCATCAGCACCATGAAAAGAAGACCGGTGATGTTGTGGAGGTCCACCCACTGGCCGCGGGTGACCCCGAGAAATACCCTGAGGTTTGTCGCTCCCGTGCCCGCATGGACGAAACTCCACCCGCCGCCACCCGATGGGAGGAAGAAAAAGAGCACAATCGAGGATAGCGCGATCACAGAGAAAGATGCGAGCAATGCAAGGTCAATGATTGCGTTTATCTGCCGTTTTCGCATGAAAAAAAAGAAGCAGGCAACATTATATAAACCTGATCCTTCGGTCGAGGGACTCTCCGACGACCTGATCCGGGGTTCCTCTGGAAATAGATAAAGATCTGTGAATAAGCCACGAGAGGCCCGGGATTCGCGTCATCCGGGCAGATTGTATTATTTAAAAAATCACGGGATCTCCAGTGGAAACAAAGGGGTCCTGCACTCGCCAATTGTCAGACAGAGGTCATGCCCCCTGCCGAAGGGATCCGGGCAGTTCCGAAAATTTGAGAGATAAAAATAGGATAATATAATCAGATCAGGTCCGAGACAAAGGTGCCCATCCTTTCGACAGCCGTAGAGAGGTTTTCGCGGCTTGTTGCATAGGAACACCTGATGTGCCCGCGGCCAGACTCACCGAAGGCGCTGCCGGGTACGACCGCAACTTTCTGCTCCTTCAGGAGGCGCTCGGCAAACTCCTCGTCGGTGAGGCCGGTGACCTCGACGGAGGGGAAGGCGTAGAATGCGCCCTGCGGCATGTGACAGCGGAGGCCAATCCTGTTGAGGCCTTCGACAAAGAGGTTCCTGCGGAGGCGGTACTCCCTGACCATCTCGTTCTTGTCCTGCTCCCCCTGCCGCAAGGCGGCGTACGCGGCGATCTGGCCCATCACCGGGGCGCAGAGCATCACGTACTGGTGGATCTTCAGTGCGGCGTCCGAGATCTCGGGAGGTGCGCAGAGGTAGCCGATCCGCCACCCTGTCATGGCATAGGCCTTCGAGAAGCCGTTGAGGGTGATCGTCCGGTCGCGGAGTTCGGGGAGGGATGCCGGCGAACAGTGGGTGCCCTCGTAGGTGAGTTCGGAGTAGACCTCGTCGGAGATGAGGAGGAGGTCGTGGTCGACCAGGATGTCTGCGATCGCCCGGTAGTCGTCCCGTGTCATGACGCCGCCCGTCGGGTTGCTCGGGAAGTTCAGGAGGACGGCCTTCGTCTTCCCCGTGATCTGTTCCTCAAGGGCGTCGGGGGTGACCTTGAAGTGGTCTTTCTCACGGCAGGGGAGGGGGACCGGTTTCCCGCCGGTCAGGGTGATGCAGGGTGCATAACTGACATAGGCGGGGTCCTGGACGATCACCTCGTCGCCGGGGTCGACGACCGCCCTGATCGCGATGTCGGCGGCCTCGGAGACGCCGGTCGTAACGATGATCTCGGACTCGGGGGAATAACTGACATTATAGCGCCGGGCGAGGTCCGCGGCAAGGGCCTGGCGCAGGGGCGGGTAGCCACGGTTCGAGGTGTATGAGGTCACGCCCTGCTCGATGGAGTAGATGCTCGCCTCGCAGATGTTCCAGGGCGTCGAGAAGTCGGGTTCGCCGACGCCCAGGGAGATGACGTCCTGCATGCCCATGCAGAGGTCAAAGAACTTCCTGATCCCCGAGTGGGGGATGATGCGAGCTTTCTCAGATATAAAGTCCCTCATGGTGTCACCTAGAAGGAGTACGGCAGGCGCTCGCTGGCCTCGCGCTCGTCGTACGGGATCCCGTTCTCCTTGTATGTCTTCATCGCAAACTGTGTCGTTGTCTCCCTGATCTGGTCCATCGTGGCGATGTGCTCGGAGACGAAACGGGCGACGTCCTGCATCGTCCGTCCCCTGACAAGGAGGATAAGGTCATAACGGCCGGAGACGAGACGGACGGCCTTGACCTCCCTGAAGCGGGCGATACGTTCCGCGATCCTGTCATAGCCGAAGTCGCGCTCAGGTGAGACTTTGAGGGCGATGATCGAGGTGACCTCTTCGTTGCCGGCCTTCTCCCAGTCAATGACTGCGGCGTATTTCCTGATGATCCGGGCCTCTTCCAGGGCCCTGATCCTGCGTTCTGCCTCTTTTACCGGGAGCTCAACCATGGTCGCCAGTTCCTCGATCGGGATCCGGCTGTTCTCCTCCAGGAGGTGGAGGATGAGTAAATCCTTTCCGTCCATATCCAATCACCGGAATGATGCCTTCAGGCGGTTGAGGTCGACCTGCGCAAGCCGCTCCTCGGAGAGCCTGGGATCTTTTGCGAGCACTTCCTGTATCTTTTTTGTGTTGGTGTCAAACCACATCTCTTTTGTCCTTCCATACCGCCCTTTCGATACAACCCTGCTGTTGATCACGCCGAGCATGCTCAGTTCAGAGATGAGGTCGGTGATCCGCCGGTGGGTGAGAGGGTCGATGTTGACGGTGCGCGAGACCTCGCGGTAGACGCGTGTCACCTCGCCGGAGGTGAAGATCTTCTTGTCCATCTGATCGAGGAGGAGCATCGAGTAGAGGACCACCTTGCTCTGGGTCGGGAGGGTCGAGATGCACTCGATCATGGAGTCGGTCTCGATCTTCTCAAGGGCCATCCGCACGTGCTTCTCTCCAACATTCTCCGCGTTCTCCCGGTCCGCGAGTTCTCCGGAGACCCGGAGGAGGTCGAGGGCCCGCCGTGCGTCGCCGTGTTCCTGCGCGGCGAAGGCGGCGCAGAGGGGGATGACGCCCTCTTCGAGGCTTTCATCAACGAAGGCCATCTGGGCGCGCTGGGTGAGGATGTCGCAGAGTTGCGGGGCATTGTACGGCGGGAAGACGATCTCCTCCTCGGAGAGGGAGGAGAGGACGCGGGGGTCGAGGAAGTCGGTGAACCGCAGGTCATTGGAGATCCCGATCATCGAGACTTTCGCACCCCGCAGGTCAGAGTTGATCCTGGTCAGGTTGTACAGGGTCTCGTCACCGCTCTTCTTGACCAGTTTATCGATCTCGTCAAGGACGATGACGAGCACGCCGCCGGTCGTCTCAAGCTGGTTTTTCAGTTCTGCATAGACCTGGTCGGTCGGCCACCCTGTCATCGGTATGTGGGCGCGGGACTTGTCGCTCGGCGTGGCGTCGAGGTCCTCGAGTCCCTTTGCGATCTGGGCGAGGACACGGTACTGGGTGTCGATCACCTCGCAGTTGAGGTGGACCACCCGGCACTTCGTGCCGGCTCCGGCAGCGACCTTCTCGAGTTCGGTACCGACGTACCTGACACATGCCGTCTTCCCCGTCCCGGTCTTCCCGTAGATGAGGATATTCGAGGGGGTCTCATTTTTGAGGGCGGGGGCGAGAATGGACGCAACGGCATCGATCTGGGGACGCCTGTGGGGGAGGATCTGGGGGCGGTACGAGTGGCGGAGGACCTCCCGGTTTTTGAAGATCCGATTATTACTCAGGAACTTTTGAAAGAGTCCAAAGGATTGATGGTCATTTTCAGACATGTTATCAGCCGCGGGTACTGGAGAAAACATCAGATGATGGGAGGCGTGGAGATATAACCCCTTTGTTTCCATTGGAGACTCGATATACAAAAAAATGCAGTTCAGGAAGATCGACGATTGATCCATTGAGATCAGAAATTTGATCCCCCACCCCTTTGTTTCGACTGGAAACGAAAGAAAACAGGATATCTGTTTTCTTTTATATTTGTGAAAACAGCTTGTTGTAAGCTTCGCGACTTGTACTATAAATCATCTCTGATCTCAGGACACACATTCTGATCATGAAATGAGATCCCCTGATCAAAAGAAGGGAGAATCAAGGAGAACAGGGAGATCGCGATCGTGATCCCGGTCCCGGATCGTGGATCAGCGCGGCAGTCGATCCTGATCTCCATCGATCCGATCTCCATCGATCCGATCTCCATCGATCCGATCTCCATCGATCCGATCTCCATC
>NZ_CALFSA010000076.1 GCF_937919355.1 uncultured Methanofollis sp. | reverse complement strand
CGGCAAGGAGGTGGGCGATGACCTCGGCCGTCGGCACCGCGTGCTCGAGGCCGACTGCGTGGTCGAGGAGGTAGCGCACTGTCTCGACCATCAGAGTGCAATACCTGCTCGAACAGAGGACTCCCTGATCGGCCATGAAGTTCCGGGCACGGGTGACAAAAGGCATGGCGATTTTTCGGCGGCGGGGGATATAGACGTTGCGGGGGGGTGTCGTTCAAAGATCAGGATGGTCTGATCAGTGTCGGGGGGAACACACACATTGAAAATATTATATGGCCCGGATACAAGTATCCCCTATAAATGCTCCCGCAGATCATCCCGCTCAGAAGAGAGGCCCTTGAAGTTCTTTCATCCGAGCAACGGGTGCAGATACTGAAACACCTCGACAAAAGACGGATGACAATAACCGAACTGTCGCAGGAGATGGGGTGCGCCAAGTCGACAGTCCATCACCACGTGGAAAAACTCATCGCTTCAGGGTTTGTTGCAGCGATCGACGAGGGGCATCGCTGGATCTATCTTGAATTGACGACTCAGGGGCACATGATAGTGCATCCATCAGAGAGGACCAGGATTGTCCTCCTCCTGACCTCTATCCCGCTCGCATTCCTGGGAGGGATAGGTCTTCTCGTACTTTATCTGACACGACCTGTCCTGTACACCGGTGATGCATCTCCGCTCTGGCATATGCCCGGAACCATCTATCTGGTAGGGGGCATCGGTCTCCTCGGGGCCGGTATTGCTCTTGCGGCCTATGCTATCCTTCAAAAAAAGGCCCTGGTGTATCTCTCACCAAAGATGACACTCCCCGCTGATTGAACCATCGCCGGGATGTCGGCGGCCTCTCCGACTGCGACTTCAGTACCTTGAGGCCGGTATTTTCTTGCCCCCGCACCCTTTCCACATAATCTATTCTCCCGAGGGCCACCACCCGATGAACCCCCGTGTGGAGATCCCCAACGACACCATTGTTCGAATACAATCGAACCTATGTGATAGATTCTTCCGACATTTCGATACACTCTGTCGTGAGTACGGAGATGTGCTCACCAATGCCTGCCCGGAGACGTCATGTGGGGCAGGAGGATGTGTTTCATGAAAAAAGCCCTCTTTGTCTGTATCGGCATCCTGCTGATCTCATGGGGTTGTAGCTCCCCCGTAACCGCGGTCGATGCCGATACTGTTGTAAAGAATTATGTATCGATCGATCAGGCGAGAACGAACGCGAATGGCGTTCTCTCCGATTTTGTCTCGAAAGGACCGCTCCAGGAAAACGAAGTATGGAAAGATGTTGTGATCAATGAGTCACCCATCACAATCTACGATCCGAATGGGCTGAAGCTCTACTACCTCTTCACGGTAGAGCGAAAAGGCACGCCCATCGGCGAGGTTGAGGTCCCAGCAAGCAAAGTACTCGGGTCACCGGTATCTTCGGTCAGTCTCAAGCCCCATACCCGGGACTTCGACCGGGCAGAGGACATTGCAAAGACACTCGCAGATGAAAACTATCCGGACTACAAGATCACATCGATAAAACCTGTCGATTATGCTCCCTCGCACATAGGAGCAATGGCCGAACTCTTCGACCCCGGAAACGAGTCATATACACGGATCGTTGTCGACGCCCACACCTTCGATCTCGTTCCTGAAGATATGCCACCAGGAGCAGAAGGTCGCTATGGAGCGGTGTGCATCGAATCGCTCTATGATTCCCTCTCTGAAGAGGGTGCAGAGGAGTGCATCAGACACCGGAGCGAGTGCCATGAGGAGACACGTTCCTCCCGTGATCTCGCCGGAGATGGCAACCATTCATGCAGGGAACAGCGGGGCGTCTCGCCCAGAGAACAGGAAATACCGTACTCCTTCTGCATGCCCGCACTATTCCAGATGATTGCAGACCTTTCTGACATGCCCTCCTCTCAGGGCTGAAAGACCCGACGCAGATCAGGGAACACCCTCCCGGACGGCATGAGAAGACGCACCCGACACAAAAAAAAGAGATATTATGTCCCGATATTCCAGGCGGACATGTAGTGCTTCTGCTCGTCGGTGAGGGCATCGATCGCGATCCCGAGGGATGCGAGTTTCCTCTCCGCGACCTCCTCGTCGATGGCGTTCGGGACGTCGTAGACGCCCGGGGCGAGTTCCTTCCCGTGCTCCGCCATGTAGCGGGCGGAGAGGGCCTGGAGGGCGAAGGAGAGGTCCATGACCTCGATCGGGTGGCCCATGCCCTTCGGCGTCGCCAGGTTCACGAGACGGCCCTCGGCAAGGACGTGGATCTTCTTCTGCCCGAAGATGTAGGTGTCGATGCCGTCGCGGCGCTCGATCCTGTCGGCGTGCCCTTCGAGCCACTTCACATCGATCTCGACATTGAAGTGACCGGCATTGGAGAGGATCACGCCGTCACGCATCGCCCCGAAGTGGCGCTCGGTGATGATCGAGGTGTTTCCCGTCGTCGTGATGAAGATCTCGCCGATCTTCGCGGCCTCGTCCATCGGCATCACGGTGAAGCCGTCCATGTGCGCCTCAAGGGCGCGGCGCGGGTCCACCTCGGTCACGATGACGCGGGCGCCGAGACCGCGGGCCTTCCGCGCAACGCCGCCGCCGCAGAAGCCGTAGCCTGCCACGACCAGGAACTTGCCGGCAAGGAGGCAGTTTGTGGTCGCCATGATCGCGGAGAGGGAACTCTCGCCGGTGCCGTGGACATTGTCGAAGTGGCGCTTCATGGGGGTGTCGTTCACCGCGACCACCGGGAACTTCAGCGCGCCTTCGGCGGCCATCGAGCGGAGGCGGTGGATGCCTGTCGTCGTCTCCTCGCAGCCGCCGATCACATTCTTGAGAAGTTCCTGCCGGCGGGTGTGGAGCTCGAAGATGAGGTCCATGCCGTCGTCGATGGTGATCACCGGCCGGGCGTCGAGGACCTTGTTGATCGCCGCGTAGTATTCCTCGTTCGAACAGGCACGCTTTGCATAACAGTGCACGCCCGGCACCTCGCCGAGGGCCGACGCCACGTCGTCCTGCGTGGAGAGAGGGTTGCAGCCGGTGATGTACACCTCGGCCCCGCCCGCCGCCAGGGTCTCGACGAGGACGGCGGTCTTTGCCTCCACGTGGAGGGCCATCCCGATGGTCACGCCCTTGAGGGGTTTTTTCTCCACAAATTCCTTTCTGATGCTTCCAAGCACCGGCATATACTGCCGGGCCCAGTCCATCTTCTGCTGACCGGTCTTCATAAGCCTCACCTGACGTCTTCCCATATACGTGGACGCGCATCCACTTGAAATATGACGGTCAGGGCTGAAGACCCCTCCCAAATACTGATTATCCCCGCCGTCAGAGAAGTTCGCATGGCACTCACCAAACGGATCATCCCCTGCCTCGACATCAAAAACGGCAGAGTCGTGAAGGGGACGCATTTCGAGGGTCTCCGGGACGCCGGCGACCCGGTCGAACTTGCGGCGCGCTACAACGAGCAGGGGGCGGACGAGGTGGTCTTCCTGGACATCACGGCCTCGAAGGAGGGGCGGGGCACGATCATCCCGGTTATCGAGCGTGCCGCCGACGAACTCTTCCTCCCCCTCACCGTCGGCGGCGGGATCAGGACGCTCGACGACATCACCCGTATCCTCAGGGCCGGCGCGGACAAGGTCTCCATCAACACGAGCGCAGTGGAGGACCCCGCCCTGATCACCAGGGCCGCAGAGCGCTTCGGTTCCCAGTGCGTCGTCGTCGCCATCGACGTCCGGGCCAACCCGGCGATGAAGGACGGCATCACCCCCATCACCCTCCCTGACGGCCGGAGAGTCTGGTACGAGGTGGTGACGAGGGGCGGGTCGCACCCGACAGGACTCGATGCCGTGACGTGGGCAAAAGAGGTCGAAAAACGCGGTGCAGGCGAGATCCTGCTCACGAGCATGGAGACTGACGGGACGAAAAACGGGTTTGACATCCCGGTCACCCGCGCCGTCTCCGAGAGCGTGGGCATCCCGGTCATCGCGAGCGGCGGTGTCGGGACGCTGGAGCACTTCAGGGATGGCTTCGCCCTTGGAAAAGCGGACGCCTGCCTTGCGGCAAGCGTCTTCCACTATGGCGAGATGACCGTCCGCCAGGTCAAGGAGTACCTGGCCGGGCAGGGTATCCGGGTACGGCTCTGAGATCGAGTTCGAGCGCCGCCACAGGGTGCTCCAGGGAGAATGCGACGAGCACCTCCGGGTGGACTTCGCCGAAGACCCCCACTTTTTTCCCGTTCACCAAGACGTCGCCGCGCCTGCCCTCGATGAAGGCCGGGTCCGCAGACTCGACGAACTCGGGGGAGAGGCCGCACTCGCGGCAGAGGGCGTCCATCGTCGCATAGGCCTCGGAGAAGTCGGCACCGGGGTGGATGGAGACGGCGGCGACGCTCTGCATCGTCTTCACGCCGCGGATGATGTCGCCGGTCGCAAAGAGGCGCTGCGGGAGTTCGCGGTGGCAGTTGATCTCCAGGATCTCCATGAGGAGGGGGAGGATATCGGTCCTGACCACGCTCTGGTCCTCGGAGATCGGTTTCGAGACCCGCAGAAGGTCGGGGGAGACCTCGCGCCGCATCTGCCCGTAGAGCACCCTCTCAGACGTGAGGGTGAAGGGCATCACCTCAAGGTATCCAAGGCCGGTGAGGATGGAGCGGACCTCGTTCTCAACGACGGCGATCGGGTGCTCCTTGCCGGTGGTGAAGGTCTGCGGCAGGGCGGCATCGATGTTGTCGAAGCCGTAGGCGACTGCCACGTCCTCGAAGATGTCCCAGTCGTGCATGATGTCGGCCCTGTAGGGCGGGACGAGCACCCGCACCTGTCCGTCGGGCAGGGGTTCGGCGCCGAAGCGCATCTTTTGCAGGAGTGCGGCCATCTCCTCTGCATCGATATCGATCCCGATGAGGCGGCGGCAGGCGTCGACACTCACGATACGCTCTGCAGGGGAGAGGTCGGGGTACGGGGTGCCGTCGATATCGACGCTCTCGATCGTAGCCCCGGCCTCGGCGAGGGCGGTGCAGATGATGCTGGCTGCCATGCGGACGGACTTCGGGTCTGTGCCCGTGCAGTCGAGGAGGATGTTCCTTGTCTCTGTCGTGACCTTGGTCAGTTCGCCGTTGATGATCGGGGGGAAGGAGAGGACATTATCGTCGGCATCGACGATCAGGGGGAAGCGGTCGAAGGCGTCGACCAGGTGGGCGTAGTCCCTCCCCTTCGGGTGCTGCTCCAGGATCTCCTCCATCGAGAGTTCGTCCTGGAAGTCAAGGGGTACAAAGCGGCGGTCGCGGGGGGAGGCAATGTAGCGGAAGGGAGGCCTGACCTTATCGAGGTCGTGGACGCCGATCGCCACCTTCCGCCGACCGCGGCCGATAGCCCAGTGGAGGGACTCCTGAAGTCCCATCAGGCTCTCGATCCCGGCTTCGTCCAGATGGACGTTCCTGATCACCGCAGAGCCGAGATAGGGGCGGATCTGGCGGAGGGCCGGGTCGACGGTGAAGGAGATACCCGAGGGGGTGACCGGGTACTCGGGGAGGCCCTCCTCGATACCCAGGAAGCCCCGCATCGCCCGCGCCACGCCCTCGGTCGAGTACAGGTCCACACGGTCGGGGAAGAACTCGACGTCCACGTGGTCGTCGAAGGTCCGCTCGATGTCGGAACCGATCATCGGCAGGCGCTCCAGGATCGTCTTCCTGTCGGTGCCGGTGAGACGCTCGAGGTACGCATAATTGAGGGATATGATTGCCATGACTCACTCCTCCTTCCTGATCACGGGGCACTCCCTGATCCAGTCGATGTCGCTCCTGTACAGTTGCCTGAGGTCTTTCAGGCCCAGTTTCAGCATCGCAACCCGGGATATCCCGAGGCCCCATGCAAGGACCGGCGTCTCGATACCCCAGGGGGCGGTGACCTCCTCCCTGAAGATACCGGCACCGCCGAGTTCCACCCAGCCGAGGCCGTCCACCCAGACCTCGGGCTCGACCGAGGGCTCGGTGTACGGGAAGTATCCCGGGCGGAAGCGGACGTTCTCAAATCCCATCCGACCGTAGAACTCCTTGAGGTAGCCGAGGAGGTGACGGAAGGAGACGTCCTCGTCCATGACGATCCCTTCGAGTTGCTCGAACTCAGGGGTGTGGGTCGGGTCGATCGCCTCGCGCCTGTAGACCCGGCCCAGGGCGAAGGCCTTGACCGGGGGTTCGGGGTGATCGATGAGGTACCTGATGGAGAAGGGGGTGGTGTGGGTGCGGAGCACGCACTGCTGCGGGACCTCGGTGCTCCAGACGCCGCCCCATCCCGTCGACGAGGTCGTGCCGCCGTGCTCGTGCATGTCGCGCACGCGCTCAAAGCCAGCAGGCAGGGGCTCTTTCATGTCCAGGTAGAACGTGTCCTGCATCTCGCGGGCCGGGTGGTCCTGCGGCTGGAAGAGGGCGTCGAAGTCCCAGAAGGCGGAGAGGACGATCTCGCCCTGCATCTCCACAAAGCCCATGTCCAGGAGGATCCCCTTCACCTCATCGATGATCCGCTGGTACGGGTGCGACTTGCCCGGCCAGATCCGCTTTGGCGGCGTCGAGAGGCTGTACCGTCTCAGGTTCGCGGTCCGCCACGAACCTGAGAGGATCTGCTCCCGCGTCAGGGTGCCGGTCTCCTCGGCGAGGTCGAGACCGCCAGCGACAAGGTCGCGGCCCTCCGGGGTGATCGCGATCCTGTAGGCAACCTCCTCGTGCTCCTCGACGAGGTTCCTCTTCAGGAGTTCGGCGATGCCCGGCATCCCCTCCTTCGGGTCTGCAAGGGCGACCTCGTCCGCGCCAGGTGCAGCCTTGCCTGTCTTCTCCGCCACGCCCTTCGTGATCGCGATCCAGCCCTTCTTCCTGAGCCAGCCGATCCCGATCCTGGAGAGGGGATGGGCCTGGAGATCCTTCATGGAGATGGAACCCTCGAAAGAGTCCAGAACCTGTCTCTCAGGGAGACCGTGCTCCCTGTACTCCGCTCCTTCCGGTGTGAGGGTGTAGGTCTTCGCGCTCGTCCGCGTCACCACAGCAAGGCCGCGGTCGGCGCAGAGGTGGGCGTACTGGACGGCCGCCTCCTCGGTCGTGCCGAGGGCTGCGGCCACGGCGGTCGCACTGCCCTCGCCCATCGGGGCAAGGGTGACAAGGAGCCGCTTTTCATTCAGGGTGAGGTCTACCATTATTCATCCACCAGGTGTGCTGTCTCGTCCATCTTCTCTCTGAGGTCCTTTAAGTACTCCTTCGTCCTCTCGAAGGTCTCCTTCTTGCAGGTGCCGCACATCATCTCGCCGGACCGGCACTTCCTGCAAATCTCGGCAAGTTCCCCGTCGTCAGGGGCCATGTGGAAGAGGTTGAGGAGGTAGACCGAGCACTTCTCAGGTTCGCCACCGAGTTTCTTCTGCTCCTCAAGGGTCATGCGCCCGCCGGTGAGGGAGGCCATCACCTTCTTCTTGAGGTCTTTCTCCGTCTCCCAGAAGGAGATGAAACTCTCCGGGACGCTCGACGACATCTTTCCGCCCTGCAGACCGGGCATAAAGGTGTGATAGGTTGCCGAGGGAAGGAAGAAGCCGAAACCCCCGTGCTCGATCTCGATAGCACGCACCTTCTCCTCGACCGCCTCGCAGGAGGCGCCGGGGATGTCCACGTGGCCCTCGTACCTCTTCGAGCCGGGGAAAGCACGGTGGACGGCCTCGATCGCTTCCTCAGGTGCGTTCTTCGAGCGGACGCTGATGCACCCGTCCCGGCGTTCGACCAGGAACATCCGGAGTTTGTGGGCGACGTCGCGGGTCAACCTGATATGGGGGTCCTGGTCAATCCCGACAGGGACAACTGTGGGGGACGGACCGCAGTCAAGCTGCGGGAAGAGGATGTCTGCGACCTGGGTCGCCACGCTCATCGCGTGGGCAAGGGCGGTATCCTGTGTAAAGCCGTAGATCGCCTGGAGTTCGGAGAAATTGATCTTCGTCGCCGCCTCGAAGGCGAGGTCTTTGAGGGGGGTATTCTCGCTCTGGTAGTAGGTCTTCCCCTCATAGCCGAGGGCGTACAGGCAGGAGAGGTACTCCCGGCCATACGCCTTGCACTGCTCCCACGACATCCCGCGGACGGCGTGGGCCTCGCGGTCGGCGACGCCGATATAGCCCCGGCCGCCGTGCTGCACGTGCCAGACCACTTCTTTCATCACCATGAGGTGGCCGAGGTGCGGGTGGCCCGAGGGCATGAACCCGGTCATGACATTGAATGGCGATCCTGTCCGGATCGCATCAGCGATCCTCCCGTAGTCACGGTGCCCCACGACGATACCCCGTCGCATGAAGAACGGGACCTCGGGGAGGCCTGAGATGGCGGTGCCGATCGGTTCGATGCCGAAGTCAGAGAAGAGTTTTTCGACATCGATCGACTGGCTGCTGGCCCATGGATTGATCCCCTGCTGCATAAGTCAGATCTCACATTTTTATTCGTGCGAATTCGATATACTGGATTCCGGTCATATGTACACAGGCAAACAACATCTTCTTTTTGACACTGTGCGCCAGACGGACAGAACGTGATATGGCGGCCATGGTGAGGGTTGTGCCCGCGGGGATGGCGTGAGCGAGCATGAGAGAGTGCTTGACCCCTTCGCCATAGACCCTGAAGTGGTGGCCAAACTTGTACCCGGTCTTCGGGGCATAACCCCGCCTGCGCAGGTCGGTATAGACGACGACCTTCTCGGCGAGTTCACTGTCAGTCGCGGCGGCGATGGCATGATACTCCTCCTGGCCGAGGGAGGCGCCCCTGCAGGAGAGGGTGAGCCTCGTCGTGTCCATCAGGGAGAGCACCTCCACCGGCGAGAGCATGGTCAGGTCGGGGTCGAGAGGCTTGCCGTAACCCTCAGTTTCAAGCCAGGGCGCAGCCGCCGACTTCACCAGGACGACAACGCCGAAGGCCTCGCCCTCCACCGTCGCCGTCGCACCGGGGACTTCAGAACCGGCGAGATGGTTGGTCTTCACCTCATAATAGGTGAGTTCGCCCTCGTCGTCCACTGCTGCAATGAGGTACTGTTTGCGCATGTTCCCGGCCGTCGCCACCTCGGCGACGATCCGGTCGAAGTCCACGAGGTCACGCTCGGCGAGCACACGGATCAGGTACTGGGACTGCCCCTTGCCCGGTCTCTCGCCGCGTTTGAAGACCCTGAAGTCGTGCGGCCCTGTCTGGAGAGCGAAGCCCCGCTCCCTCAGGTCGCGGTAGACGAGGTACCGCCGGAAAAATCCGGGTTCACGGGAGAGGTCTGCAAGGAGACCGGAGAAGTCGTAGCCATCGAGTTCAATCCTCTTCCGCCAGAGAAGATACAGCCCCTCCTCGGGAGAGAGGCGGAGACCGCCCTTTTCAGGCCGTCCATACCCCCCGCTCTCGTAGAGCGAGGTGTCTTGCTTCAGATGGAGGTTGGTGCCGTCGAATGTTGCCTTCACGTGAAAGATACATGGGGTGGCAGGAGATATATAGAAGACGACTTCGCTGCAGGCAGGGAGTTACCCGTGGTCACGACCGAAGATTCCGGACCATATGACACCATAATGGCCGGGAACGTCTCACAGTATTCTGTCGATTTTCAAGACCGGGAGTATGATATGCGCCAGGACAATCTCAGGTATAGATCCCTGGAGCGACGGTCACGTCCGGAAACAGTGTAATACGATCAAATATTCCCTCTACCAGAATGAATATTACCCGGGGTACCAAATTATTCGTGCCAGGGTGTTGAAGAAAATGCCACGAATATTGATCACTGATGACTCATCCTTCCAGAGAAAGATCATCTCATCTTTCCTTTTAAAAGAGGGTTTTGAGACGGTCTGCGCCAGGAACGGACGCGAAGGGCTGGACCTTGCCACCGAAAACCCGCCTGACCTGATCATCCTCGACCTCCTGATGCCGGAAATGGACGGTTTCGAGATGATGAA
>NZ_CALFSA010000075.1 GCF_937919355.1 uncultured Methanofollis sp. | reverse complement strand
ACGGGGGTGCAACGCGTGCAAAGATGACTGTCCTTCCTGTTGCGTGTGGGGGGATGTGGAGTGTGTGGGGGGTTCCGGACTGCCGGGGGTTCGGTGCCGGTGAGAGGGTCGACCCCAGGCGGTGTGCGGACAGGGGAAGGCGCGGGTGCCTGGCATGGCGGGCGCGATTTATGCGTGCAGGAAGGCCGGAACGATGCGCGGGTGCGGACCGGGGACTCCGCACCTCAAACCGACTCAGGCCTTCTTGCATATCGAGAGGATCACAGCGGCAGACGGCCTGACTCTCGCACATTTGCTCTTCCCTTGTGCCGTCTGGTCGATCAATCTGTTCGAGAGCAACCTCGCGCAGTATCGCGACGCGGAACTTTCAGAGATCTGCAAACGTTGCGCGATATCTGAGATCGACGTGGGGCCGAAGTTCTGAATATCCCCTAGGACCGCCAGTTCCCTGTCCCGGAGGGGGGAGGTGAGATATGGTAGATCGATCTCAGAGAGTTGTCGGCTCACATCCGAGTACGAAGTGAACTGAGCGATCTTTGGTGCATGGCTTACAGATGCAATGGTGAGGGCGACCAGGATCTCGCGGGGCCCTCCAGAGAGATTTACAATGATCGACGCACCTGGAGTGTCGTGCAGAGTCCCTTTAATCGCCGCAATGCATGCGAGGATCATGCCGGAAAAATCCCGGTGGTCAAGGTGGACTCGTCTGATCGCGATGCCGACGTCGATCGTGTGGACTATCTCTGTCACGCTCTTGAATGCACTCTCGGCCCGTTCATCCCTCGTATCTGACATCACCATAATGATCCTGTCCCCTGCTTCGATCCCATATTTCACGATCAGTGAGAGGACATGCGAGGTATCAAAACCAAGGGGTGAAATGTACACTTTCATACAGTACTTCTGGCGGGGTCGTATTTAGATTTCATTTTTCTGCAATACGCCAACAAGCATGCAATTTTTTTGAAACAGTATTGTTGCTACACAAATCAAAAGATTGATGGGAGGGGCACACCAAGGGATGTTCATGCGACGGGTAAATCTAGTGCTCAGGTCAGACCAATCATTCGAGATACCGATCCACGAAGGGTATCAGGTTTACTCTTCGCTGCTGGGACTCATGAAGGAATCTGATCCTGAAGTGAGTCGGCGAGTCCACGACTCAACTATCACATCAATCTCCCTTGGATCCCTTCACGGCCCCTTCCGATCGACAGAGAGACCCTACCTGAAGCAGGTGCTGTCCCATGAACTCTATCGTCTCCGCATCGGGATCACCGACCCCCACGACGAAGAGGTCTTTCGTCATCTTGTCCTGCCCCTCCTGACAGATCGAAAGAAACTTCCCCTCTATCAGGGTTCCTTCTCCGTCGAGCAGGTCGAGGACCAGATGGTATCGGCCGACGACCTCATAAAGCGGACTCAAGAGTATAACCAACCCTCTTTGAACTTCGATTTTCTGACCCCAACGTGCATCCAGTACCGAAACAGTCGGGTCACGGAGATGTATCCCCACCGCATTGCGGTGTTCCATTCACTCCTTTCAAAATGGAACCAGTTATCTCCAGATGACCTTCACATGGGTGTTTCTCGCGATGATTTCGGGCGATACCTCATAGAGAGACCGGACCTGCGCCGGCTCGCGACATACAGCGTGCAGGTCAACACGGTCATGGACGCGAAGAGAGGTCATTCCCGTCCGATCTTCAAACAGGGCTTTGTCGGTCGATGCACCTATTCCTTCACATCAAATGCCCCGATAGGGTTTAGAAACGCTACCCTGATCCTCGCCATGTTTGCCGAGTTCTCAGGTGTCGGATCCAGTGTCGCCCGCGGGTGCGGGCAGGTGGATGTCACAGTCCAGGACGGTGTCAATGAGTAGTGATCCATTCATGAGCCTGTTCTCTCAGGAGCAGGTGAATATGGTCTTTCAGATGACCACAGGGAGGGCAACCCCTCCTTCGTATCGTGTGCTGAGTGACTATTTTACTCTGGTCGATCCGGCGATCCGGATCTCCCAGTACGCTCTTCGCCCGGCAAAGAGTGTAGAATATGGCAAGGTCGACCAGCCGATGCTGAGCCATATACGGAACGGCGTCTGGGCCATGGTCGAACTGAACGTACGTCTCTCAGAGATGGGTTCCGATGTCGCTCTCTCCCCGGACGAGTTGCGGGAAACCATCGCTCTCTTTGCCGTTCACGACCTTCACAAATGTGTCGGCGAGAAGTGGAAGGAACAGTTTGACCTCTCGGCCGAGTATGTCCATATGGTCGCCGCAGAGTTCCGACTTATCGAGTATGCCCCTGCCTTGACTGCCAAAGACTACCAGTCCATTGCCGTCGCCCTCCACTCGACGCGCGGCTACCACGACGACCTCTCGCAGAAGGCCACAGATTACCTCCGGTGGATCAAACTCGCCGACACTCTGGCAAGTCTGGAGAGACCCCAGGTCTCCAATTCGATGCTTAAAGACCTCGACAACGTTGACCCCTCTCTTTCATTCTACTACCACCGATTCCAGGAGTCTACCGGCATCCTCTCAAATCTCGTGCACACCGGCATCGCCGAATGGGCGAAGAAAAAAGGCCTGCATCCTTTCCTCATCTTCGAGACAGGCGTCCTTTACGTCGGGCCGAAAGGAACCAACCT
>NZ_CALFSA010000074.1 GCF_937919355.1 uncultured Methanofollis sp. | reverse complement strand
AGGGACGGCACGGCGAGTACCTCCTCCTCGTCAACGGTGTCGCCTTCGGCATCCCGGCCCTGTATATGCTGCTCTTCGGGGTCAAGACAGACGTCCTCTCTTTCACGACCTACTCGGTCGCCCACCCCATCGCCTACCTGATGCTGATCGCGGCGACCGCGGTCCTGTACGCCCTTTCCCGCGTTCTCACCAGGAAGAAGTGGGAGTACCCCGCGGCGATCGGTGCACTCGGGATCGGGTCGATTGTTCTCCTCGGCGTCGTCGACCCTGTACTGTCCGGGATGTTCTGGCAGAACCTGACGACCTTCTTCGGGACAGTCCACGAGACCTCGCTCATCAGGGAGATGGAGCCCTGGAACGCGGCACTCGCCTGGACGAGCCTGAACTATGGCCTCATCCTCCTCGTCGGCGGCCTCGGGGTCCTCGGGTACCGCACACTCAAGAGCACAAGGCCGGAGTCCCTCTTCGTCCTGGTCTGGTCGGCCCTCATCCTGGTGGCCGCGGTCCAGCATATCAGGTACGAGTACTACCTCTCGGCAGTCGTCGCCCTGCTTGCGGCGCTTGTCATCGCCGCCGCCGTCGACTACGGCGGTCGGGAGACCCTCGGATATCTCCACGGGCGTGCCGGGGACGAAACAGATAAAAAGAGTTCGAAAAAGAAAAAGGCAACGCCGAATCCACCCTACGGAAAGATGGCCACGCTCAGCGTGGTCGTCGTCCTGACCGTCGCCTTCGTCGCCACCTCGGCCGGCAACGACATCACGCTCGGGAGCCATGCGGAGAACTCGGCCGTCGTCTCGGACGAGTGGCGGGAGACCCTGACGTGGCTGGGCGCACACACACCCGACCCGGGCGTGGACGTCCTCGGGACCTACGAGAAGGAGACATTCCAGTACCCCGAAGAGGCCTACGGGGTCATGGCATGGTGGGACTTCGGCCACTGGATCACCTATCTTGCAGGGCGTATCCCGAACACCAACCCCTTCCAGGACAATGTTATCGGGCCGGGCGGCGCTGCCACATTCTTCATGGCGACGACCGAGGACGAGGCCGAGGACGCAGTCGAGGCGGCGGGGTCACGCTATATCATCACCGACGGCAGGACCATGAC
>NZ_CALFSA010000073.1 GCF_937919355.1 uncultured Methanofollis sp. | reverse complement strand
ACATCTCCGCCTCGCTCTCGTCCTGCTGGAAGAGGCGCATCCTCACGTCGGCCTTCTCCGACGGGGAGATGAAGAGCACGCCGTCCGCCCCGATACCGAAGCGGCGGTCGCAGTACAGGGCGGCAAAACCCCCCTTCATATCGTCCGGGATGACCGTGCCCTTCATCTCGTCGATCAGGACGAAGTCGTTGCCATTGCCGTGCAGTTTGGTGAACCTGATCTCCATACCTCTATGTTTTCCCTGTCCTCGCTATATCACTTCGCCGGAGCGGGAGAGGTCAGGCCTCTCCGTGCTTCCTGTACACGAAGTGCTCGAGGACCAGGACCAGGATCACCCCGACGACAAAACCATTTGCGATGACCGGACGGAGCGTTGCCGGGAAACCGGCGACGATGGCCGCAGGCAGGAAGGCGACCACCGTGCCGATCAGGACCGGGATGCCGATGATCAGTCCTTCCTCGAAGCTCGTGACGGCGCGGGTCTCCCCGCCCAGCATCAGTCCGGCGGCGATCTGGGCGGTCATGACATAGGCGAGGACGATGCCGATGACAGGTTGCGGAATGCTGCTGAGATACGTGATGAGGAGAGGCGAGAGCCCGATGGCCATGAGTGCGAGGGCGGCCGGGACGAGGGCGAAGCGGGACGCACACCCCGTGGCGGCGATCACGCCCGGACTGAGGGAGAAGTCCACCGGGCCGATGACTCCTGCGACACCCGAAAGAGCGTTGCCAAGCCCGGTGACTGTCATGCCCCTGTCCACCCGTTCGTCCATCCTGTCAGCCTGGAGGAGACCCCCCACCGACTGGATGGACCCCAGTTCGTTGATGGCCAGCGCCAGGAAACAGATGAGGAAGGCCGCCAGCACGCCCGGGTCGGGAATGGCAAGCGGTGCGATGAGACCCTCAGGCAGGGAGAGTATGGCCGCATCGGTCGACGGGACGGAGAATGTGCCGAAGACAAGATAATACGCAGCGCTCCCGAAGAGCAGCGCCCATATCGCAAGGGTCGCCTTCCACATCCCCTTCAGGAGACCTCCTGCGCAGAAAAGGATCAGGGCGAATACCAGGGCGAAGGTGAAGTTGGAGACCGGGGAGACCTCTCCGTCCGCGGTGATCAGGTTGAGGATCACAGGGGCGAGGGTGAAGGCGATGAGCAGGAGAATGACCACGATCACCCTGGGGGTGAAGAGCGTCTTCAGGTATTTGAACAGCCCTGTGGCCGAAAGAATGGCGAGGATCACGCCGCCGATCATGATCGAGGTGTTGATGGCGCCGAACCCA
>NZ_CALFSA010000072.1 GCF_937919355.1 uncultured Methanofollis sp. | reverse complement strand
ATAGTGAGCCATGGGACATAATGATTTTCACCTCACATGAAGTCGGCGAAGTTGATGCCGCCGAGGGAGAGGGCGGGCCGCTTCGTTCCTGGTGCTGCGACCTGGAGAGGGGAGGAACCCGGTGCCGGCGGTCCCACCAATGCGGAGGCCGGGACAAATCCCAGGGATCTGTGTATCTCTTCATAGGATCGGGGATACATCACCCCGGCGGCCTCTGCAATCACAAATGTTAGACGGGGGGCGCCGTTCTTGGTGATGTTTCCAGGGATATCGGTCCGGGCCGGGTCGGTGGAGAGGTCGATGTCCCGGACGGACAGTTTGAGGGTTTCCCCGATCCGCATACCCGACGAGGCGAGGACCAGGACAAGTGCCCTGCCCTGGATCGGCAGGTGCGGGAGGATGGAGCGCAGCGTCTGGTGGTCGAGAGGGGAGTCCCGGGTTTGGGTGCCCCCCTTCGGGAGGCGGGAGGCAATGCGCTTCAGGTCGCGCTGGGAGATCTCGATCCCATTCCAGGTGAGCCAGAGGAGCGCGCCAGTATAACAGAGTACGGCAGTTTTTGGGGCGTATTTGGCGAGAGAGGAAACGAAATCCCGAAAACCAGCGAGATGATCCGATCAGCGGAGAGATATTTGAGAGACAGATCGTTATAATTGGTCTTCTGGTGCCGGTTTGCGGGAATCCGAAAAATATATTCCAGATATCGACGGAGAGCCCGATTATACGAGATACGAGTGTTGGCTTTGGGGTAGATGGCCAGGAAGTCATCCATAGACAACATAGAATCACCATATATGCAGTCGGCACAGAAAGAAAAATTGTTCTATACATCAGGGACACATGCTATGAGATGGAAGGAGAAATGCGGGAACGGACGCAGGAGATTGTAACAACGATCCTGGAGTCCGCCGGTTACGGCGTCGAATGCGCCGACGAACCCTTCGACCTCTCGGCCGTCGGCGACAGAGACTGCTATGTCGTCCTCATCTCCGACGACGCCGACGAGATCGGCAACTTTGACGGAAGGAGGTTCCGCATCAGGCAGGGCGAGGAGATCGGGGAGTGCCAGAAGATCCTGGTGACTTTCGACGCCGGGGCACGGGCCGAGAACTGCACAATCTGGGGAGAGGAGGAGATTGCAAGATATGCTGGAGAGGCGGCCCTCGCGCGGATCTTCGGGAGAACTTTCTCCCTCGGCAAGAGTGCAAAGACATCCCTGCCCGGGAATGCCATGAGCATGGGCGGCATTCTTCACCTCCCGGTCAGGGTCAGCGACCGGAATGCCATATCCATCTCGGGGACGCGGGGAGAGGCGCACTGCCGGTTCGTCCCCTACTGGTGCTGCCACTGCACCAGCAGCGGTTCGCAGACCGTCTTCTCCCGCCGGGTCTCCTTCGATGCCGACCGCTGGGGCGGCCTGAATGCCATCAATGGCTCGAAGATGGAGATGAAACTCTCCGATGCGATCAATTCCACAATGCCCGAAGACTGCGAGGTGCTCCAGCCGAAGATCGCAAAAGAGGAGGCTGAAAACCAGACGGTCAACGACCTGATCACAGAACTCACCCAGAAGGTCAGGTTCAGGAAGGAAGAGGGCGACGCCATCTTCTACCAGGAAGAGACGCTGAAACCGGACAGGAGGAACATATCGACCGAGATCACCCTGGTCTATGTCCCTGTCTGGGAGATCGAGGGGAAGAACAGGATCGTCGAGGTTAATGCCTATACCGGCGAGATCCTTGCCATGCCCATGGATGAGGGCGTGGAGATATTCTGAGACATCATGATCGTGATCATCGGCGGAGGACCGGCGGGGCGGTTTGCAGCCATCCGCCTCGGTAATGCCGGGAAGGAAGTGACCCTCGTTGAGAGGGGCGCCATAGGCGGGCAGTGCCTGAACCACGGGTGTATGGCGGTCTGCGCCCTGAACGATGCTGCACGGACAGTGGCGAGGGCCAGGCAGTTTGCCGGCGCGGGCATCTTCAAGGACGAGCCGATGATCGATTTTCCCTCCCTCCTCGCCGGGATGGAGGGAGTGCAGGCAAAGATCAGGGCCGTGCTCGACCATGAGACGCGGGGAGCGGGGGTCGAGATCAGGTACGGGAGCACGGCCAGGATCTGCGGACGGCAGGTCTTCATCGACGGGGATGAGGTCGAGGCGGAGGCGGTCATCGTTGCCACCGGGTCTGTGCCCGCAATCCCTGAGGTCGAAGGGACAGACCTTGCCGGCGTCTTCACGGCCCACACCCTGCCGCGGATGCACGATCTGCCCCGTGACCTCGTCATCGTCGGCGGCGGGATCGCTGCGGCGGAGTTCGCCTACATCTTCAAGCAACTCGGGAGCACGGTGACGGTACTCGCACGGAGCGTTTTTCTTAAAGATATCGATCCCCGCCTGCGGAAACTCGCCCTGAAGGAACTCGCGGGGGTCGAGATCAGGGAGAACGCCCCTCTCACCCGGATCACCGGGACCGGGCATGCAGACGGGGCGGCATATGGCGGGGAGACGCCGGGGGAGTGCCCGGCAGATGCCGTCCTCCTCGCCGCCGGACTCGTGCCGAACACATCAATGGTCAGCGGCGTCGCCACCGGCCCGAAGGGTGAGATCGTTACCGACGACAGGATGCAGACCTCTGTCCCCGGCGTGTACGCGGCTGGAGACGTTACCGGGGGGCCGTACCTCACCCCGGTCGCCCGTCTGCAGGGGATCGTGGCGGCGGAGAACATCCTCGGCCATGAGATGCGCTATGCCCCTTCGGTCGTGCCGCAGAGTATCAGCCTCGC
>NZ_CALFSA010000071.1 GCF_937919355.1 uncultured Methanofollis sp. | reverse complement strand
CTCAAGGTCGGCGAGGGGGACCGTCGCAGTGCCGCCGCCGACGCGCGTGACTTCGAGATGCCCCTTCACGTCCATGCGACCGACCTCCCAGGGCTCTATCCCGAGGTCGCCCCTGATCTTCCCTTCCATCAGCGCCGCATAGTCGAAACTCTCCGTGCAGAAGAGGCCGACAAGCAGGCGGACCGCCCGGGCGTACGGCCCGTGGAGGTCGAAACCGCTCGTCCTGATCCGCGCCACCGCCTCGGCCGCACAGGGCACCGCCACCACCGCCACCCGGCGGTACTTCCGCACAACCACCGCCTCCTTCAGGGCCGCAAGGAGGGGCACCCACCAGGTGTACCGGCTCCCCGCACGGGCGACGAGCGCCTCGCGGTCGGTGACTACCACAGACTGCGGTTTTCTCGTCCACCTGTCCTCTGAGACCGTGACCACCGCGTCGACGAGACCGGCATCAAGGGCGTGGACAAGGATCGCCGTCACCGCACCGCCACTCTGTCTGCCCGGCACCGGGAAGGTCGCCCGCGCCGAGACCGCCGAGAGATAATTACCCAGGGGCTTTGACGGATCGGCGCCGTCGGCGACACGCGGGCACGCCAGGTAGCAGGCGCCGCACGGCACGCCATCACATTCCATCTTGCAGTAACTCGACGACACAGGGTGGCCGGGCGCAGTCTCCGGGAACGAGAGTGCGTCGGCCGGGCAGACCGCAACGCAGGCACCGCAGCGTGCACAGCGGCCCGTTTCCCAGACTTCGGCCTCCAGGTCTTTGTAACTCTTTTCCGCCATCTCAATCACTCCCACGTGTATTTCCCGGCAAAAGGCCTGGTGCTCTCCGGGCCGATCCGGGTATACTCGCCGGCAAGGATGGCCCCGACATCGGCCCCGAAATACCGGCAGTATTCCTCGACGAGAGGCCGGATCCGGGCGCGGTCCTCCTCCTCGAAGGGCATCCTGACAGCCCCGACCGCAAGACAGCGGTCGTCCACCTCGCCCCTGATGAAGACCTCGCCGCCGTGTATCCCGCTTGCAAGCCCGCGCTCGGCAAAGGAACCGGTGGCGTTCAGGCGGAGGAGGAGGATCGTCCCCCCGGCCATGTGCTCCCCGAGGAACGACCGTGCATCGCCGCCGACGACCAGGTACGGCCTCTTCTCATGGTAGGCCTTCATGTGGATCCCGCCGCGGTAGCCGATGTCGTCCCTGACAAAGACCTTCCCACCGCGCATCGAGTGGGCGACGGCGTCCCCCGCGCTCCCGTGGATGACGATCGTCCCCGCCTCCATCGTGTTGCCGGGCGCGTGCTCGGCATTGCCGTGGACGACGACAGTCGGTCCCCGCATGAACATGCCAAGGTCGCCGCCCGGCACCCCGTTGACGGTGATCGTCACCTCGCCCACGAGACCGTCGGCGATAAAGCGCTGGCCGAGCACATGGTCGAGGACGATCTCCGTCTCGCCTGCGGCCACCGCCGTTCTCACCTGCTGGTTGAGGGGTGTGTAGTGCACTCCTGCCGCATCGATGTGGGTCGCCATTCTCACGCCCCCACTGTCCTGACGTCCAGCACCTGCAGCAACCCCTCGTCGAGCATGTAGCCCCGGAGACGGTCGCGGTTACCCCGCAGGCTCTCGATCGCATTGATACCGGCCGCCCCCATCAGTTCGGAGATCTCCATCGTCCAGGCATGGATGAGGTTGGCCACATGCTCACCCTCCAGTACCGGGTCAAGGCGGGCGACCAGGTCGGGGCGCTGCGTGGCAATCCCCCAGGGGCAGAGGCCGCGGTAGCAGGTGCCGCAGACCCGGCACCCCATCGCCACCAGGGCCGCGGTGCCGATGTAGACGGCGTCGGCACCGAGGGCAATCGCCTTCGTCACGTCGGCGGCATTCCTGAGGCCGCCGCTCGCAATGACCGAGACCTCGTTCCGCACGCCCTGGTCGCGGAGTTTCTGGTCGACCGCCGAGATCGCCGCCTCGATCGGGATGCCCACGTGGTCGCGGAAGACCTTCGGGGCCGCGCCCGTCCCGCCGCGGAAACCGTCCACGACGACGGCGTCGGCGCCCGACCGCGCGATGCCGGCCGCGATTGCGGCGACGTTGTGGACCGCGGCGATCTTCACGAAGACCGGTTTCCGCCACCCTGTCGCCTCCTTGAGAGAGCGGACGAGTTGCGCCAGATCCTCGATCGAGTAGATGTCGTGGTGCGGCGCCGGACTGATGGCGTCGCTCCCCTCCGGGATCATCCGGGTCCGGGAGACGTCGGGGCCGACCTTCTCGCCAGGGAGGTGGCCGCCGATGCCGGGTTTCGCCCCCTGGCCGATCTTGATCTCGATGGCCGCACCCCTGTTGAGGTAGTCGATGTCCACGCCGAAACGCCCCGAGGCCACCTGCACGATGAGGCGGTCCTGGTACGGGTGGAGGTCGGGGTGCATCCCGCCCTCGCCCGTCCCCATGAAGGTCCCGGTCTCGTGCACCGCCCGCGCCAGGGCGAGCTGCGCGTTGAGGGAGATCGCCCCGTAACTCATGTGCCCGATCATGATCGGCGTCTCGATCATCAGGTTCGGGGCGATCTTCGTCTCCAGTTCGACGTCCCCCGTCTCCGTCCTCCTGAACGCAAGTTTCGAGGGTTTCTTGCCGAGGTAGGTCCGCAGTTCCATCGGTTCCCTGAGGGGGTCGATGGAGGGGTTGGTCACCTGGCAGGCGTCGAGGAGGAGACGGTCGAAGATCGAGGGGAGGGGCAGGGCATTGCCCATCCCGGCAAGGATGATCTTCCCGGTCCGCGCCTGGTTGTAGATCGCCTCCCTGGCCTCGGGTGTCCAGAGGGGGTGGGACCGGTAGTCCACCGGGCGCTCCACGACCGAGATCGCGTCCCGCGGGCACATGGCTATGCACCGGTGGCAGGCGGTGCAGTTCCGCGAGACGGCGACGATAATACGGTCGCCCTCCTTCCTGAACGTCCCGTACGGGCAGTTCTCGATGCACCGCCCGCACTCCATGCACCTCTCCGGGTCGATCGTGACCTTATACCGCAGGGGCACGCTCCCGATCGTCATCGGCGGACCCTCCCGACGACGGGTTCGCCTGCCCGCGGCATCCACACCCGGTCCAGTTCGGGGGCGATCCGCCTGATCGCCGCCTCTTCGGAGGAGATGTACATCCGGTCGCCCTCCTCCGCGACGACGAGGGGCCGCAGTTTGATCCGGTCGGTGAAACCGGCAATGCCGTCGCGGTGTGCAACGACGATCGCAAAGGGGCCGTTCATCATCGCCGACCCGTAGGTGAGGCGGATGGCGCGGTTGAGTTCTCGCTCCTTCGGGGGCATGCGGTCGATCTCGTCCCAGAAGGGCGGGGCGAGGGCACGCACCGCAAGTTTTTCGTCCAGGCCGTGCTTCCGGGCAAGGAGGTCGACGAGATAGGCGACAACCTCGGTGTCGGTGAACATCGTGCACTTGTATCCGTAACTCTCGATGTACCGCCGGTTCGTGCCGTAACTCGTGATCTCGCCGTTGTGGACGACGCTCCAGTCCAGGAGGTTGAAGGGGTGGGCGCCGCCCCACCAGCCGCGGGTATTGGTCGGGTAGCGGTTGTGGGCGAGCCAGATGTAGCCCTTGTAGTCCTGGATGCGGTAGAAGTCGGCGACGTCCTCCGGCCACCCTGCGGCCTTGAAGACCCCGATGTTCTTCCCTGAAGAGTAGATCAGCGCCCCCCGCATCGTCGTGTTCACCTTCATCACCAGGTAGGTGACGATGTCGTCCTCGGGCGACGGCGTCCCTGTCATGAGGGTGGGATCTGGCCTGAAGAAGTAGCGCCACGGAGTGTGGACCTTCTTCAGGTGCGGTTGCTCATAGGTCGGGATCTCCTCGTCGTGGACGATCGTCCCCCAGGTCTGGAGGAGGGCGTCCACCTGGGCCTTTGTCTCCACGATGTTGTCGAAGAAGACATGGATTGCATAGCAGTCGGCAAACTCGGGGTAGACGCCGTAGGCTGCATATCCCGCACCTTCCCCGCTGCCGCGCTCGTCCATCATCGAAAGCGCGTCCCTGATCCGTGCGCCGTCCATCACCGCTCCCGAGCGGTCGACGACGCTGATGATTCCACACATGGTCCACTCCACCACGGCCAGGTATCCTCTGGCAGTGGTTGTCGCAAAAAAATGTACCCATTAGCCATATATACTATTGGGTGGAACCATGTTTCCGTTATGCCAGCCGACGAGGTATCAGCACTCCTGGAGAGAATCGAAAGGGACAACGTCAAATTCATTCGTTTGCAATTTTCCGACCTCCAGGGCCAGCCGAAGAACGTGGCCATCCCCCCCGTCCAGGCCGAGAAGGCACTGACCGACGGGATATCATTCGACGGGTCGTCGATCGAAGGCTTCGCACGGATCGAGGAATCGGACATGGTGCTGAGGCCGGACCCCGCGACCTACACCCTTCTACCCTGGCGGAGAGAGGAGGGGCGGGTGGCCCGCTTCATCTGCGACGTCTACATGCCGAACAAGAAACCCTTCGAGGGCGACCCCCGCTATATCCTGAAGAAAGTCGTTGCCGACGCCGCAAAGGACGGGTTCGAGTTCAACACCGGTCCTGAACTCGAGTTCTTCCTCTTCAAGATGATCAACGGCAGGCCCTCCCTCGAGTTTCAGGACCACGGCGGTTACTTCGACCTCGCCCCCACCGACCTTGCGGAGGACGTGCGCCGCGATATCGTCCTCGCCCTGACCGAGATGGGCTTCACCATCGAGGCCTCCCACCACGAGGTGGCCGAGAGCCAGCACGAGATCGACTTCAAGTACGGCCCTGCCCTCCAGACCGCCGACAATGTCGTCACCTTCAAGTTCGCCACGAAGACGATCGCCCTCCAGCGCGGCCTCCACGCCACCTTCATGGCAAAACCGATCTACGGGATCAACGGGAGCGGCATGCACACCAACTGCTCCCTCTTCAAGGACGGGCAGAACGCCTTCTACGATCCCTATGCACCCCTGCAACTCTCGGAGACGGCGCTCCACTTCATCGGCGGCGTCCTGACGCACATCCGCGGCATCACGAGGCTTGCGAACCCGACGATAAACTCGTACAAGCGTCTCGTGCCCGGCTACGAGGCGCCGGTCTACATCTCGTGGAGCGCCTCGAACAGGACGGCGCTCTGCCGCGTCCCGGCGCCCCGCGGCAAGTCCACCCGGATGGAACTCCGCAGCCCCGACCCGACCTGCAACCCGTACCTCACCTTCGCCTGCATCCTGGCCGCGGGCATGGACGGCGTGCGGAACAGGATCGAACCGCCCGCGAGCACGAAGCTGAACATCTTCGAACTCACCGAGGACGAAAGAAAGGAGGTCGGCATCGACACCCTGCCGGGCACCCTCCTCGAAGCGAACCGGTACCTCCAGGAGGACGAACTCCTCTGCGCCACCCTCGGCCGCCACGTCGTCGAGAACCTCGACAGGATCACGAAGATGGAGTGGGACTCCTTCAGGACGACGGTCCACCCCTGGGAGATCGACCAGTACTTCTACCGGCAGTGAAAGGGCCGGTATCAACCTCATTTTTTCCGGCAGTCATACTGAGAGAGGGCAGGAGCGCGGATCCCGCGCTCCCCCTCGCGGACCCGGCGGCCAGATAACGTAATCTCAGGCCATATTTTTCCCGAAGAGTCCAGATGATCTAATATTTTCTCGCCCGTGACATCTGCAGGATAGAGAGAAGAGATCACGGCGGTGCACCGCCCTCTCCCCGGGGATAAGATTTATCACAGAGCGCCCGGAAGTTCAATGGGTTAATGAGATTCAACAAACACAACGATCATATATTAGACGCCATTTCTGGATCAAATTAACAATTAAAGTCAATTGGTAGCTTTTTTACTTTCCCGGCGCCCACCTTTCCGTCATACAATTTAAAGAACTGATTGAACCATGTCACAAAGTAAATCACGTTTGAAAAATCATGCGACCGGGATGGTCGTTGCCATCGGCCTCCTCTGCCTGATGGCGATGCCCGCGGCCGCAGAAGACACAGGCCTCGGGGCCGCGGTCGACGCCCCCGACCTTGTATGGACGACCGACACATCCACGAAGGCATGGATTGTCGATACTGAAAACGCCGTGAAAGGCGGAAGTTCTGCCCGGAGCGGACCGGGCTTAAGCTGGGGCGACTCGAAGATCGAGACCACAGTCACCGGGCCGGGCACGCTCAACTATTCATGGGACGTCAACGCCCCTTCGGGAGATGATTATAAGTTCTCGATTGACGGTGCCGAACAGAAGCAGATCTCAGGCACGGACGCCGCATGGACTGAAGAATCTTTCAGGATCGCTTCCGGCGAGCACACTGTCGCATGGACCTACCACAAGGGTGGCATGGGCGTCAACAAACAGAATGGTGGCTGGCTTGATGCAGTCTCCTTCACGGCAGAAGAGTGCACCGACTTCTCCGCCAATGTCACCTCCGGCATGGCACCCCTGGCCGTGCAGTTCACCGACCTCTCCACAGGCGACGTGAGCGGATGGGACTGGGACTTCGGCGACGGGAAAACCTCGACAGAACAGAACCCCGTTCATGTCTATCAGGACGCCGGGATCTATGACGTCGCCCTGACAATCCAGAAGGGGGGGTCTCCCGACACCATATCAAAGACCGGCTTCATCGAGGTCCTGCCGGCCCGGACCCTCGGCGACGCCGTAGGCGCCCCTGACCTCACCTGGACCACCGGCGGCGACGCCACCTGGAGCGTGAACATCCAGGACGGGGTGACCGACAGGAACAGTGCCAGGAGTGATTGCCTCTCCAGTTCTGAGTCCACCTGGATCAAGACCACGGTCACCGGCGCCGGGACCCTCTCCTTCGACTGGAAGGCGAACATCCAGTTTAACTCTATGTTTGGATCCCAGGGCAGCCTGGAGTTCTCCATCGACGGTGCGACCTCTTCTGACGGGAACAACTACACGAAGATCACGGCGACAAAAGACTGGACGCACACGTCCTTCGACCTCGGCGAGGGGGAGCACACCCTCCAGTGGACCTACACGGCCAAGATGGGCGACAAGCCCGAGAACGGCGGCTGGCTCGACAACGTCACCTTCACTGCTGCAAAACCACCAGAACCGCCTCTCCTCACCCTGGGCGAGGCCCTGGACGCTCCCTTACTCACCTGGACCACAGGCGGCGACGACGCCTGGACAGTTGAGGACGGCAACGGCGTCGGCGGCAGCTGCGCCAGGAGCGGTCAGGCCATCTATTCCTGTGATGGCTCCTGGATCGAGACCACCGTCACCGGCCCCGGCACCCTCTCCTTTGCCTGGAATGTCTCGTCAGGCTACGACGAGAGCGACGACCTCAACAACCCCTCCTTTTCTGACCTCCTCCGCTTCTCCATCGACGGTGCGACCCAGAAGAACATCGCCGGCGAGGACTTCACCTGGACGACCGAGACCTTCGATATCGGCGAGGGCGCTCACACCCTCAGGTGGACCTACATCGACGCGGGAGGTGAAGATGGTGGCAAGGACTGCGGCTGGCTCGACAACGTCACCTTCACCCCGAAGGCGGTCCCCGTTCCCACGACCCTGAAGGAGGCCCTCGACGCCGATAACCTCGAATGGGCCACCGACGGAGAATCTGAATGGACAGTCGACACGACCACCGGCGTGAAAGGCGGCGGGTGTGCACGGAGCGGCCCGGTAGAATACAGTTACCAGGAATCAAACCTCCTCACCAGCGTCACCGGCCCCGGCACCCTCACCTTCTGGTGGAACGTCTCCTCCAGCACTGAGGAATACTTCCATTTCACAATTGACAACGATCAAGTCGGCACCAGCATCAACGGCACCGACCACACCTGGGAGGAACGGACCGCCGAGATCGGACCTGGCAAGCACACCCTCACGTGGTGTTATTTCCGGAACAGTGATGAGCCCAAGGGCGAGGACTGCGGATGGGTCGACAACGTCACCTACACCCAGCATATCGCCACTGCCTTCACCGCCAACACCACCGCCGGCGAAGCACCCCTGACCGTGCAGTTCACCGACCAGAGCACCGGCGCGATCACCGCCTGGCACTGGGACTTCGGCGACGGCACGACCTCAGAGGAGCAGAACCCGGTCCACATCTTTGAGGCTGGCACCTACGACGTCTCCCTCACCGTCACCAGAGACGGCGTGGAGGAAACCGAGACAAAGACCGAATATATCCATTCAATCGGCGAGGTCACCCTCGCGGAGGCCCTCGACGCCCCCGACCTCGGGTGGACCACCGGTGGCAACGCCACCTGGTCGGTCGTGAAGGGCCCCGAGTATGTCAGCGCCAGTGCTGGAAAGAGCGCCGGCGCGCTGACCTCTGGCCAGAACTCCTGGGTCCGGACCACTATCGAAGGCCCCTGCACACTCACCTTTGACTGGAAGGTGAACCCCGGCAAGGTCTATGGAATGCCCATGGGCAAGATGGAGTTTGCGGTCGACGATGCGGACCAGTACGACGACCTGTACAAGAAGATCCAGTACGACACGAAGTGGCACCACGAGACCTATCACATCGGCCACGGCACCCACACCCTCACCTGGACCTACTCCACGTTGATGACCGAAGCCGAGGAGAACGGCGGGTGGCTCGACAATGTCACCTGCACCTACGGCGGCGGCGAACCTGTCGCCGACTTCGTCACCAACGTGACCGAAAACCGCGGCATGGCCCCCCTGGCCGTGCAGTTCACCGACAACTCCACCGGATTCCCGACCGCATGGGACTGGGACTTCGGCGACGGCGCAAAATCCGTTGAACAGAACCCGACCCACGTCTACGAGAACACGGGCGACTACACCGTCACCCTCACGGTCACCAACATCGTCGGGAGAGACGGCGACGGAGGACCCGTCCTCGGCACCGACACGGTGACAAAGACAGTGAAGGTCACCGAGCCCATCACCCTCGGCACGGCCGCGGACGCTCCAGAACTTGCCTGGACGACAGGCGGCGACGCCGACTGGTTCGCCGACATCTACTGCGCCCTGACAAACGGGAGTTCCGCGAGGAGCGGCATCATCTCATCCAGCAGCAACACCACCTGGATCGAGGCGACGGTCGCCGGCCCGGGCGTGCTCACTTTCAACTGGAACATCAACGCCAGCGCCACCATCTACAGTGGCCTGCTGAAGTTCTCCGCAGATGGCACCCAGATCTCACAGATCAAGGGGACACAGGAGGGCAAGTCCTGGCCTGGCGTGTACTATGAAGTCCCGCCAGGCGAACACGTCCTCAGGTGGACCTACACCAACGAACACCGGTACAGAGAGAACGACTGCGGCCACCTCGACAACGTCACCTACACCTCCGGCGCCATCCAGCCGACGGCCGCCTTCAAGGCCAATGTGACGCGGACAATGGCCCCGGCGACGGTGCAGTTCAACGACACCTCGGCAGGGTGCCCGACCACGTGGTCCTGGGACTTCGGCGACGGAAAAACCTCCGACGAGCAGAACCCTGTCCACACCTTCACGGATGTGAGGGAGTACACCGTCACCCTGACGGTCATCAACGACGCCGGCACCAGCACCACCACACAGACCATCTCGCTCGTCCCCTTCGCCACCCTTCCTGAGGCCGTCGAGGCCCCGGACCTTGAGTGGTCCACGGGCGGCGACGCACCCTGGTTCGTCGACGTCGACTGCG
>NZ_CALFSA010000070.1 GCF_937919355.1 uncultured Methanofollis sp. | reverse complement strand
ACACCTTCATCCCCCCTCCGGCCGATGCCCTGCCATGCAGGTACACCGCGGACGGGCGTGCACCTCCCTGTTCTTCGGGGGAGGGTGAGGACTGCTTACTTCTTCTCCTTCTCCTCGACCGACCGTACAAAGGCCCGGATCTCCTCGACGTAGAGGAGGATTGCCTTCGCCTTCTGGTAGCCGAAACTGAAGGGGCGGCCGCTCTTCCCCACCGGGATGCTCAGGATGGGATTGCCTTTGTACTCGCCGACCTCGGGTTTGTCGAGGGATTTTTTCGGTGCCGGGGTTTCTTCTGGCATGGAGGAGGGATGAACGGGGGAGGAGATGAGGGTTTCGGGGGCGGGGTGGAAGTGGGGGGAGGAGATACTGCCTGCGGGCTTAGGACACACACCTCTCCTCCAAGGACGGTTTCATCAACGATTTTGCACAATTGTGCGGAGAGACTCCACTGAGATCGGATCTTTTCTCCTGTGGATCATCCTGTGGCAGTTGGCACAGACAGGCACAAGGTCTGTCTCTGGATTGACAGCGACTTCCCCTTCATAGGAGGCGACAGGGTTCTTATGATGGATCTCGATATAGCCCTCTCCGAGAGTGCCATAGGTCTCAGAAAAATCAAAGCCGCAGACTGCACACTTTGCCCCATGGACCCTCAACGCCTCTGCCCTCAGGCGTGGGTTCCGCTCATAGTAGGTCTGGACCCGCGTCCTCTCCATTCCTTCAATGTACTCTTCAGACTTCTGGTCCTCAACAAGAGGAACAGGTCCACCGCACTCATCCATGCCAATATCCAATGCCTGAAGGACAAATCTCGTCGGTTTTTCCCCTTTGTGGGAGAGGTATTGAAAACTCCCCAAGTATTTGAACGCAGAGTTGGGATACTCATTTTTCCGGTTCCGGAAAAAAACCAACAACTCGTTGCCGTCCTCTACGTGATGAACAATCTTTTTGTCAGTCCTTCCAGCCATCTGCCCATCAAAATTTAGGATCTGACCATCAAAGTCGTCAGAATAATCGGTCATGCCAGACGTTTTTTCTTTTGTTATGAATAACCAGACTGATGACCGAGCATCCCATGGAAATATCCCTGTATCTATGCGTGAGTCTGAAATGCCAAACTTTTCTTTCAAATCCTTACGAGAATAGATTTTAAGCAGATCAAGAGACTCTGAAGGCTTGGACATAGGATAGGATGGGGCAATACCCTGCAAAAATATTGTGATGTAATGATGAGCAGATCCCAAAGGGGAGGCAGGGGCAATAGCGGTGAGATCAGGAGATGGTGATCACTCCTTCTCCCGGCGTTCTCCCACTCATTCCAGCACGCCGGGGAGAGGGGCCGTCCTGTTTGCACCTGTGCACCGGTTTGCACGGGCCTGCACTTTGAAAATGCCACCAAACGGGGGAATTTTTGAATCGGGATTGAACATCCCGGCCCTTTCACCCCCATCTTCCCGATCGTTTGCACTCTGGCACAGATCACACACACAGTCACCCCCAGACCCGGAGAGATCCCCCGTGCTGTGTGTGTCTCTATTCTGGTGCACTATAGTACTATGAGAGAGAGATCTCTCTCTCCTCTCTCTATAATATTCAATCCAGGCCCGATCCTCCGCCTTTGTTTTTGCACTTTTCCGGTGCAAATCCAGTGCAAACGGGGTGCAAAAGTGCCATCGCGTGGCAGGACTCTTACAGCAGACCCTTCTTCTTTGCAGCAGTTTGCAGCAGTTTACGGAAGGTGCTGCAATTCAACGGGCGAAGGGATGAGGACAGATTCTGATTATCGGCCCTATTCGGCGACATCGCACGATCGTTTGCAGCATCGCGAATATCACACTCACCCGCACACACGGACACCGGGGGAGAGGGGTCACTGTGTGGGTGTGTGTTTTGCTGTAAGGTAGTACTGAGAGAGAGACGCGTCTC
>NZ_CALFSA010000069.1 GCF_937919355.1 uncultured Methanofollis sp. | reverse complement strand
AGGAGATCTCACGCATGGCCTCTGCCCACCGGGAGGTGGAGTCGGCCATCAGGGACACATCGTAGCCCTGGTCACGGAAGTATTCCGCAATGGTGATACCGGTGTACACGGACGCTTCACGGGCCGCCACAGGCATGTTCGAGGTGTTTGCGATCAGGATGGTCCGCTCCATCAGCGGCCTGCCCGACTTCGGGTCTTCGAGTTCAGGGAACTCGGTCAGGACCTCGGTCATCTCGTTGCCACGCTCGCCGCAGCCGATGTAGACCACAATCTGGGCGTCAGACCACTTTGCAAGCTGCTGCTGGGTGACCGTCTTGCCCGAGCCGAACGGGCCCGGAATTGCTGCGGTGCCGCCCTTGGCGATCGGGAAGAGCCCGTCGAGAATCCTCTGCCCGGTAACGAGCGGGATGTCCGGGTTCATCTTCTCCGTCACCGGCCGCGGCACACGGACCGGCCACTTCTGCATCAGCTTGATCTCGGAGCCGTCCTCAAGGACACAGACCGTCTCTTCGACGGTGAAAGACCCGCCCTTGATGCTCTTGACCACGCCGCCCTTCATGTTGGGCGGGACCATGATCTTGTGCAGGATCGACGTGGTCTCCTGGACCGTGCCGATGACCATGCCGGGTTCGACACGGTCGCCGGCCTTCACGACCGGGACAAACTCCCACTTCGCACTTCTGTCGAGGCCCGGTGCGGTCACACCGCGCTCGATGAAGCTGCCCATCTTGTTCATGAGCACTTCGAGCGGTCTCTGGATACCGTCGTAGATACTCTTCAGCAGACCAGGGCCGAGTTCGACCGCAAGCGGCATGCCGGTGTTTACCACCGGTTCGCCGGGGCGGATGCCGTCAGTGGCCTCATAGACCTGGATGATGACGTTCTCACCCGCGATCTTGATGACCTCGCCCATCAGCGCCTCGTTCCCGACCTTGACCACATCGTACATGTGGGCGCCGAGACCGACGGCCGTGACGACCGGGCCTGCAATTCTCTTGAGCACTCCTGTCGAAGTGCCTGTCTTTGACGCTGCTTTTACTTCCACAGATCAACACCGACCGATCTCTTAATTCTCTCCCGCATGGAGAGGCCTCCCTCCTCCTCGCCGATCGCGATCACAGTCGGCTTCACGGACTCCTCAAGCAGGGTCCGGAGCCGCAGGGGGAGCCTGTTCATATCGCTGCCACTCAGCACCAGGATGCCCACCGCCTTGTCCGCAAGGACATTCTGGACGGCGTTTTTCAGAGCCTCGTCGCTTTCCGCGGCGATCGTCTTCTGAATGCCCGCAAGCCTGAACCCGATGACGAACTCGTTGCTTCCGATAACTGCAATCTCCATCCTTACATCACCAGGTAACTCTGAATGCGTTCATTCGGCAGGCCGTACTCCTTCCCCCGTGCAATGGCACGGAGGTTTGCAACCTCGTACTTCTTCATCTCAAGATAGGCAAGGATCGGGAGAACCGAGAAGGCATAGAGCTTGGAGAGCCTTTCCATCTGTTTGAGCTCGAACTTCGTCAGCATGACCTCGACCTCGTGGATCGAGCGCTGCTGTTGCAGTTCGTCGAAGACTGCGACGAGTTCGGGGTCCCGCGTCTTCTTCTTCGCGGCGTCGACGAATTCGTCGAGGCTCTCGATCGTGCTCATCCGCATCAGTTCATCGACCGTGAAGGCCTTGCCACCCGGAATGAGCAGATCTCTGATCTCCTCGCCCGCATGTGCGGCGCGGAAACGGAAGAGGTTCATCAGGTTCCTGAGGTCTATCTCCATCTGGATATAGTTCAGGAAAACGTTGCCGCCCTTGATGCCACCCTTCGCGTCCGAGATCATCTGGGTGTACAGGTGCTTGTAGAGCTCGTTCTCGAGTTTCGCAAAAGAGCCTGTCTCCAGGGCCTCGTGAAGACCGGCAGAGAGCACAGGGCCGAGCCTGCGGTCCTTGAGAGACTCCACAATCCTCTCGGGGGAGTCTTCAGCAAGGAGACGGTCGAGGACATTCCTGTCAAGCTCACCCGCGGGGATGAGCACTTCCTTGATCTTCCCGACCTTCACGCCCTGGACCTTCCCTCTGAGAATGGTCAGGACATTCTGGATATCCCACCGGCGCAGGTAACTCTGCACGAACCTTATCAGTCCTGCCGGGGTGATCTTCAGGATCTCCTGATACTCCTTCGCAAGGTTCCAGGAGAGGCCGACCTCGATGAGGTTGATGCCGGAGAAGGACGAACCGAGTTCGTCGATCTCCTTCTTGTACTCGGTCTCGCCGATGAACCTGGTGATCTCGGGCAGGCTCATGTTGAGCATCCGCAGGTACTCTTCCCGCGGGATCAACTTCGCCTTGCGCACACGCATGCGCGTGGAGACGTAAATGTATGGGGCAGGGCCCCCTACGTCAGCCATGCCCTATCCTCCTCAGGGGAACAGGATATCAGACGCATCCTTGAGCCCTGACTCCCATACCGTCTCCAGGAACGTACGGTATGTATAATCGATCTTCATCCTGCCATCGGCGCTCTCGACGACGATCCCTCCCTCGATAGAGACAGGTTCGCCGACCGAAAAGCCTGCCATTTCCTTGCTCTCGGCAAGGATCTTCTTTATGGTTGGGATATCACGGGCATTGCAGTACACCACGCCGCCCTTGACTGCTGCAGCCGCCAGGGGAAGGACGGTGCGGAGGGCCTGCGCATGGAAATCTGCAGGCAGGTCGCTGATCCGGGCAATCGTGGCTTCGTGGACCCTGGCAAGCGTGTCTTTCTGTGCGTTGAGCACTTCGCGCTTGACCGAGAGGTTTGCGGCCGAGACCTCCTGGTTGACGATGCGCTGGACGTCCCGCTCCACCTCCTCATCGGCCTGCTGCTTGATCGACGCCGCACGCTCCTGTGCTTCGCTCAGGATACGCCTGACCTCTGCCCCGGTCTCTGCCTGGATAGCGGTGACCTCTTTCCGCCCTTTTTCCTTGATATCTCCAACGACAGCTTCCAGTCCCATCATTCACTCCGTGTTCACTTCGTGTTTAGAAGAGCAGCAGCAGAGCAACGACAAGACCGAAGATGACGATAGTCTCGGGGATAACGGTGAAGAGCAG
>NZ_CALFSA010000068.1 GCF_937919355.1 uncultured Methanofollis sp. | reverse complement strand
GACGCTGTACGGCGCTCTCGCCAGAGAGGGGAATGGAACCGAGGTCTCCTGGAATGCCCGCGGCCGCACCTTCGACCTCGTCCACTACCACACCTTCGGCCCCCTCGCCCTGACGAACAAGAAATTCGAGCACGGCATTAAGGTGCTCACCGCCCACTCCACCCCGCGCCTCAACAGCGGGAACATCGCCTTCTCCAGTACCATCAACAGGTTCTATCCAGGCATCTACCAGGGTTTCGACCATATCATCACCATCTCCCCTCTCTGCGACGAGGAAGTGCACGCCTTCGCCCCCGACGTCCCGACCACTCTCATCCCGAACGGCGTGAACAGGGAGAGGTTCAGGCCGGACCCGGCGAAGAGGGCGGCATTCAGGGCGAAGTACGGCATCGGCGAGGACGAGTGGGTGGTGCTCACCGTCGCCCAGCAGACGCCGCGGAAGGGCATCTACGACTTCCTCGCCCTCGCACACGAACACCCGGAGATCAGGTTTGTCTGGGTCGGCGGGTTTCCATACGGGAAACTCTCACAGGACTACGGTGTGATCGAGGAGAAAAAAAGTCGGTGCGGGAAGAACGTCCTCTTCACGGGTTTTGTCGACGACATCACCGCCGCCTACTGCAGTGCCGACGTCTTCTTCATGCCCTCCTATGCCGAGGGCCTCCCGATGGTCATCCTGGAGGCGCTCGCAACCGGCCTCCCGGTCGTCGCCCGCAGGATCCCGGAGTTCACCGGGAACTTTAAGGACACGGCGCTGTACTTCGAGGACATCGAAGAGGCTGGTGCGCTGCTCGAGGACCGGGCGTTGCTCGGAAAGCACGCGGCCATCTCCCGGCCCTTCACAGACAATTACGACATCAGGAAGGTTGCTGACCTCCACGTGGACCTGTACAGGGAGTTGACAGGGCAGTGAAAGGCCGCACTGCTCTGCAAGATCATGACAGACAGATGTAACAACAGGACGACATCACCAGAGGAGATCTCATGAAGGTCAACTTTTTCGTCGAGGACATGCTCTTTTTCAAGTATATCGGGT